>CAWIUZ010000132.1:0-8870 GCA_963838915.1 uncultured Acidobacteriota bacterium
GCTAAGCGGAGTCATCCGTGGCAGGATGCCTTGCCTTCCACCAGCGGAAGATCAGTGCCAACCCGATAACCAGGACGATCGTAACCAGAGAAGCCCAGGCGAGATTCTTTTTTAGATACGCCTCGGCCTCGGCGCCGTAGTGGGCCCCCAGCCAGGCAATAGCAGCGAACCTCAAACTTCGTCCAACCAGCAAAGCCGCTCCGAAGTTAACCATATTCATGCGCAACGCCCCTGCGGCGATGACAAAGAACTTCAGCGGGGCGGGCGGCGGCAACAAAGCCATCACCAGCATGGAAACAAACTCGTTCTGCACCAGCCAACGCCGCGCGCGATTCCTTTTGGTCGACGAGCGCTTGCCGCCGGCCAGCCTTCCTCCTCCGCGCGCTATCCCGTACATGACGAAGCACCCCAAGAGCGAGCCAAGAGTGCTCAACAACGCGTAAAAGGGCGACCGGGCAGGGTGCTTGCTGGCCAGAACAATAAGCGCTATGTCGTTGATGCCGGGAAATGGTATGAATGAGGAATCCAGAAACGACAGAAAGAAGAGGCCCCCGCCGTAAAGCGCGAGCGCATGTCCGATCCTCGAAGAAAGCGAATTGAAGAATTGCAACCGATTCCACCTCGAAGGCTGAACTCTTGAATTCTATGCGGTCTCGCCGTCAGGACGCAACGTGGTTCTTCTATGGGTAGTGTCCTGATTTGAAAACAGCGCGGGCCTTCATGCCGGCCTGACCTGGCTCCGGAAAAACTCTTTCCCTTGTCATTCCGAGCGCAGCGAGGAATCTCGCTCTGGTGTGTTTTCAAGACATTGAGAGATTCCTCGTCGCCTGCGGCTCCTGAAAATAGCGCCCTCTGTGTCATTGACGCGAATCGGGCTGGTAGGGGCGGTTCGCGAACCGCTCCTACTCGAGGGCCGCGTCATTACCGCGAAAGCGGGAATCCAACTTGTTCCCGGCTCCACAATGGGCCTCCGCTTGCGCGGGGACGACGACGCTGATTTTCATTGCCTCGGGTGCGCCGCAGGCCCATGAAAACTCCTCGGGATGACAGGCGAAGAAGGCTTTTCCACACCCTGCAGAGGCCACCGCTGCGAGCCAGATCGAGACATCACAAAAAAAGCTTGACATTCGGAGAAAGCATGCTAATAATTTAGCATGATGCTTAAGAATTAGCAGGAGGACAGCCCATGGCCGAACCCGCAGATCATAAACTCAGCCGCCGCGAGCGCCAGATTATGGATGTGCTCTACCAACGCCAGCGGGCCTCGGCGGCGGAGATTCGAGAGTCGCTGGCCAATCCTCCCAGCTACTCCACGGTTCGCGCCCTGCTCCGCATCCTCGAAGAAAAAGGGCACATCCGGCATGCGGAAAAAGACCTTCGTTACGTCTACTTCCCTACCGCCTCGCGCCAGCGCGTAGGGCGCGCGGCCCTGAGACATCTGGTTGAGACCTTCTTCGATGGCTCCGCCGCGCAAGCCGTCGCGACGCTGCTGGAGCCCTCGACTGCACATGTGTCGGAGGACGAGCTTGAACGCATTTCCGAGTTAATCGCGAAGGCCCGGAAAGGAGGCGCGTAATGTCGGGGATATTCTCGCCGTTTCTCCACGTATTGCAATCTCTCCATGGCTTTACGGGGAAGGGCTTGGCGCTTCTTCTCGACGCCGCTCTTAAGGGCACCTGTCTTCTGCTGCTCTGTGGAGCGTTGGTTTCAACTCTGCGGCGTGCATCGGCTGCGGCGCGGCACCTCGTTTGGAGCCTGGGAGTAGGCGCCATACTGGCTCTACCCTTCTTTTCTCTGATGCTGCCGGCCTGGGACGTGCCCGTCATCTCGACACTGCCTACCTACACCGCGGGCGAGAGGGGTGTGACGAAGGTCGATTTGCAGGTTGTCCAGGAAAGCAGTCAAATCGATGTGCGCCCCATGGCTCAAGTGGCCCCAGTATCTGGCAGCAGCGGAGAAGCTCCGTTCCGCACTGGCTGGGTTTTATGTTTATGGGCGATCGGCGCCGCGCTTTTGGCGGCGCGAACTGCCGTGGGGGAATGCCGTGTCCGTCGGATCGCGAGACGCTCGCTGCCTTTCGAGACACGACAGGCAAAAGTCATCCTCGAAAACGTCCGCTCCTCCCTTCGCCTGTCGCGCGCGGTCCGGCTGCGAACCAGCGCTGAGGTCGCCGTCCCCTTCACCCACGGCGTGCTACGTCCGGCGGTGCTGCTGCCTGCGGAGGCTCCGCAGTGGTCCCGCCAGCAGCTCGAGTGGGTGCTTACCCACGAGCTGGCCCACGTGCGCCGGAACGATTATCTAACCCAGATGTCTGCTCAAGTCGTTTGCGCTCTGTTGTGGTTTCACCCGTTGGTGTGGCTTGCCGGGTTCGCGATGCGTAAGGAAAGAGAACGGGCATGCGACGACATAGTGCTAAGTCTCGGCCACCCGGCGACGGATTACGCCGAGTTTCTTCTTGTGCTGAGTCGCGCTCTGCAAGGTTCGAATGGCGCATGGTCAACAAGTGTTGCCATGGCCCAATCTTCTCAATTGGAGGTTCGCATGAAAGCGTTGCTTGATCCCCGACTGAATCACAAGCCCTTGGCGGCGAGCCGAGCATTGCTCACCGCGGCGCTCTCGGCGCTCTTGCTTCTTCCCGTGGCGGCAATGCGCGTGGCAGCCAAAAGCGCCTCGGGCACTATCTCGGGCACGGTCCGCGACCCGAGCGGCGCGGTGATCCCCAATGCGAATGTCTCCCTCGTCAATGTGGGGCTGAAGTCAAAGATTGAGGGGCACTCCGGCCCGGACGGCACGTTTAGTTTTGCAGCGATACCTCCGGGTAGCTACCGGCTTGAGATTGCCTGTCCCGGATTCGCCTTTACAAAGAGCGCGGAACTCGATCTCCAATCGGGCGGAGACCTGCATCAGAACATCACGTTGGACATTGGGGAAGTGCTGGAGGAAGTCGTCGTACACGGGCATAAGCCGGCGGAGAGCCCTGCTGCACCACGGCCGGCGCCGCGACGCATCCGCGTGGGCGGCAATGTTCAAGCGGCCCATCTCATCTCCCAGGTGAAACCTGAATATCCTGAAGCGCTCGAGAAACAGGGAATCGAAGGCGCGGTCATCCTGCGCGCGGTCATCGGAACCAGCGGGCAGATTCTGTCCCTTTCGCCTTTCAGCGACCCTGATCCCGCGCTGACTAAAGCCGCCATGGATGCCGTCCGTCAATGGCGGTACACGCCCACGCTCTTGAACGGCGAACCGGTCGAAGTGGTCACCACGATTACGGTCGGCTTTCGATTGGACGAGTAGCCTCCTACTGGGGATTGCAGAATTAACTGACACCACCCCCTCACACCCTACAGGCGCTAGAATAAGCCCGGCACCCCACGCCAAGCCGCATCAGCGGCGCAAGAATGAGGCCGACGGTGGCAGAACCCGTGAAAAAATCGATGCCTGTCATCCTGAGCGCAGCGAAGGATCCCGGCAGTTTCTTATGGTTTAGCGAGTTAGAACAACTGCAGAGATCCTTCGCCGCGCTCAGGATGACACTTTCAGGGTTTCTTCACAGGTTCACAGCCGTGGGATCACGGCGCACAGAGAGCTCGCTGAGCCACCCGGTGGCGAGAGAAGATTTGCGATCGTCAAAACTGCTCTGTCGCCCCTCCCGGGGCTTTCGGCGCGCATCGTACCTGTCTTTCTCTCCACGGCTGTCGCCGTGGGCCACATTCTTGCGCCCGCCCCGGCGGGCTCCGGAACCCGGTCGAGCTGTCCGGCGCATGTTATAATCCTGCCCGCCAGTCATCCTAAAGGAGAATCGCTCATGCGACGAGGCATTGTTGCGGCTGGAAGCCTGGCGGCCCTGCTGTGGATCTTTGCACAAGCTGCTGCTCAGACGAATGCGGCTGTGGGGACCGTACGCATCAACGTCACCCCCAGCCACGTGCTCAACTCCTTCGATCCCGACCGCGCCCTTGGCAGCTCGGTCGATGTCCTGTCTCACAACGAGATCGACAAGGTCTATACTCCGCACATTCTCGAGGAATCGCTCTCCGCCGGCTGGGGTCCAATCACGTATCGCAACAACACCGAACTGCGCATGGCAGCGTGGCACTGGACGGAGAATGGGACCTGGAGCGATCCCGCCCATAAGAGCGGATACTTCACCGGCAGCACGGAACTGAAAGACCCCATCCGTTACATCCTCGCCTACGCATTGCCTCACCGCGGTTTCTCCTCGAGCGGCGACCGGCCAATCGAGGGACCAAACCTCAGCTACTGGAAAAGCAACCCGTATCTCTCGAGCAAGTTCACTGGTGAAAGTGACGCCGCCCACCCTCAGTGGGTGGTCATGGATTTGCAAAAGGAGCATTCCGTCAACGCGGTTCGGATCGCCTGGGCGAACCCCTACGCCAAAACTTACACTGTGGAATATTGGGTTGGTAAAGGGGCGCTCGATTTCGATGAAGGCCCGCAGGGCGCATGGAAGGCATTTCCCTCCGGGGCGATAACCGATGCGCACGGCGGCACGGTTACACTCAGATTCGGGAAGATGCCCATATCCACTCGCTACCTGCGCGTCTGGATGACGGAATCCTCAAACACCTGCGATCTCCACGGCTCGGGCGACGTGCGAAACTGCGTCGGATACGCCATTCAGTCGCTCACCGCCGGCAACATGAGCGGGAACGAGTTCGTGGACGCAACGAAGGGTGCCACGGGTCGACAGAAGCCTACCTATTGTTCTTCGTCCATCGACCCCTGGCACTCGGCGGCGGACGCGAGTTCCGGGGAGCGCTACGCACACACCGGCTTCGACCTTTTCTTTACCAGCGGAATCACCAACAACCTGCCGGCGATGATTCCCGTCACTCTGCTCTACGGCACGCCGGAGGACGCTGCCGCCCAGATCGCCTACATCGAGAAGCGAGGCTACCCCCTTGCCTATGTTGAGATGGGAGAGGAACCGGACGGCAAGCATGCGCTACCCGAAGACTACGGTGCGCTCTACATCCAGTGGGCCGCCGCGATTCACAAGGTCGATCCCAAGCTCAAGTTGGGCGGCCCCATCTTCGAAGGCGTGAGCCAGGACATCCGTGTGTGGCCGGACGCCCAGGGCCGGACCTCCTGGATGGGCCGCTTCATCGATTACCTGAGGGCGCACGATCGGCTCAGCGACCTCGCCTTTGTCTCGTTCGAGCATTATCCTTTCGAGCCGTGCGAGATCACCTGGAAGACGCTCTACCGGGAACCGCAATTGATCAAGCACATCCTCGAGGTCTGGAGAGAAGATGGTGTTCCCAAGGATGTGCCATTGATGGTGACCGAGAGCAGCGTTTCCTGGGAACTTACGGGGCCGATGAGCCAGATCTTCGCCGCGCTGTGGCTCTCGGATAGTATCGGCGCGTTTTTTGAAGCGGGAGGCGCAGCGTATTACCATTCCCCAATCCAACCCCAGACTGTCGAGCCAAGCTGCCTCGGCCCGGCCAGTTGGTCAAGCTTTGTCGCTGACCGCGACTTCCACATCAAAGGCTACACGGCGTTTTATTACGCCGCGCACATGCTCAACCTCGAGTGGGTCGAGCACCGTTCCGGCGTGCATTACATGTTCCCTTCCGTGACCGATATCAAAGACAGCGACGGGAATGTGCTGGTCACCTCGTATGCGTTGCATCGTCCCGACGGCAACTGGTCCGTGATGCTGGTGAATCGCGACCAGAACCAGCCGCACACGGTGCGCGTACTCTTTGAGGATTCGACCAGCCGGCAAACCGCGTCCTTTTCTGACCCGGTAACGCAAGTGAGCTTCGGCAGCGAACAATACGTGTGGAAGGATCGCGGCGCGAATAGCTACGCCGATCCGGACGCGCCGCCGGTGGGCGGCACGGTGGCGGGCGGACCACAGGCGGCCTTCACGCTTCCCAAAGCGTCTGTCACAGTGCTGCGGGGGCGCGTAGAGTAAGGACCGAGCGGGTACGAAGTAACCCCTCACCCGTCGCGCTCCGGCTGATGAAAGCGCCGAAGCGCGACACCCTCTCCCCAAGGGAGAGGGTTGTTATTTCAGATTCGGTTCACAGCGCCTTCACTCGGCGGGTGAGCTGTTCGGCGGGCGACATCAGGGCGACGGCGTACTTACAACCCCTCAGGCAGCCGCGGGTTACGGCCAGACTCCCATAATAGTCGTTGTAACGGAATCCGTTTTCGCCCCGCCACATGGGGAAAATGGCGCAGGCTTCCTGCCATCGGTCGAAGACGGTAGTAATATCAAGGTAAATATCCGTAATAAAACCGTTTGCATCTTCCCAATTATCCGCAAAAAATAGTTTTCCAACCTCATGAGGCGGTTCTTTGCGATCGAGGGCGGGCAGCCCGGCGTAGAACACAGCGTCGTTAACTATTTTGTAACACGCTTCGTGATCCTTATGCCAACTTCCCCTCCAGTGCGTCACGATGATCCCGGGCCGGTACTGCCGGATCAAATCGCACACGGCAAACTTAGCCTCCTCTGAAACTGGAATCTCTCCGTCCGGATAGGTGAGAAACTCTGCCCGAGCGCCCAGCATCTGCGCGGCATTTTCGGCCGCTTGTCTTTGCAGGGGGCCGTACTGCGCGGGAGCAATCCGCGCCGAGCCGCGCTCCCCGAGTGACAGGCTCAGGAAGACGCCTTGGCCACCGAGGTGAACCTGGAGCGCCACGGCAAGGCCCATGGCAAAGAATGCGTCGCCGGGATGAGCGGCAATCGCCATGGTGCTCGTGGGGTGAGAGGGCTGCGCTTGAGTGTCCCCAGAGGGAAGGCCTCCCCGGCAATTGGTTTGTCTGGGCACCTTGCGCCGGTGCCGAGAAGGCAGCAGCGCCAAGGCTCAAATCCTTGAGAAAGCGTCGCCGCGTGGAATCATCCATGTGTTCAGGTTTCTCCTTTTCAGCGGCCAGTCAGTTCACTCCAGTCTCACTGCGGACCTGAAGGTCGCGCTACGTACTGCCCCAGCGGCAAAGGACCCCTCACCCGTCCGTTGACGGCTGATGAAAACGCCGTCACCGGACACCCTCTCCCCACGGGAGAGGGCTATTCCCCCTGTTTGATGAAGGCTGCTTGCTGATTTCAAGTTTCACTTCGCAAAAGTCTGGCAAGCGACTGTAACGACTTAAGTTCGCCATCCGAGTTGACTGCCGTACTGTACCACTCAGAGACCCGCTGACTCTCGATCTCCGCGTTCCCTTCCCCGTGCCGGGAATGCCAGGCCTTGATCCGTGCATGAGCTTCTTCGGCCTTGCTCGTCATTTTCAGCTTTTCGTAACAGAAGCTCTCCAGATAGTCTTGAATCCTGTAATCCGGGTCGTCGGGCTTCCCCGTTCCCAGCCGCTCCGGGAATTCGCGCGAAGCTTCGAGGTGCCCAACCGCTTCCTGGTAACCGCCCTTCTTCATATCCGCGAGCGCCTGCGTGACCAGGCTTTCCACCCACAATTGGTGCACATCGTTCTGGCCCTCGTAAGGCAAGATGGAGGCCTTCGCCAGCACACCATAGCAGTCAGCATAGCGGCCGCCGTGCAAGTATGTCCTGGCCAGCAGAATTCTCACCGCATCTTCCTTGGGGAATTGGCGCGACGCAGCGATGGCCACCTTCAAGGCCTTGTCGTTCATTCCGGCTTGCAGGTAATAATCCGCCAGGTGATACGATGTTCTCCAATCCTTCTTGTCGGTCGAGTATGCCCGCTCGAAGTCAGCCTGAGCCTGCTGAGGACTGGCAACTTGCTCGAGAATGGCGCGAGAGATATAAGCCGGCGCATAGTCAGGCTGCTCGCCGCACTCGCTCCACATCTTCAGCGCGTCGTCGTCCCGCTGCATTCCCCAGTAAATCAAACCGAGGTAGTACTTCGGCTTCCAATCGTTCGGCCGCTCCGCCGCCGCCCACTCGAACACCGGAATCGACTCCGCGCGGAATGGAAACACCAGGTAAGGTGAAAGGGCGCCCGCGCGCGAGAGAACCTCCCGGCTGCGCTCCGGAGATTCGTTGCGCAAGAGGTAGGCCTGCCAGTACCGCACCGTGGCCTGCTCTGGAGCGACCTCCAACACCTTCAGCGCGTCATCGTCGAGTTTCAGGTTGGAGTAGTAAGCGGCGATCTCGAGATAAGTCTCATGCGGTAATTCGCTGCGGATCATGGATTTGAATTCACTGAGCGCCGCAGGGCTCGGATCGAGCAGGTACTGCTCGAAGCGCGCCAGATGGTTTAGGGGATCGATGTCGAGAATCCTGCTCAAGGTCTCGCGCGCCTTATCAGGCTGCTTGTGCAACCGGAGAGCCGTGGCGAGAAGCTGGTAAGTTCTGATGTTATAGGCATCGTAAGAGAGGGACTGGTGGAGATAATCTTCAGCCAGGTTGAAATTGCGTTCCTGGAGATAAATGCCGCCCAGATCACCGTACGCTGCGGAGCGGTACTTCATCGAACGCTCCGCCCATCCCAGCGTCTCCTTGGCGTCCACCAGGTCGCCCAACCGAGTGGCGATGATTCCGTAGATATAATTGGCGTCCGCGTCGTACATCGCGATATCCAGCGCTTTGCGCGCGTAGTCGAGCGCCTGATCGTATTGGGCCCTGCGGCAGTAGAGCTCGGCGAGACGCGTTAGCGCAGCCACGTGGAGCGGTTCGCGCTCCACCACGGATTGGTACTTGCGCAACGCCGACTTGTAGTTCCGCTCTTTCTCCTCGCGCTCAGCCGATTGGTAAAGTCCCTCGACGCTACTCTCGTCGGCATTGTGAAAGTGGAACGGGCGCTTCAGAACGTCGGCGTTCGGATCGTCCGTGTAAGAGAGTTTGTCACCCACACCCACGCGCAACTGGCCGCTTTTGACAGAGACTGGAAATGTCTTCTGATAGACCTCCAGGGGCTTG
>CAWIUZ010000133.1:0-19094 GCA_963838915.1 uncultured Acidobacteriota bacterium
GTTCGCGCGTATAGCGTTCGGTCAACGCTTTCTCCTCAGCGCTTCCCTTGAGCGCCTTCATGTTCTCGCGCAGGCGCGCCTGATCCCCACCAATGGCATCAAGCTCCTGCCGCCGGGCCTGAATTTGCGCGTCGAGCGCAGCGATGCCGTTCTTCTGGTCCAGGACCTGCCGGAAAGCCTGTTCCATAGCAGGCGTGACTCTCTGTTGCTTAGTCAGCACTTCGACTTGGTCGCTCGTCAGGTTGGTGAGCGCCATTTCAGTGGTCTCCGGCTTGTGCTCCTCGACCACGAACTGGGCGTTCTGCTTCGGATTCAGTTTCACCCGAAAGCGATAGAAGGAAGCCGACGATTCTTCCGGCTTCAGGTTGTCGGCAAGCTTCCATTCGTCGCGGGCCGGATGTTCGATGATGACGTCCCGGTTGCTTGCGTCCGAGTTGAAGAGCTTGTAGGTTTTGGTGGCTCGCTGCTCCCGCGTGGTAAGCATCAGACCTTTGTTGATTACGATTTTGCTGATGGGCTTTTCGGAGAAGTCGTCCTCCGCGTGGACATGCACCGCCGGGTCAGGGGCGTAGGAAACCAGCCGCTTTTCTCCGGGGCGAATGGCCTCGAGCAAACCCTGGCCCCCGAACGTGTCCCCTTCGAGAATGTTGAAGCTGCCGGCATCGAGAGTCTGCCCGCTGGTATTGGTCAGCCAAAGGGCGCGCAGGGCCGTGGCCGAGTTCGCGTTCCACAAGGTCACCTTCTCCGCATCGATGTGCGCCTGGACAATCGGCACCAGGGCCGACTGATTCTTGTCGATCGTAACGGTTTGCTTGATGTCGTATTCGAAGAGATCGCCGATCTCTTTCGCTTCAGCCTCGGCCTGCTGTTTTTCTTCCAGCCAGCTCTTGGGCGCGGCGGAGACCATCACGGTTTCCGCGCTGACCCCCACCGCGAGCGTGGGATGAAACTGATTCATCCTGCCGGAGGAGATGCGCACGTTGTTCGTGTCCAGCCGCTGGAACCCCGGCGATTCGACGGTGAGAGTTGAGTCTCCAGCCTGAGCGTTTTCGAATCGGTAGAGGCCATTAGAATCGGCGCGCACGGTCTCGACAGAGCCATTGGAGGAGTTGGTCAACGTGACCTTTGCATTGGGAATGACGGCCCCAGTCTGATCCCGAACTGTCCCCTCCAGGCCGGTTGCCTTGCCTAAGACGCCGCCAATTACGCCACCACCGACGGAGTACACGCCTCCGCCGGTTCCTCCGCCTTCACCTGGACCAATACCCCCACCAGCCCCGCTGGCCACGGCAGGAGGCGGACCAGGCGCGTTCATAAGCGCCATTTCGTGCGTCTGGGGCGTGAGTGTCATTTCCTGGGGCAGAGCCACCACAGGCCGGCGCACGTAATAGGGCTGCGAAATCTGCTGAATGAAGGACTGGGGCGCGCCGGCGATGAGCGAGAGCCGCACGCCTTTCCAATCCTCTCCGATGGTGTTGTCCACGACCGCCCAGCCCTGGATCAGGGGTGGGTCGTCCGGTTTGTCGGAGAGCAGGATGCGGTAAGTGCTCTTCCACACCGGCACTTCGCTGATGTAGCTCACAAACACCTCGCGCTCCCCATCGCCCGTGGCGGCGATGGTCATGCGGCGCAGGTCCATGGCCTTGGCGGACCCGATGAGGCTCAGATAACGTCCCACATCGTCGCTCAGGTCGTGGTCCGCGATGCGCACCGAGGTGGCCGGCCCCATCTCGAAAGTGCGCAGCTCGCCTCCGTCAGATACCAGGGAGATTTCGGTCACCTCCGCGAGCTGTTCGCCCTTAGGGTTGAGGGTTTTGCGCGTCTCGACGCTCAACACCCGGCCCGCGCCGGACGCCGCACCGTTGTGCACTTCCACCCTTGTGCCGCACAGGGCGTTGAGGAAGTCGTCGCGAGAGGTTCCCTCGCTGAGAGGCAACCGCAAGGCCTTCAGCCGCTCGCTCAAGGGCGCAATCGAGTTGAAGCGCACACCGCTGATCCGGCCAGAGCCGAGGTCCACCACGGTGAGCGAGTTGAGGACGTCATTAAGCTGTGCGGTGGTAAAGTCGATATTGAGTTCCTGCGTGCCACGAACCCGGGCCGAGTGCTCGAAGTAGCCGACTCCGTTCTTGTAGAGCACCACGCGTTTCACCGGCAAGCGTTCCTGCGAGTCTGCAGTTGTTCGCGCGCCGGGCTTCGGCTGGGCGCCCGCGATGCCGACGAATAAGACCATTAATACACTTGTAAATAGTAGTCTGCGCATTGAATTCCCCCTAGAAGCTGTTTCAAAACCTTCCGTACCAGATTGCAACGGAGATGGTTGTCTACGCGCGAAGCCGTGCTCCCCGGAGGGGAGCAAATTGAGTAGCCGGGGGTGAAACCCCCGGTCCGGCCCCACACCCTGCCTTCGGCACCCCTCTCCCCGCAGGCGGGGAGAGGGGCAAGGGGGTGAGGGGGCGACGATTCCGGGGGCGTTGCCCCCGGCTACTCGTATCCAGCCCCTGCGGGGCTGAGCGCTCGAGCGGTGGCTGGGGATCCTGGGCGACATTCAGCGATCTCTCCACTGCAGGGCGTTTTGAAACAGCTTCGAGTGTTGGAACGCTACGGAGCGGCGTGTTGAATGAAGAATGAACTCGCCGTCCCTTGGCTTAGACACCGGAGCATCATCTCAGGTTGCCGGTTCTTCCAAGCTTATTTTCCAGTGCAGCGTTTCGGTCGCGCTGCAAAATCGAAAATCTTGGAACTTTCTGGGCCCTTCCTGCGTTCCTGGTCATAGAGCGAGGAGGTGGTCCCCGATGATGAAGAAAACAGTTGGTGTGATGATTGGCATGTTGGTCTTTACGGCGCTGGCTTGGCCGGCGGACCGTTGGATCCACATCCGGGTGATCGAATCGGGCCCGGACGGAGATCACGTACGCGTCAATATTCCACTGAGCCTGGCGGAAGCGGTTCTTCCCACCATCCACGCCGACAGGTTCTCGGACGGGAAGATCAAAGTGGAAGGCCACGCGTTCGACCAGGTGGACGTGCGAGCTCTACTCGAAGCGGTCCGGAAAACGCAGGACAACCAATTCGTCACCGTCCAATCGAAGGATCAGAACGTGGAGGTGGCAAAAGCCGGGGAGTTCCTGCTCATCAAAGTTCACGAAAACCGCGGGCGCGGCGCGAAGAAAGCCGAGGCTTCGAAGGAGGGGCAGACGGTAGATATCAAGGTACCCTTCAAAGTCGCGAGCGCCCTGCTCTCGGGCCCCAACGACGAACTGAACGTGCTGGCGGCAGTTCGTGCCCTCGATGAATACGGGAATCTCGAGTTGGTCACCGTGAAGGACGGCGAAGACGACGTGCGCATCTGGGTGGATTCAAACAATGTCGCGGACTGAACCTTGAAGTGCGGCAGCGCAGCCTGCGGAGCTGCCGCCTTGGAAGTTGCGGAATGGCCCGGTCAGCTCGCACGGATTGCGAAGGCGGCAGCTCCGCAGGCTGCGCTGCCGCATTCCAAGCAAGTCAGCAAAAGGCGGTGGGTTATGACGGCAGGGATGGCGGTTCTGGCAGGAACTCTCGGAGTTTTCACAGCAGGCGCAGTGATTGTATGCAACGAGGGAGCGGTAAGGGTAGAAGTGCGGGAAAAGAGCAACGACGGCAAACACATCCATTTGATTCTGCCGGCCGCCATTGCGCCGGTGGCTGCGTTTGTCATCCCCAGAGCCAAACTCCACGACGCTCGCGACAAAATCAGGCCATGGCTTCCAACCATCAGGGCGGCCAGCATTGAACTGGCGCGCTGCGCCGACGGCCCCCTGGTCGAGGTGGATAGCCGTCACGAGCACGTAAGAATCTTCAAGTTGCGCGGATCGGTTTTCATCGACGTGGACACAGACGAGGAAACGGTGCACGTCTCATTTCCGCTCGAAGCGGCCGCTGACACGGTGAGCCAGTTGGCAAGGTAGGATCAGACTCCCTCTTCTCCGCGGTGCAGGCGATAGGGGGCCGTGGGTTCGAGTGCGTCCTCCGCCAACCGCCCCCTAATCCCCGTAGGCGCTGGAATAAGCCCGTTGTCCCACACCAAGCCGCATCAGCGGCGCGAGAATGTGGCCCACGGCGCGAGCCGTGGGATCACGGCAGACAGAGAGCACGCTGACAGAGAGCACGCTGAGCCACGGAGTGGCGACAGAAGATTTGCGATCATCAAGACAGCTCTGTCGCCCCTCCCGGGGCTTTTCAGGCGCGTCGGCGCTGCTTTCTCCCCACGGCTGTCGCCGTGGGCCACATTCTTGCGCCCGCCCCGGCGGGCTCCGGAACCCGTCGCAGGGCGCGAACTCACCGCACAATCTAACCACCCTCCCCCCTCCTTGGCTTTGGAGGGGAGTCAGGATCAGCCAAGGAGGGGGGACCACGCGGACCTCAATTCACCGTCATGGTCAATTGAATCGTGTGGGTGAGCGTGGCAGTCGAGGCATCCGTCGCCGTGACGTCCACGGTATATGTTCCCGCCGGCGTGCCGGGATTGCTGGGTGGTGGAGTTGTCGTTCCACCTCCTCCGCAGGCGCTCCACAGCATCAAGACCAGCAAGCCTGCGCCCAGCAACCATGCGGCGCGACGCTTCCTCGCCCCGGCTAACACCAGCACGCTTGCCAGCCACAACAACGCGTATAGCCAGAACACTCCTCGCAACCCTGTGATGCCGGGCGGCAGGAACCTGCCCTGCGGCGGCGCTAATGACGGCGCTGTAGTCGATATGGCCACCGCAACTGTCCCTGATGCCGTGCCGTTCAGTGTCACAGTATTCGGCGTGAGTGTGCAGGTGGATTCAGACGGTGCGCGGGTGCACGTCAGGTTTACCGTTTGGCTGAACCCTCCTTGGGGAGCGAGCGTCAGAGAGTAATTCGCCGCCTGACCCGCAGACACACTCTGGCTGGTGGTGGAACTCGTCACGGCGAAGTCCATTCCGGTACCCGAGAGTGAAACCGTCTGGGTGCCGGCGTTGTCCGTCAGCGTCAGCGTACCGCTTCCAGTCCCGGCGTTAATAGGAGAGAATGCGACGCTGATGGCGCAACTCGCGCCCACTGCGACGAAACCGCCGCAATTGTTGGTCTCGGCAAACGGGCCCGACCGTGTAATCGTGAGGGGACTCAGCGCCGCATTGCCCGTGTTAGTAAGCGTGATCATCTGCGGAGCGCTCTTGGTTGAGACTGTCTGCGCGGGGAAGTTGAGGCTCGCAGGCGAAAGGCCCACGCCGGGCCATTCGCCCGTCCCTGTCAGACTCGCCGTGACCGTAGTCGCCGTCGGCAGGGTATACTTAGCGGTCAGCGTGCCGGTGCGGGTCCCAGGCGCGGTGGGCTGAAACCATACGGCAATGTCGCAGGACGCTCCAGTGCTGACATACATTTCCGACTCACAGTCGTCCAAAATGAAGAAATCCCCACTGACTCCAATGACGGGGATCTCTCCGTCTACACCGTTGCTGGGGTTAACGAGTGTGATAACTTGAGGGTTGTCCTCAGAACCGACGGGCACGCTACCAAAGGTGAGGCTGCCGGGCGAAAAGCTAGCCGGCCCAGCAAAGCTCACGCCATTCAGTTGCACCGTTTGGGGGTTGTTGATGGCGTCATCGGTCACCGTGAGCATGCCGTCGTAAGGCCCGCCTGCGCTGGGCCGGAAACTGACGTTAATCGTACAACTACCCTTGGGACCGACAGACGGCAGGCAATTGTTGCTTTGCGTATAGCCGTCTGGGACCGTCACGCTGGCGACCGCCAAGGACTCCGAAGCAGTATTCGTCAGGACGACCGGCACGGGAGGGCGAATCCCAACCTTGTAGTCGTACTGGAAGTTTAACTGCTGGGGAGAGATATTGGCAGCGGGCACTCCCCCCGTACCGCTTAATGCGATGCTTTGAGGACTATCTGGGCCCGTGTAGGCCACACTCACGGTATCTGTACTGGCGCCAAATGCCGATGGCGTGAAGGTGACGTCGATCGTGCAGGTGCTTGCGGCGGCCACAACACCGCCCCCATAAGGGCAGGAAGTGGCAGTGGTGATAAGTGCAAAGTCGCCGCCGGTGGTAATGCCGGTGAGGCTCACGGGGGAATTGCTGAGGGGCGTCAGCACTACACTTTGTTGGCTCGTCGTGCCGACGACTACGCCCCCAAAATTGAGGCTGGGCGGGACGAAGGTTACCGAGGGGGGCGGCGAAATCGCGGCCACAAACCCAGTGGCATTGCCAGTTGGGACTTTATCGGTGGCCTGCAACGGGTTGACGGTAGGAAAATCGGGCGCGTAATTGTAGCCGACCACGTACGCTTTGTCAGAAGAATCAAGAGCAATACCTGTGGCGGCGGCTGCATCGTTCCCGCCGAGATAGGTGGAATAGGCCAAGGCGGACCCGGCTGCGTTCAAGCAGGTCACAAAAGCGTTAGTGGGTATGTCGGCCGTCTCGTCATTATTGGTCGACTGTATCGCGTTGAGCGTGGGGAAGTCACTGGACGCAGTCGTCCCTGCCACGCAGGCAACTCCGGTGGGGTCGACGGCGATGGCATACGCAATATCACCACCACCGGGGCATATGTTGCCGAAAAACATCCCGCTGCCGCCAAGGTAGGTGGAATAGACAAGGGCCGTGCCCGCGGCGTTGAGTTTGGCGATATAGGCATTTGAGGCCCCACCATGTTTTGATTGGTTGGTCGCCTGAACTGGATTGACTGTAGGGAAATCCCCTGCACACGTAAACCCGGTTATGTAGGCGTTACCGGAGGAATCGACGGCGATCCCCCCAACTCCATCCGGTCCTGTCGTTTGGGTGCCATCTAAGTAGGTGGAATAGACCAAAGCCGAGCCGGCGGAATTCAATTTGGCCACAAACGTCCCGCCATATAGATTCCCAGTCGACTGAATCGGATTGACGGTAGGAAAGTCGGAGGAAGCTGTGGAGCCGACGACGTAGGCATCGCCTGAAGAATCGACAGCGATATCCTTGCCGTAATCATAATCGCTGCCGCCCAGATAGGTAGAATAGACCAGTGCGGAGCCGGTCGGATTCAGCTTGCTCACGAACGCGTCCTCAGGTCCGTTGAGGCTGGTCTGCAACGCGTTGACGGTGGGAAAGTCGGAAGACACCGTCCCGCCAGTTACGTAGGCGTTGCCAAGGGAATCAACCGCGATGCCCTGGCACCCATCATTGTACGCCGGATTGGCGAGTCCAATGCCGCTTCCCCCGAGGAATGTGGAATAGAGAAGGCTCGTACCGGCAGCACTCAGCTTTGCCACAAATCCGTCGCAAGCACCCTTGAGGGCTGCTTCGAGCGGCGAGGCAGTGGGAAAATCGCTCGAACAGGTCTGACCGGTGATGTACGCGTTTCCTGATGAGTCGATGGCAATAGCATCGCCCGAATCGCCTCCGCTGCCGCCCAGATAAGTGGAGTAGACAAGGGCAGTGCCGGTTGCGTTGAATTCAGTCACAAAAACTGTGCCGCTTTGGGATTTGTTGGTCGCCTGGAACGGGTTCAGAGTGGGAAAGTCATCCGAATAGGTTGTGCCTGTAACGTAGGCGTTGCCTGAGGAATCGACGGCGACGCCGTTCGCCGAATCTTCAACGCTGCCGCCCAAGTACGTGGAATAAATGAGTGACGGGTCGATGACGAGCGTTCTGGCGTGGTCATACTGGCCGAGCGCGAAGTGGACGCGGTTCTTGGCGTCCAGAAGGAAGCGACCCTGGACCAGTGACGAGTGACGAGCGATGAGTGACGAGCCGATATCGGGCTGGTAGATCTGTGGCTTGCGGAATCGGATCTCGCTGCCTTTGGCCGGGATCACAAGATCGCCATTGGCGTCGACACGTAGGGGCGGTTCGCGAACCGCCCCTACATCCAATGCGATGACGCTCGGATCGGCGCCCGGCGCGACGATGAAGTCATACTCGAGTTGTCCGCCCTGGTTGCCGTAGTATTCCAGATCCACGCCGGGATAGACGTTGTGATACCGCACCTTCGCGTAGGTCGGTACGTTCGTGCGCCACTTCTTCGGATCGTTGCCGACGAAGTAATTCACCTTGCCTGGAAGTTCGTCGCGCCCGATCACCTCAGCATCGGTCTTCGCTCCCACGAGCTGCAGGCGAACAACACGATTTTCGATTTTGGATTTTGGATTTTGGATTAGTGGATTCGTCCGTTGTCTGCGGTCCGTTGTCCGTTGCAAACTGCTCAACCCTCGCGCGCGGTTGAGTTCGGCTCCTGACTCCTGGCTCCTGACTCCTGACTCCTGTCCTCTGGTTTTTCTGCCTGAATCCTGAATCCCGAATCCTGAATCCTGCACTTCCAACACTGCCTCGTTGCTGGTCAAGAACAAACCATACCCTCGACCGCGCGCGAGGAACTTCACCCTTGCGTCGGCCTGCCCTTGGTTCGCCTCAAAACTCAGAGGAAGCTTGCCGTAGCCCGCGATGAGTCCCGGCCTGATTTGTGAAGCTAAGGCGGAGGTAGCGTGCCGGGTCAGGAAACAATCTGCGACTTGCAGCCTGCCATAAAGGCTAAGCCAGAAGGCTGCAAAGAATATGCTCAAGACGCACCCGGCGTAGATCACGGTCCGTCTGGCGGCGGTCCGCGCAGGAGGAGTAAGCGCGCGTAGCATAGGCGCCCCCACAGTGCAGAGGAATTCGGACTGGGGTGGTGGTATAGTTTTGGTGTGAGGTGGCTTCACACCGCCATTTGGCCAGCTAAACCCGCCGCTATAAGCTCAGACTCTACCACTACCCGGATAGGGACAATATAGCCCTGTCTCGAGACCGATGCAAGAGATAATATCCAGTCAGCCAACAGGTCCCTCTTGACCGTGTCTAGGCCAGAATTCTTGTCTCTTGACAAACACAGAATTATAGGCTAGAGTGTCACGGTGGGGTTATGGGCTGGCGCAGACATGGCCCTTGAATGTCTGCGATGCGCCGAAGGCGCACGTTCGGTCGGATTGAGCGCTTTACCCCCACGTGTCCCTTCGGGACATCCGAGACCCCACAAATCGGGGTCTGCTCCAGCCGGAAAAGGGTGAGAACGTGTTTTCGACGGAACAAAGCGAGAATGTCTATGAAAACAAAGGAACGTGGGCTGGCGCAGACATGGCCCTTGAATGTCTGCGATGCGCCGAAGGCGCACGTCCGGTCAAATTGCACTGCTCCGCCGCGACTTGTCCCTTCGTGAGATCGCAGACCCCACACACCGGGGTCTGCGCCAGCCGGAAAAGGGTGAGAACGTCTTTTCCACGGAACAAAGCGAGAATGTCTATGAAAACAAAGGATCGCAGTTTCTCATGGCCCCACAACCGGGTTTGTAAGAGTCCCGATCTTCTCGACCGTTATGCTGACCGAATCGCCGGGACGAAGGTGGACGGGCGGCTGGCGGTGATGGCCCACGCCGCCCGGCGTACCCGTCGAGAGCAGGTCACCGGGTTCCCAGGTGAGCGACTGGGAAAGGTAGTTAACGAGAAACTGAATCTTGAAGATGAGGTCAGAGGTGTTCGAATCCTGCATTGTGTTGCCGTTGAGGGTCAGCGAGATTCCGAGCGCGTGCGGATCGGGAATCTCATCCTTGGTGACGATCCAGGGGCCAAGCGGCGCGAAGGTGTCGCAGCTTTTCCCTCGGAACCATTGCTTGTCGCCGATTTGCAGGTCGCGCGCGCTCACGTCATTGAGGATGGTGTAGCCGGCGATGTGCTCGAAGACCTTCTCTTCCGGTATCGCCTTTCCGCGCTTCCCGATGACCACCGCGAACTCCGCTTCAAAATCCACCTGCTGCGCGTTAGGCGGAAGGACAATGGGGTCGCCGAGGCCGCAGATGGTGTTATTCGACTTGAGGAAGAAGATGGGCCGCGCGGGCGTCTGGATCCCCTGCTCGGCGCGGTGGGATTCATAATTGAGCCCCACGCATACGATCTTGCCGGGCCGCAGTAGGGGAGCGCGCAGCCGCACCCTCTCGAGGGGCGTGAACAAACCTCGAGGTAGGCGCGCGGGTTCCGGAAACGCCGCCGCGGCTTCCAGGATTGCTGCCAATCCCAGGCGCCACGCGTCCCCGCGCCCGAGCAGTTCAGTCATGTCGCGCGGCACGGCTCCCGGGGCCAAGACAGTGTCAGCCGCCTCTTGTAGCTCAGGCCGCGTCTCGATGCCGAGCGTATCGGCGCGAAGTAAGCCCATGGCGAGCTCGAGATCGATCACGGAATTGTCCCTCACGGCGCCCAGGCGAACCTCGTTGTCGCTCGTGAAAGTCACTAGTTTCATTAAGTCTCCTTAACGCAGTAGGCAGTCGGCAGTAGGCAGTAGGCAGTCTGCAGTAGGCAGACGGCAATGGGCAGTCGGCAGTCAACTGGGGGCAAGAGGCAGTTGCCATTCGGCGCCGCGCTTTATGACACGCGCATCTCTTGGACACGGCAATCACTGCCTGCCGGCGACTCGCTGCCCTCTGCGTACGCTCAGCCATCTGCCCGCCTCCCGGAGATTCTGCTTTCTGCCTACTGCCGACTGCCTACTGCCGACTGCCCCCCGCCAGCACGCGCTCAGTTTCGCGCGCTACCACGATCTCCTCATTGGTGTACACCACCAACACCGCCACGCCGGACGCCGGGCTCGAGACGACGCGGTCGCCGCGCACAGGCCGGCAGTTCACTTCATCATCGAGGCGGATGCCGAGGAATTCCATGTCCCGGCAAACTTCCTGACGCACCCGCCAGGAGTTCTCACCGATGCCGCCCGCAAAGGCCACAGCGTTGAGCCCACCCATAGCGGCAGCGAAAGCCCCAATGTACTTCTTGATCTGGTAGACGAGCACCTCCACGGCGAGGGCGCTTCGCCGGTGGCCCCGCGCCGCCGCTTCTTCCAGATCCCGCAGATCGCTGCTTAGCCCCGAGATTCCGAGCAGGCCGCCTTTCTTCGAAAGGGCCTCACGAATCTCCTCAGGCGTCAGCTTCTCTCTCTCCATCAAGTGCAGAATAATGAAGGGGTCAAGGTCGCCGCAGCGCGTGGCGTGCTCGATTCCGGACTGGGCGGAGAAACCGAAACTCGAGTCCACGGACTTCCCTTCCTCGACCGCGCAAATCGACGAACTCCCTCCCAGATGGCAGGAGACAAGCCGCAGTTCAGTTGCGGGCCGGCCCAGCATCTCCGCGACGCGGCGCGCCACGTAGCGGTGCGAGGAGCCGTGAAAGCCGTAGCGGCGCACGCCGTGCCTCTCCTGCCACTCGTAGGGAACGCCGTAAGTGAATGCTCTCTCCGGCAGGCTCGAGTGGAAACCCGTCTCGAACACCGCCACCATCGGAACTCCGGGCAAAACCTCGCGGAAGATCTGCATGGCTTGGATGTAGATGGGGTTGTGAACGGGCGCAACAGGGACGAACTCCTGCATCGCCTCGAGCAGTTCGTCGTCGACCAGAAAACTCCCGCAGTAACTCGGGCCGCCATGCACGGCTTTGAAACCAACCGCCGCAATCGCGTCTTTGCCCTCAGCAGACGAGTCGCGGTGCGCGAGCTTGTCAATCAGGAACGTGATCGCGGCCCGATGGTCGGGGATCGGCGCCGTTTCTTTCACTTCCCTTCCGCCCATCTCGTCCCACCTGGTGATCGGAGACTCGGCGCTGCCGATGCGCTCGATCTTGCCACGGGCCAAAACCCTTTCTCCCTCGGTTTCGATGAGCTGGTATTTCAGCGAAGTCGAGCCGAGATTGGGAACCAGAATCCGCAAGATAGAACCTCTCTGTGCGCAAAGCGCTTTGGAGTGCGGCAGCTTGCTGCCGCTCTGCCTCAGGCCGGCTTGCCGGCCGTCTGTATGTGTAGCCGACGTTCAGGCCAGCACCTCGCATGCGGACCCGAAGGTCAGTTCTACACGGCGCGGCGCGAGCAAGCTCGCGGAGAAAAGCGGCGGCAAGCCGCCGCACTCCAAAGCTACGCCGCGTGGCGCTGATGGTGCATCAGCAGGAGCGCCAGCGAAATGGAATGGATCTTGGTTTCCGGCGGTTCCGCCCGCGAAAGCACCACCAGCGGCACGCGCGCCCCGACGATAATCCCGCCGGACTGTCCCCCCGCAAAATAGGTGATCGCCCGATAGAGGATATTCGCCGCTTCGATGTCCGGCGCGATAAAGACATCGGTGGCCTCAACCACAGGGCTCGAAATCGACTTGCGGTCGGCGGCAAAGCGGCTGAGCGGAACGTCGAGGGCCAGCGGGCCCTCGAGGTAAGCGCCGGTGATCTGTCCCCGGCGATTCATCTGCACCAGCGCTGCGGCATCCACCGTTGCCGGCATCGCCGGGTTGACGAACTCCAGCGCCGCCAGCAAAACCACCTTCGGCTCAGCGACGCCCAGCGCGTGCGCCACCTCGATCGCATTCCGGCAGATTTCCGCCTTGTTCTCGAGCGTCGGAGCGATGTTGATCGCCCCGTCGGTCATCACCATCACGCCGGGAATTCGGGGCGTCTCAAAAACGATGACCTGGCTCAACTGTCTTCCGGCGCGCAGCCCGCGTTCCTTGTCGAGAACCCCTCGGATCAGGTTGGCCGTCGTCACCTTGCCCTTCATTAGAAGGTCCGCCCGGCCTTCCCGTACCAAATCGATGCCTTGGCGAATCGAGGCGTCTTCCCCGGAGCTCGAGATCAGCGACTCGGGACGCAAGTTATAGCCTACTTTGCGAGCAGCCTCCTCAATCTTGGCGGGCTTGCCGATCAGAGTGGGGAGAGCCAGCCCGAGCGGCTCGGCTTGCGCCAGGCTTTCCAGCACGTCAGGGTCGTGCGCT
Source organism: uncultured Acidobacteriota bacterium (assembly GCA_963838915.1). GTDB lineage: Bacteria > Acidobacteriota > Terriglobia > UBA7540 > UBA7540 > CAVROP01. The sequence continues at coordinate 12,759 of CAWIUZ010000133.1, forward strand.
TCGATCACCGCGATTCTCGCCGGGCCAAGTTGCCGTGCGCGTGCAATCAACTCCTCTAGGCTATGGATCATTCGTCTGCGTCTCCCAAATATAGCGTGTCACCTGCACCCACCACCCCTGCCCCTCCTCAAAGAGGAGGGGAATCGCGACTCCCCTCCTTTGTTAAGGAGGGGAAGGGAGTGGTAGTCCCCGACAATGAGTTGGGACCATCGGTTAGCTCGCTGCTGCTGCCCGGTTTTGCACCTGGCCCACGATGGTCTTGAACTCGTCCTCCGTCAGCAGGTCCTTCTTCTCGAACGACTTCTCCTTGACCAGGCGCACCATTTCCAGCATGTCCTCTTCGTTGGCTTGCACTTTCAGTTTCTCGCACCATTCCTGAATGGAGGGCAGCCCGCTGTTCTTGCCGAGCACGATAGTCACTGGCGCCTGGCCCACCAACTCGGCAGAGAACGGGACAAATTCCAGCGGGGCCTTGTCTCGCGCCTTGCGTACGAACCCCGCCACAATTCCGGATTCCACCTGGTAGAGCATTTCGCCCACGATGGGACGGTTGCCCGGAATCTTGACCTTCGCAAGGTCGAGAACAAACCGCGACACCTCGCACATCTTCTCGGTGCGTATCCCCAGTTTGATCCCGTACTGGCAGAGCAGGCAAGAGGACCACGTCTTCCATGGGAACGTTCCCCGCCCGCTCGCCCAAGCCGGTAATCGTGGTGTGAGCGACGGAGGCGCCTGCCGCAAGGCCGTAGATGGTGTTGGCCACACCCAAGCCGAAGTCCTGATGACAGTGAATCTCCACCGGCTTCTTGAGTCGTTTGATAGCCTTCTTGACCACAGCAAAGATGGCTTCCGGGGTGCATCCGCCGAAACTGTCAGCGATCGTGAAGGAGTCCATATGGCCTTCCTCGGCCACACGCTGAACGAGGTCGAGCAATTTCTCCACTTCCGTGCGGGTCGAGTCGATGGTGAAGAAAACGGTGTAAAGGCCGGCCTCTTTCGCCGCCAGTGTAGCCTCGATGGAGGATTTCACGGCGCGCTCCAGTGGCCATCCATAGGCATTCTTGATGATGTGTTCGCTCGAGGGAATCTCGACGATCACACCCTTGCAGCCACACGCCTTGGCGGCCGCCACGTCACTCACCATGCAGCGGGCAAAGGTGAAGATCTCTGCTTTCAGGCCCAGGTTAGCGATATCGCTCACCGCCCCCTGATCCTGCGGCGAGACGGCGGGCATTCCGGCCTCGATGCGGTGCACCCCCATCGCGTCCAGTCGCTTGGCAATTTCCACCTTCTCTTCGCGGCGAAAAACCACGCCCGTCTGCTGTTCGCCATCGCGCAACGTCACGTCATGGATCTTGATTTTGGGCGCAAACTTGAAGCCCTTCCGGACCTCAGGCAGATAACACCAGGGGCTTACAAACCACTTCTTCGTCTTCCAGGGATGGGCCATAGCTCCTCCGTAGTTTGTCGGAAACTGTCTCCGGCTCGATCGCATAGGCTCACTTTGGCGGGTCATAAACTGGCGGTTGAAGCCCCGCAGTAGCCGATTCACGTTCTTCCGGAAACTTAATAGTCTACCGCAACTTGACTACGTAACGGTAGAGCTTGCCCTTCCGGTTGTGATATATAGTTGGGTTGCTGAGAAAAATCGAAAAGTGATCAAAAGGGCACAGACAAAATGTCCAAGTAGTTATTAGATGTTTGTCACCCTCAGAAAGTCTTGCCACGTAACCTGAACACGGGGCCCCGGCGTCACTATTCGGGGCCCCCCTCTCTAGCGCGAGAAGACGTTGGCTTTTGTTAACTCTTCGATCCTCTGAGCCTGAAGCACTATTCCCCTGGCGATGCTCTTGTATTGCCTCGCTCCGCTGAGGTTCACAGACAGACGATCCGAATCCTGCATGAGCACTCGCAGTTCTTCGATTTCAGATTGAAGGAGAGTGAAAGCTTCGTTGATCTGCTCTGCCGGGTAGTGTCCCAAATCTGGCGGTGTCCTGATTCGAAGCGAGCGCCGCGACCTTCAGGCCGGCAAACGCTGGCTGAAGGCGTGCGCTACATCCAAACCAAAGCTGTTCCGCCCCCAATCCGTCGATAAGGGAGGTCGAGGGCGGTAGGGCCCATGGCCTCGCGCCTCTATGCCGCACGCGGCTGGACCCGGGCGGTGTAGGGGTAGGGCTTGCCCTCGTCAGGACCAGCAGAAACGCGGGGACGGCAAGCTGCCCCCCTACGGTGGGCCGGTCATCGACGGATTGGGGTCCCGCACAAACCTATTGCGCTGGTCTGGGTTTAGGCGCACAATAGGAAGAGCCGTCATTGCCGGCATGGACGGCGCGTCTTGCTGGAGAAGCTTTCAGCGAGGGGCTGGGAATTGTGGCCGGCGCGCGAAAACCGAATGAGCGTGGGGGACGGTTTTCACGCCGAACGCATTGATTCAACTGAAGTTAAAGGTCGCTCAGGACCGCCATCCTTCCTGATTTGGAGGAGGATTTTTTGCAGCTCGCGTCTTCTTTCTTCCCAGTTTTCTCTCTGCCCGACGACAAGTTACACGACCATTGTGGGGTATTTGCAGTTTATGGACACCCTGAAGCCTCGAAACTGGCCTATCTCGGCCTCTACGCGCTTCAACACCGGGGACAGGAAAGCGCCGGCATCTGCGTTTCTGACGGCGAGTCACTGACCTGCAAGAGAGGGATGGGCCACGTGGACGAGGTCTTTCCCCCCGAAGTCATAAGGCCTTGCCTGGATATCTGGCGATTGGGCACACCCGCTACTCCACGGCGGGTGACACGGACCTTAAGAACGCCCAACCCCTGAAGGTGAGTTGCAATAAGGGCCAGGTGGCATTGGCTCACAATGGGAATCTGGTGAACGCAAGCTCAATCCGGCGCGACCTCGAGAGCCGGGGAGACATTTTTCAAACCACCAGCGACACGGAAGTAATTCTGCATTTCTTGGCCCGCTCCCGCCAGGCCGGCATTCCCGAGGCCGTGGCGGAGGCGCTCGACAAAGTGGTGGGTGCCTATTCGCTGGTGATGCTCTTCAAAGACGCCGTCTACGGGATCCGCGATCCGCGCGGTTTCCGCCCGCTCAGCCTGGGACAACTGGGCGACACTTACGTCTGCTCGGCCTCAGAGAGTTGCGCCCCTTCGATCTCATCGACGCCAAGTTCATTCGCGACGTTGAGCCTGGCGAGATGGTCATCCTGGACCGCCGCGGAGTGACCTCGCTGCATTTCGCACCTCCTGCTTCGCCCGCCCAGTGCATCTTCGAGCACGTCTATTTTTCCCGCCCGGACAGCATGGTGTTCGGGCGTTCAGTGCAGGCCAGCCGCGAAATGCTGGGACGGTTTCTGGCCCGCGAGCATCCGGCGGACGCTGACCTGGTAGTTCCGGTGCCGGACTCAGGCGTTCCGGCGGCCACGGGCTTTGCCGAGGAATCAGGGATTCCGCTCAAGATCGCTTTGATCCGTAACCACTACGTGGGGCGCACGTTTATGACCCCCAGCCAGGCGATCCGGGACTTCGGCGTCAGTTGAAGCTGAACCCCGTGCGAAGTCTGTTGGAGGGCAAACGAGTGGTGCTGGTCGATGATTCGATCGTGCGGGGCACCACCAGCCGGAAGATCGTTCAAATCGTAAGGGAGGCCGGGGCGAAGGAAATACATATGCGCATCAGTTGCCCCCCAACTACCTCCCCGTGTTTTTATGGCATCGACACGCCAACGAAAAAGGAACTGATCGCATCTACCCATAATGTCGAGGAAATACGACAATATCTGGGAGCTGACTCCCTAGGTTATCAGTCGCTCGAGGGTCTGCGCCGTGCGGTAGGCGATACGCAGGGGCGATTTTGCCTGGCGTGCTATTCAGGGAGATTATCCCACCACCGTTCAAGAGCCTCTGATTGCGATTCGAAACCGGGACTGAGAGATATGGAACCGCTCGAAAATCAAACTGCGGATGGACCTGTTTCGGGGCAGCCCATTTCGGAACCGGCTGCGTCCGGTTCGCCTGAACCGGAAAGCGAGAAACCGGAAGCCACCTCCAGGCGGCGCGAAAGCGCGTGCCGGAAGACCGTCCGCTCCTTGTTGGTCGTTCTAGTGGGAGTGTTGACTCGGACTTTCATCGCGGAAGCTACGGTGATTCCGACCGGGTCGATGGAATCAACGATCATGATCGGCGACCACGTGTTCCTGAATAAGCTTCTCTACGGGCCGCGGCTTCCTTACACGTCGTTTCGCATTCCACCTCTGCGGAGCGTCCACCGGCAGGACATTGTCGCTTTTCGCTATCCGCGAAATCCCTCCGTAATGTTTGTGAAACGCGTTATTGGAGTGGGTGGCGATGTCATCAGGATCGAAGACCGTAGCGTATTCGTCAACGGCCGGCCGCTTAAGGAGCCTTATATCCAGTTCCAGTACTCCTCTACTTTGCCCTTAAGGGGACAACTTCCCACCGCCCCTCAACGTGCTCGAGACCTTGCCTGCTGCCTGGGGGCTGGACCCGTCATGGGCGCGCGAAATGCCCAATTTCATTCGCCAAGACGGATTGCACGTGCCCCAGGGATTCTGCTTTGCATGGGCGACAATCGAAGCACTCTTTGGACAGCCGATTCTGGGGGTTCGTTCCACTCGAAAACGTCGTGGGCGAACCGCTCTTTGTCTACTGGTCCTACGACGCCCCCACCCGCGAGTGGACCAGCGAGGAGTTGACATCCCGGCTCAGGTTCGACGCCTCCATCCTTTGGAATTTCTTCGGCAAAACTCGCTGGTCGAGGACCGGAAAAACCTTCTAAATTTGTGATTGGTGATTGCCACTGTCCTCCTGAGAAGTGATCTGCCAGCAAAATGAGAATCGGAATTCGTCGCCCTCGCGAAAGCGGGGGCCTGTAGTGAGTCTGCAAGGGGATGGATTCCCGCTTTCGCGGGAATGACGTTACTTTCGACAGAACATGTCCAATCACAAATCACCAATCACCAATCACAAATGTGCTATTCTCTAGCGCGGTGAATTCGTGAAACGTGGCTAAAGTACGGCAATCACCAATCACCAATCTCAAATCGCAAATCACAAATGACCTATGCTTTATCGTGATGCTGGTGTTGATATTGACGCGGCCACTAAAGCTAAAGCGTCCATCAAACTCCTGGCGCGCAAAACCTTCAACGCACGCGTGCTGAAAGAAGTCGGAGCCTTCGGCGGATTCTTCTCTATCAAGGGCCTTCCCCGCGACGCCGTTCTGATCTCGAGCATCGACGGCGTAGGAACCAAGCTCAAAATCGCGTTCGCGATGAAGCGGCATACCACGGTCGGCGCTGATCTGGTGAACCACTGCGTCAACGACGTCTGCGGTAAAGGCGAAGTTGTTCCTGCTCGACTACCTGGCAACAGGCAAAATGCATCCCGCAGTGGTTACCGACGTTGTGCGAGGCGTGGCCTCCGCCTGTCGATCCGTTGGTTGTGCATTAATTGGCGGCGAGACGGCGGAGATGCCGGTTTTTACCGCCCCAACGAATACGATTTGGCGGCCTGCATCATAGGCTGGGTGCGGCAGCGCGAGATCATCGACGGCAGCCGGATCTCCCCGGGAGACGCCATCGTGGGGCTTCCTCCTGGGGATTACACACGAACGGATATTCTCTGGCGCGCAAGGTGCTCCTCGAAAAGGCAGGAATCAAGCTGACCCGGCAGGTGCCGAATGGGCTGAACCATGGGTGACGAACTGCTCGCCCGCACCGCTGCTACTGGAATGTCCTGCGGCCACTGCTTGCCGAACGCTTGCTTAAAGGATTAGTTCATATCACCGGCGGGGGCATTACCGATAATACGCCGCGCATACTTCCCCCAGGGGCCCGCGCAGTGGTCCGGCTGGGGAGCTGGCCGGTATTGCCGATTTTCAATTTGATCGCCCGGCTGGGGCACGTGCCGGAGCCGACATGCTCCGCACCTTCAACCTGGGAATTGGCATGTTGCTGATCGTGGCCAGGCGAAAACTGGCTCGCGTCACTGCATTGCTCTCGAAAGCACGGGAAAAGTTCTGGATCATTGGCGACATCCAACGCGGCAAGCCGAGCGTTAATTACATTCGCGGTTTGTGATTTGAGATCCGTGATTTGAGATCTGAGATTTGTGATTTGTGATTTGAGACTTGTGATTTTTCACTGTCATCCTGAGCGACCTTCTTCGCTGTCATCCTGAGCGCAGCGAAGGATCTCTGCAGTTGTTTTGATTCTCGGTGCGCGATGTTGAACTGCGGCGATTTTTCGCTTCGCTCAGAATGACATGCGAAGGGCGACTCAGAATCACATGCGAAGCGGGTTGAATGACTAGGAATCACC
>CAWIUZ010000134.1:0-7571 GCA_963838915.1 uncultured Acidobacteriota bacterium
GGTTACAAGGGCAAGTGTCCAGATTGTATGCGGCGATGGGCAGAAACTTTGAAAGGCGTTGGGGCGAAAATTCTGTGCAAGGCCGTTGGCGTGGCGCTGCCGGTGGGGGAGTGTAACAGGACCTCTGTCGTGTGCTTTTTGGTCGCGGCTCTGCCGTACTTCGCTACGTCGCTGAGGAGAGTCGAGCGTTTTTACGATTGCGGAATGCCGAAAAACTTGTACCGCAGTGCATCCTGGTATTTCGCCTTGGCTGCCTTGGCCTTGGCACGGAGTTCTTCCGCGCGAAAGCCTGCCCCCTCCCACGTATCGACTTCCGCCACCGAATCATTTAGTGACGCGAGAGCTTGCTCATCGCGGATCGCGGCAATCCACAAATCAACGGCCGCTTGGTAAGCGCCCTGCAAGGCATCAGAATTCTGAACCTCATGTTCCATCGTCTTCTCCTCCTGCCGGAGCCACCCTACGAGACCGAAAAGCCGCGGACAACAAACCGGCGGTCCGAGCTACCCGCTCTCTATCGATTTATCGGCAGTGGCCTGTTTAAGTTGAATTTCAGGCGGAGAGCTCGGAAACACAAGGCGATCAGGTAAAAAGGCAATTGTGGGGCCGCCTATGTTACACCTCAAGACAAAAAAGTTTGGAGAAACAGCCCACAGTCACTGAAACTCTGCGTGCGCATGATGCTGGCATTTTGTCGCTGGCAGTATTACGCTCTCAATTCTCGATATCCCAATCGACTTGAGGTCAGGCACCGGCCTGATACCCGCTGCGGGGCCCGGGCCGGGGTCGGAAAGGGAAATTGCAATTAGGATGCGGCGGCTCCGTACTGTTAGATGAAAGGCCACGACGAGCGAAACGGGCAGAAGGAACAGCTTCTTTCAATGGTTGGTAACCCAACGCATCATGTAACACCTGGCGGCGTACTCAGGGTTTCTTCCGGTCGCTCCACGCAACTTCTGGATTTGGCTTTGATGCGCGCATTTCGTGCTCCAAATTGGGTTCGTTTTGGGTTCGTTTTTGCACTTCGTAGCACTCGTCATCCTTTGTTTTCAACGACTTCTTAGCTTCGTTCCCACGATTTTTGTAGTTCGCGCATCACTTCGGTTTCCCTGGTGGGTCAATACTAGAGACTGCGCTCGACTACTCGACTTTTTGACCTCTTCCTTTGTTTTCATAGACATTCTGGGTTTGTTCCCTCGATTTTGCTGTAGCGCGGCCCGCCGTGTTTGCGGTCCGCGGACCGCCCAAGCGATCATGGAAAAAGCCGCAGACCGCAGAACCGGCGGTCTGCGCTACCAGACTTCTTGTACTTATCCTTTGTTTTCATAGACATTCTCGCTTTGTTCCCTCGATTTTGCAGTCGAGAAGTTGAGAAGTCGAGACGTTGGGAAGCCCTCCGCCACCTTCTGTCCTGCGGTCCGTCGCTTGCGGTCGGCAATCGGTGTCCAATTCCTCGACCACGATCTGCCCACCTGCCCATCTGCCTACCTGCCCTTGCTTTTGCACTCCTCGACTTCTCGACTGTACTTGGAGGCAGAAACCGCAGGCAGGGACTACGAACGAAAACAAAAGAGGACTTTCTGGCATAGCGTACTGGCAGGGACGAACCACCTGCCCAACCCCACGCAACAACTCTAGCCTATTTCATCCCATTTGTCAAGTACCAACAAAGTCAACCACCCCGATGCTACCTCGGCCGGCGCAGACTCCGTTGGTCGGAGTCTGGCGATGCCCTCGAGGGCGCCGCTGAAGTCGGGCTATCCGCTTCGGGGCCGTTCAGACTTCTCCATTGACCGGCTTGACCCGGCCCCCCGACAAGAACTCTCCCTTCGGGAGATCGCAGACTCCTCAGTTCGGAGTCTGCGCCAGCCAGTCTCCGACGCCGCCGGCAGGGCACACCGACACCAGGCAAGGTCCTGTCATTTGCCGGCCCACACGTAACAGCCCGGTTTCGAAGTGAGTGAGCGGAAGCGTTCGCGAGGCACGTTCAGCTTCCCGCGAAGTGTTTTGTGGCGCTGCTTGAAGGCGGTTTCATCGTCGGGAACGGTCTCTTCCTCGACGGCCTCTTTCAGGATACCTTCGAATTTCTTGCCGCCGGCAACGGGTGAACCATCGTACACTTCTGCGGCGGCCCTGACCCGCGCGTCTTTCCACAGTGCCTCTGCCCAGGCTTGCAGCGAAATGGGGCCGCCGTTCGCCTCATGTTCCAGGAAGAATTCAGCCTTTTCGCGCAGCCACCACTTGAAGGCTTCCGCGAATTCTTTCTCGTAGTCGGGCGGTACCCAGCGGCGCTTATACACTGGTTGCTCGATACGGGCGATATGTTCGTTTGTGAGAATCGCTTCCATCCGAGCAAGCCAGAGGTGTTTGCGCTTCTCTTCCCAATCGGCGGGCGGCCCTGCATTGATAGCCGCAAGCTCGAAGGGTCGCTGGCCGAGCGCCACTTCCCAAGGGTGAGCCGCATCCATCACCCCTAAGCCTACCGCCGGGTGATCCTGTGGCAAGAGCCCATAGGCCGAATAAACCAGCCAATCCATTTCCTCTTGGAGGGCGATCATCTCCCGGCGCAGCCGCTCGCGCTCTTTTTTCGCGTTCGCCTTGGCGGTAAGTAGTTCTTGCGCCGTATCAAAGGGTTGGGCAACGAGCGGGTGCGGTGCGGTGTACCCTGCCAAGGCGCGGTGCCAACCGTCGTAGGCCTCGCCGGGCAACTCGAAGGTTTTCCGGTACGCCAGAGAAGCTTGTATCCCGCCATTCGTGCGGCAGACTTGTGCAAGCTCTACTAATTTCTCTCGGATTGCATTCGCATCGCGGTCCGTGGCGACAGCTTCAGGGACGGGCAATTGTTCCAGCTTTGTTCCAGAGAATTCGAAGTAGGTGTCTGTTTCGGCCTCCATCGACTCCCGCTTGCTGAAGCAGATTTGCTTGAGGATAAAAAGAGCGCTACTGCTATTAAGGACAGCCAGAAGAGCAAGCCAGTCTTTCATGGAAGGATCGCGTCCCAACACGATTCCATGGGCTTTTTCCTTAAATGAAATCGCATGGCCCGAGAGGTAGCAATGGTTGTGCGTTGAGATCTGCGGGAATATGAGATTGTAGTCGGCGCGGAGCTTGGCTCTGGCAAGGCGAGTATACTCGAACCACTTCAAACGCGTTTCGTTCTTGCGGGTTGTTCCTGAAATGATTAGCTTTTCCAAGTGCTGTCGGTATGGTGCGAGAAATTGATGTAGCGCGGTTGGCAATGGTTCGGACAGGGGATCAAGAGTGGCATCGTAAGGAAACAGTATTAGTGCGCTTGGTGAAACCTCCCAATCACGGACGTCTTCACCTGTTGCATAGAAGCGCAGATACTCAGGAGGGATCCGCAAACGCCTTGGCAGGTGCCAAGGGAGCACGTAGGCGTCATCAGCCCCAGTGATAAGTTGTCGTCCGATCGACTCGCCACAGAGATCCCCGAGAAGCGTATCGGGAGCCCCCCGCAACTTCGCGAGGGTCCCCTGCACCTCGTCCGCAAGAATCCACGGGTGCTTGCCTAATTCCGCGCTCGGCCGTTGGGTGACTGAAACCCACTCATCGCGGTACCGTTCAAGGGCATGATGCATGACAGTACTGTGCCAGAGCGGGCTGTCCTCGGGTTGTGTGCGCAAGTCACCCTTCAGAGTGGCCGTGACGCGAACGGTATGCTGTAGCGGCGATCTCTGATCGCCGTTCGGCGGTGCGGACACCGCCGCTACAGAAGGCTTGGCGGCACGCGCGAACACGATGCACGTGGGCGTCCCGTGACCGGGAAACATGAGGCCGCTGCAATCGACAACCTCCCCCAGCCTATGTTGTGGCAGGAATTCTTCCACCAACTTTTTGCCAAACTCTCGTTTCGCAAATGCGTTCGAGACAATAAAACCGAGCTGGCCATTGGGCCGAAGGATCCGGAAGGCGCGCTCAAAGAACGGGACCAACAAGTGGAACCCTTGGATGGCCGTGCTCCACCGTTTCATATACGCCCGTCGCGCCAATTCATCTTTTGCCCGGACGAAAGGTGGATTGCCAAGGACAAGGTCAAACCCAGGAAATTTCCCCTCCGACCCGGGGGTGCCGTCGAGCGGCCGGCCGAAGCGGTCCCGCCACACCTCCGGAAATTCCAATTCCCAATGGAAAAACCGATATTGCGAGGCGGTTTTTTCGACTTGTTGCAGCCATGCAGGCAAATTTTTCGGCGCAGGTTCGGCAACGCTGTCGAGCCAAGCGTGAAATTGCCCGGCGATGTCGAGGCCGAAGAGCGGCGCAAGCTGGCAGTCGTAAGTCAGGCGGAAGCGCCGCAGGTGCTCGCGGGCGATGCGCAGGTTTTCTTCCTTTTTGCCTATGTCGTTCAGACTATGCGAATAGTTCTCGTTGATGTAACGGATAAACTTCACCGCTAGCGCCATCTGCTGAACCAACTTGTGCGCAAAGAGATCGTGCTGGAATTCGTCGGAGGAAACTCCCAGCAGGCTGTCACCGCAGCGTAGGTGGTGGTTCAGAAAGCTCAACGGCACGCCCTTGGCGGCAGTGGCAACCCAGAGGGAAAGCTTGGCCAATTCGACAGCCAGCGGGTTTATGTCCACGCCATAGATGCAACGCTCTGCAACGCGAGCGCGGATGAACTCGATCGGCGCATCGAGAGGCAACGGCAATTCCGCCTTCTCAGTCTTCTTCTTGCCCTTTCCGTTCGGTTTTAGTTGTGCGCGGATTCTCCCCAGTTGTCCATTCACGTAACCGGCCAGATATTCCACGGCAAAAACCAGAAAGTGGCCGCTGCCCATCGCCGGGTCCAGAACGCGTTGGTCCAGGATGCGGGCAATGACCGACGCTGGATCATTCCTGCATTCTTCTTCGATTCCTTGGACGAGGGGCTTCAATACGTTCTCGCCGATGAACTTTACGACATAGTGTGGGGTGTAGTAGCTCCCGGTGGCTTTGCGGTCGGACTGGTCGGCCACTAACGTATAATCACCGGCCTCAACCTTGCGTGTAACGTGCCTGTCGCCGAGCAGCTTTACGGAGCCCGCCTTAAGGTCAGCGGGGGAAACCGGCTCGAGACGCCATTCGAGCAGCCCCTCGTAGATCGTCCCGAGTTCGCGGACCCGCAACGTGGAGTAATCCACGCGGACGGGATGGAACTGGTTCTGCCCGTTCGACTGATAAACGCGCAGCAGGCGGTCAATCGCATTGGCAACGGCTTGGTTCGGTAATGTGACACTCTCGAGAAGGGCACGCGCGGGAGCGAAGTAGTCCACAGCCTCATCCGCAGCGGGGCTGGAAGTTGGCGGCTTGCCTTCAAACAGATGCCCGTTATATTCGGCCGCGATTGCCTCGAAGATGTCATGAAGCTCGTGCCAGAAGTTCTTGCCCTCCCACTCGCCCCCGCCTATCGAGTCGCCGTTCTTCTTTGTAATGCGGTCAGCGATGTCGTCGGAAAGCGCCCTTCGCTCAAGCAGGCCGTCTGCCTCTGCTTTCAATATGAACAGAAGCCGGAAAAGCTGAATCAGCGCGGCCTCGTAGGCCAGGGATGGCGGCGTGTTCGGGCTGGCGCGCATGATGGAGGAAGCAAGCAGTTCCACCGCGCCGAACGCCTGCCGGCGCAATTCGGCGGTTATGGCCGCTGCGTGCCGGGTGGCTTCATCATAAATCTTGTCGAGCCGACCTCCATTGCGCAGGGCTTCCGCGCCGAAGAAATAAACGAGCAGCTTGAAGGCGTCTCGTTCCTTCTGGGCAAAAAGTGCGGGCTCAGTGGGAAGCTCGATCTCCAGGTAGTCATGGCGGAGCGGATCGGAATCACCGCAGTAAAGCCTCCAGGTGTGGCCATTGGTGAGCACGCCCCAGCGGGGTCCGCCACTTCGATGGGCATTCTGGAGGTAGAACTCAATCTGGAATATCGGGTCGCTCAGGTCGGATTTCTTTGGTTTTTCGGCGAACTCCTTCCCCCATCGCTCGGCTTCAACAATCCCGCAGCTTTTTTTGAGCGCCTCCAGTTCCTGACCTTCGGTGATCAGTGATTGGGCCTTGGCCAGGGTTTCCCGGTCCGGGAAAAGGGCGTAATCGAGCTCCTTGCCGAGTTGGCGCACAGACGGGGACCAGGGCAGACCGAGAATGTCGAAAACACGATTCAGGAACTGGTCCCTGACCGCATCCTCGTTGCTGCCTTTGCTCGTTGGCTTGTTCTTGGAGAGTTGCGGCTTGACGTTTTCGAAAAGCGCCTCAATCTGGGCCGCGCATGGGCCTTCGCCTAACGATTTCCAATCGTCGCGGCTGGAAAGCTGATGGGTGAGGTAGTGCTGGGAAATCAATTTCCCATGGATGAGCCCGATTATGGAGTCACTCGTCGAAGCGTCAGGCATCTGAGAACCAGTCATTTTTTACCAGCCTCGGAGTCATTTGGCAAGCACTGTTTAGCAAGTGGCGCGCAACGGGCAAGCGCAACGCCCCTGGCGGGCTGGCGCAGACTCCTGGTTTTTGGAGTCTGTCCCCATGGGCCTTCGGCCCGCGAAAGCTGATGAAAATCACATCTTCGACCCTGTGATGTCCCGAAGGGACGGGTCTGTGCTGCCCGCTCAGTCCAGTCGGTCCATGCGGAGCACGGACACGTCTTGCAAGTAGTAATACCGCCAGCTTGACCACGGCCAATCCCCAGGCGAACACACGAGCCCTAGCCCCGGCCTACCGCAGCTACGAGGCGCGGAACCAGTCCTATCGCGAGACCGCCGCCGGCAAGCGCCGGGACTATGGCCACGTCCTCGTGACCGGAGCAACCGGCTACCTCGGCAGCTATGTCCTGCGCGAACTCATGGCCAACCGGGACCGCGAGGTCAGCGTGCTGGTACGCGGGAGCGACGACCGCGCGGCCCGCGCCCGCCTGGGAGAGATACTGCGCCATTACTTCGGCGACTCGCAGGGCGCCGCCTTGCTGAACAATCCCCGGCTCACGGTGCTGGCCGGCGATTTGCGCCGCGACGATCTGGGTCTCGAGGCCCGCGCCCGCGAGCGCCTTGCAGACAGTATCCAGGCGGTTTTCCACTGCGCTGCCAACGTCAAGCACTTCGGCCACTATTGGGAATTCCACGCCGACAACGTGGCCGCGACCGGCCGTTTGCTCGAACTGGCCGCCCGCCGCGCTGCCCGGCCGGCGGATTTCCACCTGGTGTCCACCCTGTCGGTGTGCGGAAGAGCCCCCGAAGATGGATTCCGGCTGTTCACCGAATATGACGCTCCGCCCGAGGCAGCGGACGAGAATTACTACACCCGCAGCAAGCAGGATGCGGAACGGCTCGTCGTGTCAGCCCGTCAAAATCTCGCCAATGCCTGTATTCATCGGGTCGGGAATCTGGTGTTTGCGGCCGGGGGCGGACCGTTGCAATCGAACATTCGTGAAAATGCCTTCTTCCGGCAGATCGCCGCATTCCTGCGCCTGGGTGTAGTGCCCGACGATTCCCATGTGTGGCTCTGCCATGTGGATTTGGTGGCGCGCGCACTGGTGCTGCTGGCCGAAGACGCCGGCCTGGCCAACGAAACTCACCATGTGAAGAATGCCCGGCGCGATA
>CAWIUZ010000135.1:0-28527 GCA_963838915.1 uncultured Acidobacteriota bacterium
GTTAGTGCACTTTTGCACACCCCCGGATTGGCTGAGGGCACGAATGCATCGCTGCGGTCACGGAGACTCATAGGCAAGTTGCGGCGTTATCCGGTATGGAGGTCTTTGACACTGCCGGACTGAGGCACGCGTCGCGTTTTGTTTGCTACGCGTTTGCGTGGCACCGCCGCACCATCACGTTTGCCGGCGCCCGCGTGTTGAGCCCACCGTGGTAGTTATCAGGGTTGCTTTCGGTAGAAGACGTAAAAGAACACCAACACAGTGAGACTCGCGAACAGATGAACCAGCGACGTCAGCAGCGCCATCGCTGGAATCAGGTCACGGATGACCCCCAATAGGGTGGTAATGAAATGTGCCAGTAGCAGAACCGTTAGCAGGATTGTCCCAATCAATGCCAGGAGTGCCGCATTCTTGAGGCTCATGGTGGGAGTATGAATGCTCTCACCGTCATTTGCAAGCGGGAGCCAGTCCTTCGAAGTACGACAAGCCATACCGTTTTGTGGGCAGCATCAAATCCCGGGGAAGACTAAACCAAGAGTGAACAGGGTGCTGCGCGCAAGACGGGCAAGGGGCGCCCTACTCGGATTTCCTGGGGGAAGCCAGCGAAGCGGCATGAAGACTCGCGCAAACACTTTCGGCTCGCCCATCGGCCCCGCGACCATCGACCCAATCCAAAGGAGAAATACAATAGACAACGTCGGCATTTGCGCAGCATAGCGCTTTGCGAGTGAGAGGTTCGCGCGAGATCTTCACGTTAAAGCTGGTAGCGCGGACCACCGCTTCTGTGGTCCGCGGCTTTTTCAATCGAAGAACCGCAGACCGCAAAAGCGCCGGTCCGCGCTACTTGCTCCATGCTATTTCGGATCAGGGCTGTCCGAGATCTTCTTACCTTCCCACTTGCCGTTTGAGGTTGAATCCTTGGACCATGTACCGCTGAGGCGGTTCTGCTGGTACGTGCCGTGGAGCCTGTAGTGCGCTTGCGGCGTGTCGACGTGGATTTCAAGATTGTTGTTTTTGAACGTCACGGATGTCAGGTCGCTGGAACCGAGCGGAGACGCCACCCAGCCTGTCACTGCATCCTGATGCTGCGTCAGGTATAGCGTGAAACTCACATCACCCTGCGGGAATCCGTGCGCCACGCATTCCCATGAGCCGGTGAGCGGTTCCGCTTGCTTCGCTTTCGCCGCTAGGCTTGGTGCCAGCAAACTGCAGAGGGTGATCAGCACTAGAATGTTCTTCATATCAAAACCTATATCTGGGAGGCGCGATGTTCTTCGCGCGCATGTACACTTCGCACTGTGCACGGTGATGGGCGGTGTGCACCAGCAGGTTCAGGAGGATGCCACGCCCGTTTACCTCGGTTCTGCTGGCCCAACCAACGTTCGTTATCAGGCGGTCCAATTGCTTTTGGGTGATCTTCGGCAGCATGTCGATGACGTAGTCGAACGACTCTCCCAGCATTTGGAGCGTGGAATTCTTGTCGGCTTTCTTGGGGTTCGTAAATGGATTCTTAGTCTCCGTCAACCGCGAGAGCCAATAGTAATTGACCCCGGCAATGTGCACCATTTGTTCGCCGAAGGTCATCTGCGAAGGATTGGGCTTGAAGTCATAAAGATTCGCCGGCATCCTCTCCGCAACCGCCAGCGTGTATTGCTTTGAAATCTTCCAATCGGTGACCAGATCATCGATCGTGAGATAAGTCACGCCCTGCTGGGCATGAACAGGAGCAACTGCCAGCAGAATGAAAGCTGCGAGTAACCTAACCATTTTGCGCTCTCTCCCTTGCGAGACCGTCAATGACGGCATTATACCTCATCGCTGGATCCGACCACCAATAATGTGGGAGGGGAAGGCCACCCTGCCACCACTCGGATCGACCGGCACATCGACAACAACAACGACAGCGTGATTACAACCGAGGGGTACGCCATGAAGCCGGGTGAATCCTTCATCGCTCCGCGCTACCTCACCGTCACGCCCGGCTACTTCCAAACCATGAAGATCGCGCTCGTACGCGGACGCTGCTTCGACGATCGCGACAATGAAAACGCTCCCACGGTGATCATTGTCGATCAGCAATTGGCCCGCCACTTCTGGCCGAATGGCGATCCGATCGGAAAGCGAGTAGCGCGGACCACCGGTTTTGTGGTCCGCGTCCTTTCCGTCGCGTGACAGGGCGATCAAATTTGCGCGCGGGTCGGTCGGTATCCTGACACGGTCCACGATCAAACCGCAACGTCTCTTTTGCTCCTCGGCGCTCATACCGGCGTACTCGTTGTAGCTCGACCATCGCCCATCTTCCGGGCGGCTGACCAACCCGGCCTTGACCGGGTTAAGGTGGATGTACTCGACCTTCTCGTTGTATTCCTTGACCGTGCGTAGGGCGCGGTCGAAGAACCGGCGCTGCCACACCTGGTAGCGCGGACCACCGCTTCTGTGGTCCGCGGCTTTTTCCCCTTCCTCGCCCCAGTGCCGGTTGACCGCGCTCATTGAGCTCAGCTTCACAGACTTCATGGCCAGCGAGATCGTGGTCGGACGGACCGGCGCGCCAATGCGGTAGCGCAGAGGCATCCGCCAGCCGGCGGATTCCTCTGCGGCCGTTGGTCAGGGAGGAAGACCCAAGCCGTCGGGTAGAAACGACGTAGCGCCCGCGCCCGGTTGAAGGCGCGCGCCAGCAGGGCGAAGTCAGGCTCGGTGAGTCTCTCTCGCCGTTTGAGGAGGCGCACGGCGATGAAGAAATCGGAAAGGAAAGGACGCCGGAGTTTCGACACTGCGATAGAATACGGCACGATGGCGATGGTGGCGAGAGAAAAGACGCGGACCGCAAAAGCGGCGGTCCGCGCTACCAACTCCCATTTACGCTCGTCGCTTTGGTCTTCGGACAGGGCGGATCAGGACCTCGGCGGGGATGGGCTGAAGAGCGTCGCGTACGGTCCCGCTGTTAGCTCTGGGTCAGACTCATTGCCACGAGGGACTTCGGAAGTCACGCGCCCGCCGGAGGCTTTTTCTCGGTTATACTTTCCCGCAGGACATTACCGAAACCGTTTCTTGACGTTCGTGGCTCGATCTCGTAGTCTGGTCTCCATCCATGAGTTCCAACTCTCTTGCTCCGATCCTCACGCCGCATGGCCGTTTGGTCTTAGACCGGGCAGACGAGGGGCCTTCTTTGGATCCCGGCCTTGCGCGGCGCCTTGAAGACGCGTTCGCGCGAGGCTCCGGTCACGGCCTTCTGCAGCTTGGGGCGGGTGAAGTCGGCGTTGCGCTTCCTCCGGTATTCTCGTACTGGCGAGAACTCGGCACGCGCTATGTGACGGCTCTCTGCACGCTTCCCGACGTCGCGACAGATCCTTCGAAGGCTCATGTCCCAGTCCCGCCGGCTGGGGAATTAGAACCGCTTGCCTTGGCATCGCCCCCGATGACCGGCGCAGAGTATCTGACCCTCGAGGTTCTCCAATCTCTTTGGCAGGAAATGGATGCAGCTTTTACCCAGGAGCTTGCGGCATCGGGGACGTCAATCCAGGACTTTCTCAAGCAGCGGAACCCCGCCTGGAATCTGGTTGGACGAGTGCACTTCAACCTTGCTGAGAACCGCAAGGACGAAAAGGCGCCCTTCGCTTTTCTTGCCACTTATACAACCCGCCTTTCTGCACATGCCAAAGCCCAGCACCTCCCGCTCGGCCAGGCCCTGCGTGAATACGCCGGGGCTGCGAACAAGGAGCGCCTGCTGTCGTTGCTGCTCCCCGTTCAACGCGCGGCCGAAACCTGCCCGTGGCTGAAGGCCATGGTCGAGTCGAGCGAAATCTTCCACCCGCTGCGCTGGGAGCCCGCCGACGCTTTTCGCTTTCTCCAGGATGCCTCGGAACTGGAGACCGCCGGCGTGGTTGTGCGCATGCCCGCGACGTGGAGAGCGAACCGCCCGACCCGCCCCAAAGTGACGGCCACGGTTGGCGCGAGGGTCCCCTCCGCGCTGGGTATGAACTCGCTTCTAGATTTCAGCTTGGAAGTCACACTCGATGGAGAGACGTTGACCGCCGCTGAGATCAAGGAGTTGCTGGCGAAGTCGGACGGACTTGCGCTGGTCCGAGGGCGGTGGGTGGAAGTTGACCACGAGCGGCTGAGCCGGATGCTTGAACACTACCAAAAGGTCGAGCGAGCCGCCGCCGCGAGTGGCCTCAGCTTCGGTGAAGCCCTGCGCATGCTTACCGGCGCCGATGTCGCGGCCGAGGACGGCGGTCGTGACGCCGATTGGGCCCAAGTGGTTGCGGGACCCTGGCTGCGCGAAACGCTGAAGGGCCTTCGCAGCCCCGAAGGATTGGCTGGCGTTGAACCTGGCGCAATGCTGAACGGCACGTTGCGGCCCTACCAACAGGTAGGCGTGCGCTGGCTCTATTTCCTCTCGAAGCTTGGTCTTGGTGCTTGCCTTGCCGATGATATGGGCCTTGGCAAGACCATCCAGGTGCTGGCACTCCTGCTTGTGCTGAGAAGCCAGGTGAAGGAAACGAATCAGCCCAGCCTGTTGGTAGCCCCCGCCTCACTTCTGGCCAATTGGGCTGCGGAGATCGAACACTTTGCACCGGGCCTGAAGGCGCTGGTCGCTCATCCGTCGGCGATGCGGGCTTCCGAACTCAAAACGCTGGGGTCTGAGCGGCTCGGCGATGTGGACCTGGTCATTACCAGCTATGGTTCGCTTCTTCGACTCCCCTGGGTGGCGGAGGCTCGATGGCGCTTGGTAGTGCTCGACGAAGCTCAGGCCATCAAGAATCCCGACGCCAAGCAGACGCGGGCCGCCAAGAAGTTAAATGCCCAGGCGAGATTTGCACTCACGGGTACGCCGGTCGAGAACCGACTGAGCGACCTCTGGTCCATCTTCGATTTTCTCAACCCGGGACTGCTCGGAGCGTCGAAGGAGTTTACGGGCTTGGTCAAACACCTCGCGGACAGACCCCACAATCCCTACGCTCCGCTCCGCGAGCTGGTGCGGCCCTACATCTTGCGGCGGTTGAAGACCGACAAGACGGTCATTGCGGACCTCCCGGACAAGACGGAGGTCAACGCCTTCTGCCAACTCAGCCGCAAGCAGGCAGCGCTCTACCAGCAGGCGGTGAAAGAACTGGCCAGCCAACTGGAGACGGCCGGCGAGGGCATCCAGCGCAGGGGCGTTGTGCTCTCGTTCCTGATGCGCTTCAAGCAGATTTGTAACCACCCGTCGCAGTGGCTGGGCGATGGCGAATGGTCCGAGGAAGACAGCGGGAAGTGGACCCGCCTGCGCGATATCACCGAGGTGATCGCGGCCAAACAGGAGAAGGTCCTCGTCTTCACCCAGTTTCGCGAGGTCACAGCGCCGCTGGCGGCATTCCTGGGATCGGTGTTTGGGCGCCCCGGGCTGGTTCTCCACGGCGGAACTCCGGTGCGAAGCCGTCAGGACTTGGTGCGGAAGTTCCAGGAAGAGGAGGCTGTGGGGTTTTTCGTCCTTTCTCTCAAGGCCGGGGGCTCGGGCCTGAATCTCACCGCCGCATCCCATGTGGTGCACTTTGACCGGTGGTGGAATCCGGCGGTAGAGAACCAAGCCACGGACCGCGCCTTCCGCATCGGCCAGAAGAAAAACGTGCTGGTGCACAAATTCGTATGCCGCGGAACCGTCGAGGAGAAAATCGACCAACTGATCGAATCGAAGCGGCAACTCTCCAGGGACTTGCTCGAGGGCGGCGCCGAAGTGCTTCTGACCGAGATGAAAGACGAGGAATTGCTTAAACTCGTCACCCTCGACATCAATACGGCGCTCAAGGAGACCTGAGTCATGTACTACGATAATTATGGGTGGCGGCCCTACGTGACTGTAGCGGAGCGGCGGCAAAAGGCCGTGCGCGCGATGGAGAAGCTCAAGAAGAAAGGCCACCCTGTCTCGCCGGTCGTGCTCGAAGGTCGCGCCATCGCCAAGACCTTCTGGGGCAAGGCTTGGTGCGACAACTTGGAGCGCTACAGCGACTTTGCGAACCGGCTGCCGCGCGGTCGCACGTACGTGCGGAACGGCTCCGTGGTGGACCTCCAGATCGAGGCCGGCGAAGTGAAGGCCTACGTCTGCGGCTCGGAGATTTACCAGGTGGCGGTGAAGGTGACGCCGGTTTCAAAGAAGCGATGGCACTCCATTTGTGCGGACTGCGCCGGCGCTATTGACTCGCTCGTCGAGCTTCTCCAGGGACGCTTCTCCAAGGGTGTCATGGAGCGCCTCTGCCAACAGGGGAACGGCCTTTTTCCTTCACCCACGGAGATCAAGCTCTCCTGCAGTTGCCCGGACTGGGCTTCGATGTGCAAGCATGTGGCCGCCGTGCTTTATGGCATCGGCGCTCGTCTCGACCAGCAGCCCGAGCTTCTCTTCAAGCTGCACAAGGTGGATGAGAAAGAGTTGATCGCCAAGGCGGGCAAGGGGCTCCCCCTAGGCGGAAAGGCGCTCGCGCCGGAGAAGGCGCTTGGCAGCGAAGATCTCTCCGCGATTTTTGGGTTGGAAATGGCGCAGACCGCGGATGCCCCAACCCCGGTGCCTGTTCCCGCGGCGAAGCCAGAACGCGTGAAAAAGCAGGCCAAGAAGAAAGCAACCGCGGGGGGTGTGCGCCGACCGGTGCGTGAATCCGCATTAAAATAACGCGAGTTGCACTTGTCCTGACGTCAGATTCGCTCTCTTTTTTGCGGGGTACAGGCTTGTTGGCTGGTGATCGTAAACCAAACGTCGGAGGGGTGGACCGCTATAGGCGCTAGAATAGACTCGCGATCGGGTTCCGGAGCCCGCCACGGCGGGCGCAAGAATGTGGCCCACGGCGACAGCCGTGGGGAGAAAGCCGGGCCGATTCGCCTGAAAAGCCCCGGGAGGGGCGGCAGACCTGTCTTGATGATCGCAGATCTTCTGTCGCCACTACGTGGCTCAGCGCGCTCTCTCTGTGTTCCGTGATCGGCTGGGAACGTGTGAAAAAATCGATGCCTGTCATCCTGAGCGAAGTGAAGGATCCCGGCAGTTTCTCATGGTTCATCGATTTACGAACAACTGTAGAGATCCTTCGCGGAGTTTATCCTGAGCGAACTACGGAGATTCTTCGCTTCGCTCAGAATGACAAGCGAAGGACTCAGGATGACACGTTCCGAATCTCTTCACACGTTCTGGCGCCGTGGGCCACATTCTTGCGCCGCTGATGCGGCTTAGCATAGGGTGACGGGCTTATTCTAGCGCCTATGCGGTGGTCGAAGCGGAATTTGGAGGAACTCCGTTGCTACCCATTTATTCATAACGCAGAGCAACCAGCGGATCGACCTTCATGGCGCGGCGCGCCGGCAGGTAACTTGCTAGAAGCGCGGCGCCGGTTAAGATCACAGCAACCGCGATGAAGGTCGCTGGATCGGTGGCGCTGACTCCGAAGAGGAGGCTGGCCATCACACGGGACAGCGCCAGTCCGCCGATCAAGCCCCCGGCAATGCCCAGAGCAGTCAGTTCCATGGCCTGGCGCAACACCCATCCGAGAACGTTGCCCGGTTGCGCCCCCAGCGCCACGCGCACACCGAGATCGTGCGTGCCTTGCGAGACCAGGTAGGACATGACGCCATACACTCCCACCGCAGCGAGCACCAGAGCGAAGGCCGCAAACGCGCCCAGCATCGTTGCCGCGAACCGCTGGCGGGCCAGCGAATCGTACAGCCGGTCCTGCATGGTGCGGACGTTGTAAACCAGAACGCTGGGATCGACAGCGTGAATCTGCTGCGTGATGGCGCTGGCCAGTGTGGCGGGCTCGGCAGCGGTGGACGCCACCAAATACATACCGTTATCGGGCGCCTGGAGGTGCGGTAAGTAGACCGCGATCTTGGTCCCGCTCGCGAGCCCATATTGCTTGACCACGCCCACCACTCCCACAATGGTCATGGGCTTCTTGGGGTCGAACCACAGGTGTTTCCCGATGGGACTTTCATGCGGCCAAAAGCGGCGGGCGAACGCGTCGTCGATGATTGCCACCTGCTGACTGTCGCTGCGGTCATGCTCGGTGAAAAAACGGCCCTTCGCGAGAGGAATACTCATGGTGCGGAAGTAGTCAGTGCTCGCGATGCGAAAATCGACTTGCAGTTCCTGGCCGGGAGGCGGTGCGTAGCCCTCGACATGGATTCCTCCCCAACCCACCGATCCGGTCAGCGGCAAGGCCGAAACCACGCCTGTGGTTTTAACACCGGGCAGATGTGCGATGCGATCGCCGATTTGCTGAAAGAAGCCGATCACTGCGGCGTTCTCCCTGTAACCGGGGCCGGAGGCTACAACTTGCAGCGAGAGAATGTGGTCAGTGCTGAAACCCGGCGGGATGCTTTGAAGACGCACAAAGCTCCGAAGCAGGAGCCCTGCGCCGATCAGCAGCATGAGCGAAAACGCCAGTTCGGAAACCACCAGCAGGCCGCGTAATCGGTTTCGTGCGAGGCCCATACCGCCATGACTCTGTCCCGTGCGCCCACCGGACTTGAGCGAGGTTTGGAGGTCGATGACCAGAGCCCGCCACGCCGGCGCCAGGCCGAACAGAACGCCCGTCCCGAGCGAGATCCCGAAGGTGAAGGCGAGGACCGCGCCGTTGATCCGGATGTCCTCCAGCCTGGGGATATTGCCCGGATTGATGGCTCGCACCATGTGCAGAGCCCAACTTGCAATCACCAGTCCGGCGGAGGCGCCGGCGAATGCCAGCAGAACGCTTTCGGTCAGTAACTGCCTCAGGATGCGCCAGCCGTTCGCGCCCATCGCAGCGCGGATGGCGATCTCCCGCTCGCGCCCCGCCGCACGTGCGAGCAGCAGGTTTGCCACATTGGCGCAGGCGATCAGCAGCACCAGCGCCACCGAACCGAGGAGGACCAGCAAGACGCGGCGGACGTTGCCCACCACTTGATCCTGCAAGCCCACGACACTCATGCCGAAGGTTCGATCGCGCTTGTCTTTCTCGCGAATGCGCCCGGCGATGACGTTGACATCGGCTTGGGCTTGCGCGAGGGAAACGCCGGGCTTCAGCCGGACGATCACGTTGTAATTTTCGTCGCCGCGCCGCCGCTCGGCGTCTGCCCCCAACGGCAACGGCAGAAATACATCGACCTTATCCATGGGCCCTTCGGCGGGCATGACCTCCGAATTAGGAGAAAAATCCGGAGTCAGCACCCCGGCTACCGTGTAAGCGGCCCCATCGAGCGTGATGCTCTTGCCTACGATTTGGGGATCGGAGCTGAATAAACGCCTCCACACTCCGTAACTGAGGATGCCGACCGGCGGCTTGCCCGGTTTGTCTTCCTCGGGAAGGAGCAGGCGTCCCAGAAGCGGCTTGGCCCCGAGCATGTGCAGAAGAGAAGACGAGGTTAGGATTGCGCCCACAAGTTCCGGCTGGCCTTGGCTGGCGAGCGTCATGCCGCGAAGCCGCGAGATGGACATCTCCTGGAAGGAACGGTTCTCCTTCTCGAGATCGACGTATTGGCCCGGCGACGGCCAGTCGCGAAAGATGCCGATGCCGGGAGAGTGTAGCCAGACGGCTGCCAGCCGCGCAGGCTGGGGATAGGGCAGCGGCCGCAGCAATAAGGCGTCCTCCACGCTAAAGATGGCGCTGTTAGCGCCGATGCCGAGAGCCAGGGAAAGCACGATGACGAGGGTCAATCCCGGGGTCTGGCCCAGCATGCGCAGAGCGTAGCGGAAATCCTGCAAGAATGACTGCACCATGCCTCCTGTTGCGAAAGCTCCAATGCATTTGAAATTCGAGACAGTGACCTATTCGTGCGGTCAAGACCTTTGCAACTTCGCCCCACGAAAAGCCGAGGGCCCGCGCTCCCCGCGTTCGTTTGTGTCGATGCCCTCTTCGTCCTGCCTCTTTCTGCCGCCGCACACACAGATGCACGACTTCCCGACGGTGCTGAGCAGCAACTTACTGAAACAGAATGAAACGGCCATTCTCATCGACGACGCCAGCGGCCCCACCACGACTCACAAGCCAGTATACCGGTATTTCCATCTTTTTTCGGTTGCTTTCTGGCACCCTGCTTGCTTTAGAATGACGGGTGAGGCTATCGACGTGCGACGCTGTGTTTGTCTTTTGCTTACGGTCTTCGTGGTGCAGCTTTCCGGGCTGAGGACACTCTGCGTGCCGAGCCACAGTAGCTCGCACCCGTGCTGCCCGATGAGCACCAACACCACACCGCCGAGTTCATCCTCACTGCCGGCTTGCTGCGTAAACTTCCTCTTGAATTATCAGGGATCTCTCACTGAAACACAGAGTGCTGGGGACTCATCGGGGTATACGGCGCAATTAGGGGAAATGTCACATCCCTCGGCCGCCCCTAGGGTGGCAACCAGCGCACCAGTGCGGCAACATATGTTGCCATCAGTTTCCCCTCCCCTGAGTCCTCTTTCACAATCCTGCCTCCTTCTGATCTGAGACTCTCCCCACAACCCTAAGCCCGAAGTGTCGATCCCTGCGCGTGCGGGGAACCCGGCAATCCTCCAAATCTTCGTTAAGCGATAGTATGCCGGCCCGGTCAAGGCTTTTGGCCGGGAGGGAGAGTTGACGATGAGACGGAAGATTTCTTCCCTGGTTACGAGCATTCTTTGCTTCGCCACGCCCGTGTGGGTTTTCTCGCAGTCAGGGCCTGGACGTGATGCAGAGGCTGCCCCTACACTGAGCCTCGCCAAGCTGGTCGAGGAAGCAACCGAGCGCAATCCGGAAATCCTCGCCGCCCGACGGGCGGTGGATGCCAAACGCGCGCGGATTCCGCAGGCTGGCGCCTGGGCGGACCCCACGGTCTCTTTCAGCTACGGAGGCAACGCGCTTCCTCCCTTCACAGTGATGCGGCGCGATCCCTCCAGCGCCCGGCAGGTGATGGCTGAGCAGGTGATCCCCTACCCTGGCAAGACGCGCCTGCGCACGGAAATCGCCTCTCGCGATTCCGACGCCGAGACGCTCGCGTACGAGGCGGTCGAGCGTCGCGTGGCGGCAGAAGTGAAGCGGGCGTATTTCGACCTCGCCTATATTGACCGGAGCCTAGCGATTCTGCAGAAGGACCGGGCGGCCCTGGAGGGATTCGAAAAGGTCACCGAGATCCGCTACTCCGTCGGCAAGGCCGCGCAGCAGGATGTTCTGCGGGCGCAACTGGAAGTCACACGACTTACTCAACGCGAGACGATGCTCAACCAGCAGCGGAGCACGCTGGAAGCGCGACTGAACAGCTTGCGTAATGTACCCATTGACTCGCCCGTTGCCGCGACATCGGCGGTCCAGCCCAGCCCCTTCGTCTACACCCAAGAGCAACTACAGGGAGCGGCGCAGGCCAACTATCCCGCCCTCAAGCAACGCCAGACGATGGTGGACCAAAACCGGCTGTCCGTGGACCTGGCTCGCAAGGAAGTGCGCCCCGATCTCAGCGTCGGTTACATTTACATGCAGCGCGATGGTTTGCCGGATATGTATGGAATCACGTTCACAACTTCTCTCCCCATCTTTCATCGCCGCAAGCAGGACATGGCCATCGCCGAGGCGGCGGCCAACCTGGAATCCGCCCGCCAGATGCAAACGAATGAACTGACCGTACTTCGCTACCAGGTGCAACAGGACTTCCTGGAAATTCAGGCCACGGAGCAACTCCTGAAGCTTTATTCGCAAGGGATCGCGCCGCAATCCTCTTTGACGCTGGAATCCTCCATCACCAGCTATCAGACCGGCGGGGTGGATTTCCTGAACGTGCTCAGCAACTTTCAGGCGGTCGTCGACGCTGAGCTCGATTACCACCTTCAGGTTACGAATCATGAAAAGGCGCTGGCGCGCCTCGAGGAAGTAACGGGATTGAATCTGATTCAGCAAGTTCGAACGAGCCCCGAAGGGGCGGACTTGCACAGCCCAGGTCAACGGCCGATATGCGCAAGGTAAGAGCCGCCTTCAGTCAATCCGGCGTTGTGGGTTGCGTCCCGCGAAGCGGGACACCGTGAGTAGCCGTAGGTGAAACCTACGGAAAATGACGCGTCCATCAACATTCCGGCCCTGGAGGGGCCGACCCGTCCGAGGTCGACCCCGTTGGGGTTGGAAGGACTTGGGGACGCTCCCGTCATCCGCAGGTTAAAACCTGCGGCTACTCACGGTTGGCCCCATTCGGGGCCAGTCGGCCAAGCCCTATCTTAGCGCTTATGGGCCAACGGCCTGGGTCCGCGAACCCGCCCTTGGCAGCAAGCCCTGTAGGGGCGAAATAGCGTTACGGGACGCACTGCGACTGTCCCTTAAGCGTGGTCAGTAGATTTTATCACGCCCTTTCAGGGCTTGAGAGCCCCAACGGGGTGAACTTCTTGACCCAGGCCGTTAGCCTGGGCTTTGTTAGGTCGCCCCTTTGGGGCTAAGGAGATTCTCAAGATGAGAAGCAACATCCATCGCATTCTCTGGTTCACGCTGATCGCCGTTCTTAGGCCCCTCACCGCCTCCCCGTTGCCGGGCAGCGACCGCCAGCATTTCTTGCATAACCGCGCCGCCGCATTTCTTGCCCCCACACCAAGGACGGAGGCTGCGGAGCAACCGAATCCCGGAGAGGGGAAGATTCTCTATTACCAGGACCCCATGCACCCCTGGTATCACTCTGACAAACCGGGGATCGCGCCGGACTGCGGCATGAAGCTCGTTCCAGTCTATGCCTCCGAGAAGGCGTCTGGGTCGCTCCCCCCGGGAGGTGTAGAGATCAGTTCCGCTCGCCAGCAATTGATGGGAGTCACGACGGCCCAGGCTCAATACCGAACGCTCGACCAAACCATCCGGTCCGTGGGGCACGTGGCGATGGACGAGACGCGCTTGGCACATGTCCATGTAAGAACCAGTGGTTGGATCAAAAAGGTCTTCGTCGATTTCACCTGGCAGCAAGTGAAGCAGGGTGATGCGCTGTTCACGTTTTACAGCCCTGACTTGCTGGCTACGGAACAGGAATACCTTCTGGCATTGCGGGCGCGCGACTCGCTGGCCAAGAGCTCTTTTCCGGAAATCGCTACGGCGGGTGCATCTCTGTTGGAAGCTGCGCGGCGACGGCTGGAACTTTGGGATTTGACCGAGGGGGAGATTCACGACATCGAAGCTTCGGGCAAGCCAGCCCACGACATCGCCATATTCTCACCGGTCACCGGGTATGTGGTGGATCGCAAGGCATTCCCCAATCAATATGTCAGTCCGGAAATGGATATCTACCAACTCGTGGACCTCAGTTCGATTTGGGCGGAGGGCGAAATCTACGAATCGGACGCGCCCTCGGTCAGCCTGGGGCAGTCCGCCGTCCTCACCACGGAGGCGCTTCCCAACGTCGCCTTGCGTGGGAGGCTCATCTTCATTTCCCCCACCGTCAAGCCCGACACACGCACCTTAACCGTCCGCGTGGAGTTTCCCAATCCCGGCGTGAAGCTGAAGCCCGGGATGTTTGTGAACCTGGAGCTGCATCGTGGCCTGGGGCGGCGCCTTACGGTGCCCGCTGACGCCGTGCTGGATTCGGGCGCGCATCAACGCGTCTTCGTCGCTCGCGGAAAGGGTGTCTTTGAGCCGCGCACCGTGACGGTGGGCACGCGCACGGGAGATTACGTTGTGATCCTCAGCGGCCTTCACGCCGGTGAGCTCGTGGTGACCCGCGCCAACTTCCTGATCGACTCGGAAAGCAACCTCCGTCAGTCGGTGGAGGGAATGCAAAAATGATTCACAAGATCATCGATTTTTCGGCACGAAACAAATTCCTGGTTTTCCTGTTGGTGGGAGTGGCGGTGGCCGCCGGGTGGTGGTCGCTTCACAACGTGCCCCTTGACGCTATACCGGACCTTTCCGATACCCAGGTCATCATCTATTCGCGTTGGGACCGCAGCCCCGACATCATGGAAGACCAGGTCACCTATCCCATTATCACGTCGCTGCTGGGCGCCCCGCACGTCAAGGACATCCGGGGCTTCTCCGACTTTGGCTACTCTTACGTTTACATCATTTTCGACGAAGGGACAGACATCTACTGGGCGCGATCGAGGACGCTGGAGTATCTGTCGAAAATCACGCCGCGCCTCCCCTCCGGCGTGCAGACGGAGTTGGGGCCGGACGCCACTTCCATCGGTTGGGTTTTTCAATACGCGTTGGTGGACACCACGGGACGGCACAGCCTGGACTCGTTGCGCTCGTATCAAGACTGGTACCTGCGCTATTACCTCGAAAGCGTTCCCGGGGTGGCGGAAGTGGCGGCCATCGGCGGGTTGGTGCGCCAGTACCAGATTCAAGTCGATCCTAACCAACTTGCGGCATACAAAATTCCCTTGATGAAAGTGGTGGAGGCAGTACGCGCAAGTAATAACGACGTGGGCGGACGCCTGGTGGAATTCGCCAGCCGCGAGTATATGGTGCGCGGCCGTGGCTATGCGCGTTCCCTTGACGACCTTCGGAGCATCGTGGTAGGCGGCGACCCACGGTCCGGCGTGCCCATCACGGTGAAGGACATTGGCCAAGTCACCCTCGGACCTGACATTCGCCGCGGCATTGCGGACCTGGATGGCAAGGGCGACGCGGTGGGTGGGGTGGTGATCATGCGTTCCGGCGAAAACGCCTTGAGCGTGATAGACCGGGTAAAAGCGAAACTGAATCAGCTCCAACCCTCCCTACCGCCCGGGGTGAAAATCGTTTCCACGTATGACCGATCCGACCTCATCCTTCGCTCGATCGACACGCTCAAGCACACGCTTTTCGAAGAAATCTCCATCGTCAGCCTGGTGATTCTGATCTTCCTCTGGCACGTCCCCAGTGCCTTGATTCCGATCTTGACCATCCCAATCACCGTGTTGATTTCGTTCATTCCTATGAAAGCGATTGGGGTGACTTCCAACATCATGTCGTTGGGGGGAATCGCCATTGCCATCGGCGCCATGGTGGACGCAGCCATCGTGGTGGTGGAGCAAACGCACAAGAAGCTGGAGATTTGGGAAGCCGGAGGCCGCAAGCGCGATTACCGCGAAGTGGTCATAGAAGCCATCCAGGAAGTCGCGCCCGCAAGCTTCTTTTCGTTGCTGGTGATCGCGGTCTCGTTCATGCCCATCTTTGCCCTGGAGGCGCAGGAAGGAAGACTCTTTAAGCCGCTCGCCTTTACCAAGAACTTTTCCATGGCCATCGCCGCCGTATTAGCGATCACACTTGACCCCGCCATGCGGCTGTTTTTCACTCATGCCACGGAGTTTAGCTTCCGTCCGCGCTTTTTGGCCCGTATTGTAAACGCCGTTCTGGTGGGGAAAATACACCCGGAAGAGGCGCACCCCATCAGCCGCTTGCTGATCAAATTGTATCGCCCAGTTGTGGAACTGGCCGTGCACCTACGTTGGGTGGTGATCGGCGTGGCCGTTGCCACCGTGGTGCTGACGGTTCCGGCCTCCCAACGCCTCGGGTCGGAATTCATGCCGCCGCTCAACGAAGGTACATTGCTCTACATGCCCACGACGCTGCCGGGGATATCGCTCGAGGAAGCGCAGAGGCTGTTAGAAATTCAGGATCGCATCCTGAAAACTTTTCCAGAAGTCGAGCGCGTATTCGGCAAAGCCGGGCGCGCGGAGACTTCCACGGACCCCGCGCCGCTTTCGATGGTGGAGACTACGGTGCTCCTGAAGCCGCAGGTCCAATGGCGGAAGAAGCCACAGTGGTACTCCGCGCGCGCTCCGGAATGGTCGCAGAAGATTTTGCGTCACATCTGGGCCGACCGTATTTCGCAGGACGACCTGGTGGATGAGATGGACCGCGCCCTGCGCATCCCCGGCACCACCAACGCCTGGACTATGCCTATCCGCAATCGCGTGGACATGCTCACCACCGGCGTACGCACACCTGTCGGCGTGAAGGTGCTGGGCGCCGACCTCGATAAAATTCAGGAGATTGGTGAGGAAATTGAACATACCTTGTCGAAGGTGGCGGGCACGCGCAGCGTTTACGCCGAGCGCGTGAGTGGCGGCTATTTTCTGGATTTCAATCTGCGGCGCGACCAGTTGGCCCGCTACGGACTAACCGTGGACGATGTTGAGGCTTACATCCTGTCAGGTGTGGGCGGCGAAAACGTCACCACTACTGTCGAGGGCCGCGAGCGCTATTCCGTCAACGTCCGTTACCTGCGTGATTATCGCAGCGACTTGGGAGCGCTCAACCGTGTGCTGGTGGCCACGCCCAGCGGTGCGCAAATTCCCATCAGCCAGCTTGCGGATATCCGCCTGCTGGAGGGGCCCAGCATGATTCGCGATGAGAACGGTTTGCTGAGCGGATACGTTTACGTGGACGTGGCTGGACGCGACCTCGGGAGCTATGTCGAGGAAGCACAACATCTGGTGCGCGGCCAGGTGGAATCGCATCTGCCCGCCGGCTACAGTTTGAGCTGGAGCGGCCAGTACGAATTCCTCCAGCGCATGCGCGAACGGCTGAAGTTGGTGGTGCCGCTCACCATTTTCCTGGTCTTCATCCTCCTTTACCTCAATACCAAGTCAGTGGTGAAGACTCTCATCGTCTTCGCGGCAGTGCCGTTCTCCGCGGTAGGAGCCATCTGGCTACTTCATTGGCTCGGTTACAACATGAGCATCGCTGTCTGGGTGGGCTTGATCGCCTTGCTGGGTGTCGACGCGGAGACCGGCGTCTTCATGCTGCTCTATCTCGATCTCGCTTACGAAAGCTGGAAGCAGGCTGGGCTGCTAACGAGCTATAGAGGTTTGCAGGACGCCATTGTGCACGGCGCGGCCATGCGCGTTCGCCCCAAGGTGATGACCGTCGGATGCATGTTCATGGGCCTCCTCCCCATCATGTGGTCCACTGGGACGGGCGCGGATGTGATGAAGCGCATCGCCGCCCCCATGGTCGGCGGCATCTTCACTTCCTTTATTCTAGAGCTGCTGGTTTACCCCGCGATTTATGCGGTGTGGAAGTGGAATTTTGAGGTGAAGCCGAGTTTGAGCAAGCCCCATGAGGGATAGGGGGCATGACAAAGGAACTTGTCCGTAGTCCTTAGTCCGTTGTCCGTTGCAGGACCGACCGCGACGCATTGCAACGGACGACTGACTAC
Organism: uncultured Acidobacteriota bacterium; assembly: GCA_963838915.1. GTDB lineage: Bacteria > Acidobacteriota > Terriglobia > UBA7540 > UBA7540 > CAVROP01. The sequence continues at coordinate 17,059 of CAWIUZ010000135.1, forward strand.
GGAGCACGGACGGGGTTAAACTATAGAGGGCACCTGGCGCCCCGGAAGGAAGCCATGAAAGCCCGCGAAATCGTTGTAACGCTTGTCGCGCTGGTCGCGATCGGGGTCACTAGCTTTTTTGCCTATCGGTACGAACAGAAGCGCGAGACGGCGGGGATGTGCCCGTTCTGCGACCGCATGGTGCATCCCGTTACCGCCTACCGATTGAAAGTTGGAGACCACGTGGTGCTGGCGTGCTGCCCACGCTGCGGCATGCATGCCCAGGTTAGTCAGAAGCAGGGAACCTCAGGTCCGGCCTGGGCCACTGACGTCAACACCGGGGAGAGTGTTGCAGCAGAATCCGCCACTTATGTTGAAGGCGGCGACGTCCAGTATTGCGCGCACGGTGACCAACCGATGGCGCGCGAACCCCACGGCGTTTCCATGCGCGAGTATGATCGGTGCCTGCCCACGCTGGTTGCATTCAAGTCGCTACAAGAGGCGGAATCGTACCAACAGCAGCACGGAGGGCGCGTTTTGAGCTACTCTCAGGCGCTCGCAAGTGTGCGGGAGTAATGATTCTGGACGGCAAACGGGCAAACCGCACAAATGTAACTCAAGCTCAGATCCCCCGACATATGGTGCCCAATCCCGCCATCCCTAACCCGGAGGCTTCGAGATGGGAACGGCCTCTGTGTGCTGTTGCGGAGGCAGGGTAACCACAGCGATCCAAAACTCACGGATCGACCGCACGACCTTGACGAATTTATCGAATTCAACTGGCTTGGTGATGTAGCAGTTGGCGTTGAGTTTGTAGGACTTCAGTATGTCCTCTTCGGCGTCGGAAGAGGTGAGGACCACCACCGGGATCACTCTCAGGTCGTCGTCCCCCTTGATTTCCCGAAGAACCTCCCGACCGTCCATCCTGGGAAGATTCAGGTCCAGCAGGATAAGGTCTGGGCGTGGCTCGCTCGCGAAACGGCCTTCCCTGCGAAGGAAGGCGAGGGCGTCAACTCCGTTTTCGACGACGTGCAGCTTGTTCAGAAGCTTAGAACCACCGAGGGCCTCCCGGGTCAGTAAGGCATCGCTCGGGCTATCCTCCACCAGAAGGATCTCGATGGGTCTATACGTCGCGGCTTCCGGCATGAAATTCCCCTCCGTCCTGGCGATGATTTGTTTGGGCATCCAATAAGCTGAAATGAAAGGTGGCTCCCTCGCCCGGCACGGACTCCACCCAGATCCGGCCCCCATGCCGCTCCACGATCTTCTTGCAAACTGCAAGGCCAATACCGGTGCCGGGATACTCCCTGCGGGTGTGCAGCCGCTGAAACACTCCGAAGATCCGTTCGAAGTATTGGGGGGCGATTCCAATACCATTGTCGCGAACGGAAAAGTGCCAATGCCTGCCGTTCCGCTCAGCGCTCACGTGGATACGAGGTGGCGCCTTTTGGCGGAACTTGAGGGCGTTGCCGAGCAAATTCTGAAAAAGGGACACGAGTTGCGGGAGGTCGCCGTTCACAGCGGGGAGTGTGTCGTGCGTGACTACGGCGCCGCTTTCCTCAATCGAGGCCGCGAGGTTTTGCAGCGCCGTGCCCAGCGCCTTGGCGCTTTCGACAGGCTGGAGTTCTCCGCCTTGAGTGCCGACCCGCGAGAACGCGAGCAGGCCATCGATCAGGGTCTCCATTCGCGCCGCGCCATCGACGATGTGGGTCATATACTCGTTGCTTCGCTCGTCGAGTTTCCCCTCGTAGTGTGTCTTCAGAAGTCCCACGCAGCCGCTCACCCCCCGCAGAGGTTCCTTGAGATCGTGCGAGGCAACGTAGGCGAACTGCGCAAGGTCTGCGTTGGAGCGAGCCAATTCCTGGGCCCTTTGCGCCAGAGCCTCCTCCGCCTGTTTGCGGTCTGTGAGATCGACTGTTGTGTAAGCGAACCGTGAATTCCCTGATCGACCGACGCCCAGGTAGCTTACGGTAGTCAAATGCCACTTCGGCCTTCCCTGAGCGTCCAGACGTGAGTATTCATGTGAGACCGGCTTACCCGTGCTCCGCGCCTCCTCATATAAAGTCTTCCACAATCTTGTCAATTCGTCGGTAGCACCTGTATCAGTCGGGGTTTTACCAGCGATTGAGTCCCGCTTAATTCCGTAGATTTGTGCCGCCGCGTCATTGCAGGAAACGTGCACGATCTGTCCGCCGACAAGCTCCACCATTCCGCGCATCATCCCGGGACTGTCGAAGAAACTCTGGAGAATCGCCTCGCTCTCGCGGAGATCCTCCTCGATTCGGCGCAGCTCGCTTATGTCGGTGTTGGTGCCGAACCAGCGCACTACTCTGCCTTCTGCGCCGCGCACCGGCACTACGCGTGTCAGGAAAGGCCGATATGCTCCGTCCGCTCCGCGAAGCGGAAACACCATGTCGAACGGCTCGCCCGTGGCGATGGATCCCTTCCAGCGCTCGAGCACCCCGAGCAACGCCGCTGGGTCGTGGACTGATTGCCAGCCCCAGCCCTCCATCTGTTCCGCCGTCGTTCCGGTGTACTGATACCAGCGGTCGTTGTACCAGAAAATCCAGCCGTCGGGGTTGGCCATCCAGCACAACTGAGGGATGGCATTGGCCAGTGTCCGGAATTGCGCCTCGCTCTCGCGCAGCGCCTCCTCGGCCCGCTTGCGCTCAGCAATTTCGCGGAGCAGTTCGCGGTTAGCCTCTTCCGTCTTGGCGCGGGCCGCAACGGCGTCTTCTAACGCCTCCCGGAGGCGCTCTTCGCTCTCACGCAACGCAGTCTGCTGCTGGCGTAGCCTGACGATCAGCTCGGTCGAGTTCTCCAGTTCGGTCAGAGCGGTTGCCACAATGCAGATGCTGGGGCCGTCGGGGAAATCGAGCACGCTCGACGATATATGAGCCGGGACGGCCGTGCCATCGGATGCGGTGAACACCAACCGCTGCCTGACCGGCTGCTCCCGGCCCTGGGTCAGAATTGCCTCTACCGCGGCGCGGTCACTTGCGGCCACGAATTGGCGCAAGTCGTGGCCAACAACCTGCTCAAGCGGCTGCTTGACGAACTCTCCGAACCGGCCGTTGGCGTACAGGATCGTGCCGTCGAAGGCGACCGTGAAGGCGGCCTCCTTCATCGTGTCTACGATCAGCCGGTAGACCGACTCCGCCCCGACCAGTGAGTAGACCTGCTCCCCCTGCTCGCCGGAAACAACCACCGCATCGACTTCACCCTCGCGTATGGCCCTCAGCGTCTCCTCGGCTTCGGCCAGCTTCGCCTTGAGTTCCTCGACCGATTCCGGGAGGGCCTTTTCCAGATCTTCAGGCATAGACTCTCCCCTCATTTACCGGCCGCCGGCCGAAGGTCGAGGCCGACGAGGATTTTCTCGGTGTCCGACATGTCGCCGATGAACCGGCGCAGGGGCAGCGGCAGCTTCTTGATCAGTGTGGGCGCGGCGATGATCTGTTCGCCCTCGGCGAGCGTCGGGTGCTGATAGACGTCAATCACCTGCAGGTCGTAGCGTCCACGCAGGTGCTCTTCGCATATTTTCTTGATGTTCCGGATGGCGTTGGCTGATCGGGGAGTCACCCCGGCCACGTACAGGCGCAGGGTGTACGTGGGCTTTTCCCCGGTGCGAAGCGCCTTCTCGAAGCTCTCGTTGGCCGGTACGGATTTCTGCGCGGACATGGATTCCCTCGCTTTCTCGACGGCCGTGAGGTCACACGGGCCGCATGTCGAGCCCCACGAGCACCCGCTCCGTGTTCGATAGATCACCAATGATCTTCCGCACCGGCTTCGGGAGCTTGCGCACGAGCGTGGGGATCGCCAGTATCTGGTCGCCCTTGGCCAGTTTTGGGTTCTTCAAGAGGTCGATCACCTCAATGGTGTACTGCCCCTTGAGGTGTTCCTCGCAGATCTTCTTGAGGTTTGCGAACGCCGTAACGGATCGCGATGTCTGCCCCGCGACATAGAGGCGCAGGTTCCATTGCTCGGACTCTCTCTGCTCCACTGTCTTCTGGTTCATTGTGCCTCCCAGTTCAAGCCCCAAAGGGGAGATCTATCGCAGCCTAGGCCAACGGCCTATAAGCGTTAACCTAAAGACGCGAAGGCGACTAGAGCCGCGGAGCGGCGCTAGAAAGTAGCCCACGGCGTAAGCCGTGGGACCCCGTACGGCGTTCATATCCGCAGCCCCGGAGGGGCGACAGAGACAGTGCCGGCGGATCTGTCGCCCCTCCAGGGCTTATACAACCCGGGGCCGCTCCTCGATCCCACGGCTTACGCCATGGGCTACTCTCTGTCGGCCCTCCGGGCCTCTGGAAGCGGCCAGTGAGTGCTACATAGCGCGAGCTGAGCCATTAGGTTAACGCCTTCGGGCCGTTGGCCGGGCTGCGTTAGAGCGCCCCTTTGGGGCTTAGCAGCCGCTGCGCGGAGTCGGACTTGCGCGCCTTGGCCAACTCTCGAAGGTCTTGCGCGTCGCGCCGCGCGTGATTCGCCTGCTCGGACAGCAGCCGTCGGTACTCGTCTTCCTCGGAATCCAACTCCAGCTTGAGCGCGCCCATCTGGCCTTCGAGCAGCACCTTCTTACGGCGAATCGCCTGCTCGGCGCGAGCGAGGTCGAGCTTTCGCGCCGCCGCCGCCGCCCGCTCCCGAGCCTCGTTTTCAACCCGCGAGGCCCCCATGTGGAATCCGCCGCCTGATAGCGAGACGTCCCGCAACTCGATCCCGCGGCTCGTCAATATGAACTCGCGGATCTGGTTTGAGTGCGCCATCCCCCGCGACTTCAGCACGTAGATCCCGCGGTTTCGCTCGCCCGCCGTCTCGATGTCGCGCAGCAATATCCAGGTGTCCATGAGCGACGAGATCGCCGCGTCCGTGTGCTCAAGCTGCACGCCGCGCGTGAGGTTTGTGAAGAGCGTGGTGATGCCCTGGCTCTTGAGCATATCAATGAGGCGCATCAGCATCGCCTTGACCTCATCTTCCTGCCCCACTGAGATGAAGTTCGTGATCGGGTCAATCACCACGACGGCGGGCTTAAAGTCGGCGACCTGCTTGTGCATCCGCGCCAGGTGCGTCTCGAGCCCGGAATACGATGGACGCGTGGCGTGGATCTGCAGCTTCCCATCCTTCACCCACTGTCCAAGGTCATACCCGATCGAACGCATGTTCCGGATGATCTGGTGGGGGGACTCCTCAAAGGCGAAGAACAGACACCGCTCGCCGCGTTCGCACGCCGCGTGGGCGAACGCCGCCGCGACGCTGCTCTTCCCCGTCCCCAACGTCCCTGAAACCAGCACGCTGCTCCCCTGGTAGTACCCTTTCCCGCCCAGCATGGTGTCGAGACGCGGGATTCCTGACGATACCCTCTTTTCGGACACCGAATGCGCAAGCCCCATCGAGGTCACGGGGAGCACCGTGATACCCTCCTCGTCGATGAGAAACGGGTACTCGTTGGTGCCGTGGGCCGTGCCGCGGTACTTCAGAATGCGCATCCGACGTGTCGAAGTCTGTTCTTCCACCCGGTGGTCCAGTACGATGACACAGTCGGCGACATATTCCTCGAGGCCGTGGCGGGTTAGCGTCCCCTCACCGCGTTCGCCGGTGATGATGGCGGTCACGCCCTTGTCCTTGAGCCAGCGGAAGAGGCGCCGCAGCTCGGCCCGCAGAATGGAGACGTTCGAGAATCCTGCAAAGAGCGCTTCGACGGTGTCGAGGACCACGCGTTTGGCGCCGATCGTGTCGATGGCGTGGCCGAGCCGGACGAAGAGTCCCTCGAGATCGTACTCGCCGGTCTCTTCGATTTCACTCCGCTCAATGGAGACGTTGTCGAGGACTATCTTCTTTTTTGCCGCGAGGGCGTTCAGGTTGTAACCGAGCGACGCGAAGTTCGCGGCGAGTTCCTGGGCGTTCTCCTCGAACGTCATGATGACCCCGGGCTCCCCGTAGGTGAGCGCGCCCCGGAGGACGAACTCCATCGCGAGCACCGTCTTGCCGCATCCAGCAGCGCCGCAGACGAGGGTCGGCCGCCCCTTGGGCAAGCCGCCGTTGGTGATCTCATCGAGACCCTGAATTCCCGTGGGGCATTTTGCAAGGTTCGAGAGGCCTTTAGGGTCAGGCGCTCTTTTCGTCCTGGGCATATGCGCTCCTTTCCGCATCCTGCGGCAGTGGGTTCGATCTGGCCGTCAGCCTCGAGCGAGTAGCGTGGCGGGAGGCAAAACTCGCTACGCAGCTCGTTTACTTCCTTCTTCAGTTCGATCATTCTGAGGTCGCGGCTGACCGCGAGCCGGTCGAAACGCCGCAGGTGCTCGTTCGCCTCCAGCAGCGCCGCCTCCAGAGGACTGCATCACACGCGGGACTCGCGCACCGCCCGGATGGCTGCCACGAGCATCTATACGCCACTCAGGAACTGGGCGCCGGGGTCCACCCACCACAGAGGGCAGCCGTGGGCCGCGAATTTCGAGAACCTCTTGCGCTTGGGCCGCCAAATCATTGTTGCGGTCACTACGAACATATCCGGCCGTCTCGTCACGATCACCAACGTAGACCCACAGGAGAAGTGACGGACAGAACGTCTACGTCGCGTCAAACTTTTCTGCATGGTTATATCCCGCAATGGCAAGCTATTCAAGGAGATTGTTGTTGAACTGAGATTGCGACTCCGTCGACTCCACCATTCAGGGATCGGCATTAGAGCTCCTAGGAATTCGCCGAAGCTGATTCCAGGCTTTTCCCGAATTAAAATCTCTCGTCGCACCTAACAAAGTGAGACTCCGCGGTCCCGAATATGCCCGCAGATAGGTAGCTGAGGACCAATACACGCTATGACGTAGCCGGCCGGCGAACTTCCGTCAACGACAAGATCGGAATTGAACCCGATGCGGACCGCTGATTTCACGACGGCTGCTGGGAAAAAGGGACCGGATAGGTCGCCCCTTGGCGACAAGGCGGGGTAATTCGGGAAAGGCTGGACCAACTTCTGAGTCGCGGACATAACCGGCCAATCTCTGCCCATTCTCAGGCGGCGCGGAGTTTACGGGTTTCTCCGACGATCTTTGTGAGGCGGTTGGAGAGCCGGTCGAGGCAACTGCGTGCAGCGCCTGTGGGCAGCGACCGTCGGAACATCTCCAGCGCATGTTGAGCGGTTTGTAAGGAATCGATAACTCCCTCCAAACCAGTTCGAGTGAGGGCGAAAGACGTCTTCGGCTGGGGAACCAGATGGCGAGGCTTTGATCGAGCCTGGAAGAATTCCCGCTGGAGATCATTCAATGCCACTTCGACATAGAGGATGGTCATCTCCGGAGAGGTGTGACCGAGTAGTTTCATCAGAACCGGAAAGCTCACACCCGCGCGCAGCATCCCTGAGGCGTAGGTGTGTCTGAATTGGTGGGGGACGATGCGTGTGGAGAGACCCAAGGCATGACAGACCTCGTGCAGATAATCACGGAGTTGACGAACGAGGGCTTCCTTGGAGCTGGGACGGGCTAGGAGCCGGCCGTCCGGAGGCAGCGGATCGAGAGAGCGAAAGAATCGCAGGCGGTGGATGAGTTCAACCCCCAACCGATCCACCGGCACCATACGTTCCGTTTTGAGTTTGCCGAGCGGCACGTGAACGGCCCATTGATCGGGGCCGGTCGAGCGGAGGCAATCGTAGGACAAGTCGACGCACTCCCCGATGCGCATACCGGTGTGGCGGATCAGCAGGAAGGCATTTCCACCCAGATCGTTGCGGTTAAGGAACTCTTGCTGAAGGAGCTGATCTTGCTCGGCCGTTAGGGGGCGTGGGAGTCTTTGCGGCAGGTGCGGGACGTTCCTCGCGACGGATCAGGTGTGCGAGTTGAGGAAGCTGGTGCGTCCATGCCAGTTCGGTGAAGGTGGCGCGCAGGTCAATCAGCAGGTTGATATAGGACGCGGTCACGAGGGGCGGCGCTTGTGCGCGCAGGCGGGACATCCAGCCGAGGAGGTGGGGCTCACGGCGCAGTTGATCGAGCGAGTCCACCGTAGGGTGAGCGGCCCCGAGATAGCTCAGGAAGTTGCGCACGGTCCCGCGATAGTGGCGAATGGTGTCAGGGTGGAGCGCCGCACCGGGGGAATCGACCGAGCGCTCGAAGATGGCGGCCAGCGGATGTTGGAGCGGAGGGCGTCGGGTGCACTTCATGAGGGGAGCCTCGGAAGGGGACGAACTTGCTGCGCCACGGCGCGCGTATACTGTCGGTAGACGTTTTGCGGCGTGATCTGCACATAGCGCAAAGTCGTTTGGATGTCAGCATGCCCCATCAACTGCATCAGCGCGGGTAGGCTGATCCCGGCGCGGACCATGTCCGACGCAAATGTATGGCGAAACCGGTGCGGGTTGGCGAGCTTGATGCCGGTGGTTTGACGATGATAGCGGAACAGGGATCGCAATCCTGCCAGCGTCATGCGGGTTCCACGTGCGGGTCCCTTGAGTGAGAGGAAGAGCGCGGCGGTGCCCACCTGGGGCCGCTCCAGCCGCCGATAGTGATCGAGGAGTTGCGCGGTTTCCGGCGCCAAGGGGAGGAAGCGCAGTTTGTTACCTTTGCCCCGCACGCGCAGCTGCGCTTCGGAAAGCAGCAGGTCGTCCTCATTCAAACCCAACACTTCGGCGGAGCGCAGTCCTTCGAGAAGCATCAAGCCCACGATGGCCAAGTCTCGAGCCGTGCGGAAACTGGACCAAAAACGTGCCACCTCCTCCACGGACAACGGGATGAGGTTACGTTTGGGCACCCTCACTCGTAACCGGCTCAACGCTATCCGTGGCCGGCCCAGGCCCAGCGGCCTTCGGTGCAAAAAAGCATGATGGAAGCCGCGGGCCACTTGGCAGGGGGCGTCGGGGAACTCGTTGCGCAGGGCGCGATCGGCGATGGCGACGCGGTCATTGATGGTGGAACTGGAAGGCGCAGGTTGTTGGCTGGACTGGAACTTCACGTAATCCAGGAGCGTCGACTCGGTCAGGTCACTTTCCGCCACGTCGCCGGTATGATGAAGACTCTCCCACCAGCGAACGAAGTGCAGGAGGTTGTAAGCCCAGGTGCGCAGGGTCGTGTCCGCCACGCGGCGGACGTACTCGCGGTCGAGGTAGCGATTGACCCAGCCGACCCCCCGACCGGTGGCCTGCTCGGCGATACGAATCGGACTTTGGGCTGGGTTGAGAGTCTGTGGGCGCATGGTGTGGAACTTCATAAGGGAGCGGCCTCCAAGAGAGATTGGAACTGTCGTGCGTCACCGCCCTGGACGAAGAAGGAGTTGGGATCGTGGCCGGGAGGCAGGAGGACGCGGCGGGCGGTGATGCCTTGCGCCCGCAGACGATGGGATAAGGCTTGCGCAGCCTGCTGGCCGCTGCCGTTGGCATCGACATCGAAGCTGAGATAAACGGTGCGCGGGCGGTCGCACAGCTGTTGAAACTGGTCAGCGGTGAGATGGGCGCCTAACGAACAGGTGGCGTGGCGGAAACCTGCCTGCCACAAGACCGCGAGATCAAACATGCCTTCGACAAGAATCACGCTGGGGAACTGGCGAACCGATTCCCAGGCGAACAAGTCGCCCTTGGTGCCGGGGAGGAAGCGATGGGCGAAGGCGGTGCCGATGCTGCGGCCATACAAATTCACGATGCGGCCGTCTTGGCAGCAGGGGAAGACGACGCGTTGATAGAGGGTGTCGTGGCCCTGGGGATTGACGAGGCCGGTGTGCCGCAGCAGATCGAGGGAACAGCCTTGGGCGAGGAGGTGACGGCGCAACCTCCCGCCGGGTGCATAACCGATCTGCAGTTCCTGAATCAGGGCAGGGTCGCGCACTCCCCGCTGTTCCAGATAATGACTGGCCTCCGGGTAGCGATCGAGTTGCTGTTGGTAGAAAGCGGAAGCCTGCCGCAATACGGCGGCGGGGTCCGCCTCAGCGCTTAGCTGTTCGAGGTAGGTGAGGCTTTGTCGGAACGAGAGGTGCTGGGATAACTCCACAAAGCGAATCAGATCGCCGCCCTGACCGCAACCATGACAGTAAAAGAGATTCCTGCGGGCATTGACATAGAAGGAAGGCCGGGTCTCCGCGTGCAAGGGACAGAGTCCCACGAACTCGCCGGCGCGACCCACCGGGCGGGCCGTCCAATTCTGCTGTCGCAAGTAATCGAGCAGCGGGAGTCGTTGTTTGAGTTGTTCGAGATCCTCGCCCATGGCGCTGTTTTCGCCTCTGGAGACGAGCCTAAGAGAAAGTGGACAGCATTCCCAGGCAAGGATGGTGGGGAAGAGAAAATCTCTCAGAGACGGAGAGGCCAGAGAACCTGCAGAACCGGAGTCAGCCCTGATAATGGCTCAGCCTGGGGATCGGCTGGAGCGTCGCGCCCCAGCCAACGGGCCAGGCGGGCGAGCGTTCGGCGCCAAAAGGAAGGAGCCGGCTGGGAGCGATCCAGGCCGTCTGACCAGCGGCGGAGCGTGGAGGGATCGGGCATTCGATCAGGGTCCTTCAGCGTGGGCGTCGCCTCTTCCCACGAGCAGTGCTCCATAAAGTGTCGGCGGAGCGCCTGAGCGCGAGCCAGCAAGCTGTAGTGCGCGTAGGGGGGAGAGAGCAGGGGAAGCAGGGTGAAGGTCTTCCCGCAACCAGGGCAAAGGCCGCGTCGAATCCCAATCCAGTCGTGATGTTCATCGTGCGCCTGCTTGCGGCGGCGACCGTGGCCAATGATGGAATCCCGTTCGCAAACCGGGCATCGCCGCAGCATGACGTTCTCGCTGTCGCGAGCCCAGTCAGTTTCGAGCTTGTGCGGCGGGGTAGAAAGTGGGATAAAGAGAATCGTAGTTCATGGGGGCTCCCTCCCGGCGTTGACCTGCCAAGATCTGAGCCGGAAGCGGGGCCCCTCCTCCTGAAGAGAAAAATCCCAACTGGAGAAGAATAACGCTTCTCAGCTACAGCGCTTAGAGGTGTGATTAAAAAGATTGGCCGGTTAATTCCGACCACCCGCCCGGGAGCGCGGGATCGGCTCCACACGGATGCGAGTTGCCTATTGGGAATGGACACAATAAGATGTGACGTGGACAGAGAATTCACAGCCGAACGCGGGATACGGAATAGTGGGGATCCGCTGACAATTAAACTAACGACGAGGGCCGCCTCCCAATCGCTGACGACCTTCTTCCGCAACCAGGGCGTCTACTTGTTCATCGCTTTCGTGATTGGCGCCATTTTCTGGGCCATGGGTGAGCCCGTCCATCTTTTCTACATCATCCTGTACTCGCTGTGCATCGGCAATTTCCTTTCGCCTCCCATGCAATGGCTGCACGCGCTCTACGAAAGGCCGGCTCCTTATGACTGGCTGATCTTCCTGATCTTGCTGTGCGTCGTGATGCTGCCCGTTTACGCTTTGACGAGCGTAATTGTTTGGCGTTTCGCTCCGTCTGGTTCGCAATCGCTCGGAAACCTGATCGCGACCGGCTGGAAGTTGCCATTCCTGATCACTGGCGTCTACGGCGTCATTAATTTTCTCTACGGCAGGACCAA
>CAWIUZ010000136.1:0-19348 GCA_963838915.1 uncultured Acidobacteriota bacterium
TGCAGGCCGTGGGACCCGAATAGCAGGTGCTTCCTGTAACGCTAACCCACGGGTTTGCAAAACCAGGCGAACAGGTTGATCCTCCGCCGTTAGGGAGGGTTGAAGCCGATGTTGTGCCACTCCAGGTAATTGCAAAAGGCGCATTGGTCAAGGTTTCCAGTGCCGTTTCTTCCTCGCTGCGGTTGTAGTAGAGGCCGATGCCGCCGTGGATGCTCCAATTACGCGAGGCGGCCCGGGAGACGCGCCGTACTACTTCAACGTGTCGTTGGCTTACTCGAAGCTTGGAGACCGTGCCGCAGAGGAAGCGGCGCTCGTCAAGGTTGTTCAGGTGGACCCCAAGCTGGCTAAGGCCCACAACCAACTCGGCCTGCGCTTCATGGAAGATGGAAAGCTGACCGATGCTGAGAAGGAACTCAAGGCCGCCCTGGAGGTCGATCCGCACTATGCGGAGGCGGAGAGCAATCTCGGCGTGCTCTATGCGCGGCAGGGGAAGAATAGCGCGGCGGAGGCGTTGTTCCAAAAGGCGCAGGAAGACGATCCGCAGTACGCACAGGCGTTCGTAAACCTCGGGCTGGTGCTGGGCAGCGAGGGAAAGCTGAAGCAGGCAGCGCAACAGTTTCAGGCCGCACTTAAACTTTCTCCGGATAATCCGACCATTTACACAGACCTGGGGATGACGGAAGGCAAGCTGGGCCACGGGAAAGAAGCGGTCGAGATTTTCCGCAAGGTGGTTCAACTCCAGCCTGCGTCGGCCAATGCACATCTGAATTTGGGCATCGCTCTTGCCGATCACTACGACTTACAAGGCGCCCTCCAGCAGTTTTCGGAAGCCGCGCGACTCGACCCCGGTTCTGCGGCTGCACATTGCAACAAGGGTCGAGCGCTTTACGATCTGGGTAAACATGAGGAAGCGCGGGTCGAACTCGAGAAGGCCTGCTCGATAAACCCGAATTATCCGGAAGCCCTCTACCTGTTGGCACAAGCCGAGAGACGGCTTGGGGACACGCAGAAATCGGTTGATCTTCTGGGGCGCCTCGTGAAGCTGACGCCAGGCAATGCCGACGCCCAGGCGCTCCTGGGGCAGAATCTCCTGCGCCTGGGCAAGAGGGACGAAGCCATTGAGCACTTGCAGCTTGCCGTCAAGTCAGACCCCAACAACACGCAGGCGCTGTATAACCTGGCCGACCAGTTGGCCAAGTCGGGGAGGCCGGACGCGAGAGAGTACATGACGCGCTTCAACGAACTCGAGAAGCAGCGGCAGCTCACTGACCGCGTTCAGAAATTGGGCAACTTCGGCCTTGAGGCCGCGAGCGCCCGCAACTGGCCCCAGGCTCTCGACAACCTGAAGCAGGCGCTCGAACTCTGCGGCAATTGCCGCTTCGGGCCAGACCTGCACCGTAACCTGGGATTGGTTTACTTGCGCACGGGTGACACGCCGGATGGGAAGCACGAATTGGAACTTGCATTGAAGCTTAATCCCGAAGATGATGACGCCCGAAAAGCCCTGGAAGCGATTGGTTCGGTTAAGGCGAACTAGCATGCACGATGAGCGGCTCAGCCGCTCGCTTTGCGGAAAGCTGGAGAATGAGTAAAAAAACAAAACAGCTCACGCCAAGGCGCGAAGGCGCCAAGAGGCGCAAAGGAGAAGTCCTGTCTTTGCTTTGCGACCTTTGCGACTTTGCGTGTAACCGCTTCGTCTCTCCATGGTTTGAGAGGAGGCATTCATAATGAGAAGCACGCGCCGGGAGTTCATGGGGCTGGCGGCTGCGGCAGCACTGGCTCCGGCCAAGGTTCTTGCAGGCGACGCCGGCACCGTTTCATTCACGCCGGATTTGGAATCCTTCAAGCAGTACCGAGCACCGGAATGGTTTCGTAACGCCAAGCTGGGATTCTGGGCCTGCTGGGGACCCGAAGCCGTCCCCGAGATGGGTGACTGGTACGCGCGGCAGATGTACATTGAAGGGCACCCCCAATATGAGGACCACCTCAAGCGCTATGGCCATCCTTCGAAATTCGGCTACAAAGACATCGTTCCTCTGTGGAAAGGCGAGAGCTGGCAGCCGGACCGGCTGATGCGCCTGTACAAGAAGAGTGGAGCGAGGTACTTTTGCGCGATTGCCCAGCACCACGACAACATCGATTGCTGGAACTCCAAGTTTCATCGCTGGAACTCCGTGAACATGGGGCCGAAGCGGGACGTGATCGGTTTGTGGCGCGAGGCAGCGCGGAAGCAGGGACTCCACTTCGGTGTCACCGAACACCTCGCGGCAAGCTGGAACTGGTACGGGGTTACAAAGCTGTGCGATAAGAAGGGTCCCATGGCGGGCGTGCCGTACGATGGGGTCAACCCCAAATTCTTCGATCTTTATCACTCCGGCAACGAGAAGTCGAAGGTGGAGTGGTGGTACCGCAATGTGCCGGACTCATGGAAACAGGAATGGTTCAATCGCATCAAGGATTTGGTGGATAGCTATCAGCCTGACCTGCTTTACAGTGACGGTAGCCTTCCGTTCGGCGAGTACGGCCGCAAGCTGCTGGCCCACTTCTACAACTCCAACATCCGGCAGCACGACGGGAAACTCGAAGCTGTTTACAACTGCAAGTTCAACGATGACGGAGGGGAATATACCGAGGGCATGTGCGTTCAGGATCTGGAGCGCGGAGTGCAACAAGGGATAAAGGCCGAGGCGTGGCAGACGGACACCTGCGTGGGTGATTGGTATTACAAACGCGATATTCAATACAAGACGCCGGCCACGGTGATTCGGATGCTGGTGGATATAGTAAGCAAGAACGGCAACCTGCTGCTGAATTTCCCGGTGCGCGGCGACGGCACTTTAGATGCGCAAGAGGAGAGCATCCTCGCGTCTCTGGCGGAATGGATTTCAACCAATGGAGAAGCGATTTACGGCACTCGTCCATGGAAGATTTACGGAGAAGGAACCACCAGCGTCTCCAGCGGAAACTTCAACGAAGACAAACTGCGCTACACGGCAGAAGATATTCGCTTTACCACCAAGGGAGGAAACCTCTACGCCATCGCACTGGGATGGCCGGAGAGCGGAACCCTGACCGTTCGCTCGCTCGGAGGAGTGAACGTGCACTCGGTCCGCTTACTGGGGTTCGTAGACCCGCTGAAGTCGAGCCGAGGCCCGCAAGGGCTCGTTGTAGAGTTCCCGAAAGAGCAGCGGGGTGAGCACGCCTTTGCGCTGCGCATTGAAGGCGGCGTGTAAACGTCGAAGTTCGACGCAGCACGGACCACCTCGATTCGGAAAAAGGAGGCTAAAGCATGTCAGCAAACAAGATTTCCAGGCGGGATTCTCTTTTTATAATGGGCACGGGAGCTGCTGTCGCCGCTACTGCTTTCAGCACGAGTTGCACCAAGCAAGAAGCCCCCGCGCCAAAACCAGCCCAGGCCAAAGCGGAAAGCCCCGAGGTCAAGGCCGATCGGGAGCGCCGCATGAAGTGGTGGCACGACGCCAAATTCGGCATGTTTATTCACTGGGGCCTTTACAGCACGATTGGCCACCACGAGTGGGCCATGGAGATGGAGGGCATCCCGGTGCCCCAATACGAACACCTCGCCAAGGTTTTCAAGCCGCAGCCCAACGCGGCTCGGGCCTGGGCCAAGCTGGCCAAGCAAGCCGGCCAGAAGTATATGGTGATGACCACGAAGCACCACGAAGGTTTCTGCAATTGGGACACGAAGCTGACCAACTACTGTGCGCCCAAACAGGGGCCGGGCCGCGACCTGGTGGCGGAATACGTAGAGGCCGCCCGCGCCGAGGGACTGCGCGTCGGCTTCTATTACTCGCTAATGGATTGGCACCATCCGGACGGCGCGCGCTGCGCTACCGACGACGCCGCGCGACAACGCTTCGTCGAATACACCCACGGGTTGATCCGGGAACTGCTGACCAACTACGGGAAGATCGACGTTCTCTGGTACGACGTGGATTGGCCACTCACGGCCGAGCAGTGGGAGTCGAAGAAGATGAACGAGATGGTGTTCAAGCTTCAGCCGGACATCATTGTCAATAACCGCAACGGTCTGCCCGGAGACTTCTCGACACCCGAGCAGAGGATTCAGGCCGAACGTGGGGGGCGCGCCTGGGAAGCCTGCATGACCATGAACAATAGCTGGGGCTATACTCCGGCCGACGACGACTGGAAAACCTCGAAGACCATCGTGCGTAACCTCGTCACCTGCGCACGGGGCGGGGGCAACTACCTTCTGAACATCGGCCCCAAACCGGACGGGTCTGTGCCGGAGCAGTCAGCCAGTGTCCTGACCGAGGTGGGCCAGTGGATGGACAAGAACGGGCCAACCATTTACGAATCGGAACCGTGCACCGCGCATGGCCACACGTTCGCCGGGTACACGCGGAAGGGCAATACGCTTTACATCCACGTTCACTTCTGGCCTGCCCAAACGATAGGAACCCAGGCCCTGGAGTTTTACAAACCGCCCACGGTGGTGGCGATCGGCGGCATGCGGAGTAAAGTTAAGGCAGCGCGCTTGTATGCCTCAGCCAAGAAGGTGGACTTCGTGCAGGACGACATCTCGGTGCGCTTCACGGGACTTCCGCACGACGCGCCCGACCATCCTGTGAGCGTGATCGAAGCGGAGTGCGAGTCAGAGCCGGCAATCGACGCTTCGTATGTGCGTAAGAACCGCCCGAGGGCTGGGGTGGACGTCGGGCAAGCTTCCTGAGCGCCTGTTGTGGACCAACTCGGAAGCAACGGCCCTCTCCATTGGGGAGAGGGCCGTATCAGCGATTCTATTGCGAGTGGGAATATGAGATACGACATATTTATACGACCAATAACGTGGTTGTTTGTTGCCGCCATGCTGCTTGCAACCGCGGACCTCCAAATCCGAGGCCCGCGCCAGCTGTTGGCGAAATCCGGATCCGTTGTCCAGGATCAGCCTGAGTTGAACCGCGCCCCGTGGTACAAGCCGCCACAACTCTTCGTAATGACGGGCTTCATCGCCAACACTACAAAGGGCACCTGGGGGCCGGAATACACCGTGAACGGCACATGGACTCCGGCCAAGCAGGAAGCGACGCTGCGGGCCTGGGAAAAAACCTTGGGCGACAGCTACGACGCCGAGAAGACCATTCAGGAGTTTCAGGATGCCGGCGCGACGGGCGTGATCTTCTATGACAAGTGGCACGATGGTCTGGTGAATCATGACACGCACCTGACCAATTTCAAGACGCACCGCGACTTTGTGAAGCCCACGCTGGCCGCTCTTCGCAAGCACAACATGGCTGCCGTGGTCTATTACTCCGTGGGGCTGGACAACAACCCGGAAGCGAAGTTTCGGGACTGGACTTGCTTGGACGCCCAAGGCAAAACCATGGGGCTCGCGTTTGCGACGGAGTGGAAATCGTTCCACTCACCCTACCGCCAGTACGTTATTGATCAGTTGACCGAAATCCTGAAAGCGGACGGCCCGGTGGACGGCTTCTGGCTCGACCTCTACACGCAACCGAACCCGATCTCCTACGACTCGTTCACACTTCGCAAATTCAGAGACAGGTACCATACCGCGCCCAGCCAGGCATCGCCCAAGCAGTTTTCTGAGTTCGAACTGGCCACTCTTCGGGACTTCCTGCTGGAGATTCGGCAGAAGCTCGAAGCCATTCAGCCGGGCCTCAGTTTCACGTTCAACGGCGCGGGAATGTCCGATGTGGTCGAGCCCGCCCGTGCGCGGCAAGAAGACTCGGTCGTTGACTGGTTCTCGGTCGAAGGCCACACTTGGCCCAACATCGACAGGTCTTCGCGCATCATGCATGCCGCAGACCGGCCTTGGGAGGAAGGAATCCTGATCAGTTCCTCCTGGTACGTCCCTCCCAGCGACGATGCCCCTGCACCGGTGGAATCCCAATCGGAAGCGGTGGACCTGGCAGCGGCCACCTGGATTCAGGGCGGCAATGCGTATGCGGCGGTCACCCCGGGCCATGCGGGCGTGTACGATCCGCACGGCGATCTTGCTCTGCTGCGAGCCATGGGGAGCTGGCTGAAAGATAATCGCCCCTGGCTTGTAGACGCGCGTCCCTATGCCGAGATTGGCATCTTGACAGGCCACCCTGCCGATGACGTTGAACACATCCCCGGCATGGGCGAACTATGGAAGGCATCTCACGGCTTCCTCCGGGTGGAGGTGGACGCCGATCCTGGCCGCGACACCTCTCGTTATTTGCGCAACCTGGGGTACATCACGGAACGGGTGGGGGGAACATTTCCCTCGCGCTGCTTCGACCTTGGATCATATCGAATGCTGCTCTTGCCTGAGACGGCCCTCCTGAGCGACACCGATCTGGGAGAGATTAAGGAATACGTCAGGAAAGGCGGCACGCTGCTCAGCTTCGGCCATGGCTCGCTGTTCGACCAGGAAGGGAGCCTGAAGAACAATTTCGCCTTGGCCGATCTGTTCGGGTGCGAATACACCGGGACTTTAGCAGGTTATAAACGGCTGGCGTTCTCGCCCGGATCGGGACTGGCGGCGACGCTTTCGCTGTTCCCTGGGGCGCTGGCGGTAAAGCCCACGACCGGGAAGGTCCTGGCTCAATGGGAGTACGCCGGCGATTCTCCCGCCATCCTGGAAAACACTTACGGGCAGGGGCGCGTGATTTATGTGAGCGCGGAAGAACTCGCATTCGGCGAGGGCAGCGCACTGCTGAACGAACTCACTGCCCGCCTGATCGGCGCGCCGGCTTTCGAGGTCCACGGCTCGCGGCATTACGCTCTGCTGGTGAACCGCAAGGGCAACGATCTTCTTTGCTATTTGCTTAACCGCGATACCGCCCCAGCACCCTATACGCAGGGGCGTCTGCTGAGGCAATCCGACTTGCCGAAACTCGAGACTCCCGAGCAGGTTCGCCTGACTATACACATCGATCAGCTTGGCGACTACGGAACGGCCGAGCTGATTCCATCAGGCCGGGTGTGGATGAGCCGGCAGAAGGATTCGATCGAGTTGAATTTCGATGCTACACCGTCCGTAACCACGGTGCGGCTCATCCGGCCGCGGCCGTAGAGTGGCCCGGCTATCGTCAGCCATCACTCGAACACCACCATAACGTGCGGGCCGACCTTGGGGATCACCACTTCGAGCATGTTGCCTCGAGCCTCAGGCCGCAGCGGCATATGGCTCGGCCAGACCATAGTGGCTTTCCCGCCTACTCCAAGACCCTCCGCGATGCTTACGCGGAGATCGATGGCCGGAAGGTCAGTCTGCCAATTCACAAAGTGGAGAACGTAGCGGAGCTGGCTTGGCTGCGCGTTCAGGCCGGCCCAGATCCTCTCCGACGCTTTGAGCCGCCACGGCGCATGAGGTGCCAGGTTCTGGACGATTTCTTCCACGAGCTGACCGGCCCAGCGCACTCCAGTGCCGTCCGCACCCCAGGCGGAGCGCGCGAAGATGCTTCCGCAGATGTAAACGCATTGGCCCTTTCCAAACTGGTTAATCTGGACCGCAGCGCGAGTGGTGGCGTTGCCCGGGGAATTCATGGGCGTGCCCGCGTCGTCGATTGCGTATGCGGTCGCCTGGCCGGACGTCGCGCGGACCATGACCGAGTCGCCGGGAATGATCAGCCCCGTATGAGGCAGATGACGAAGAATGGGATGCGAGGAACTTGAGGGAGTTATGTAAACGGGTTTCTTATTATCTTCAGTTTGAATTTGATTGCTGGGCGTCTCGTCGATATTCACTCCAAAGACGTCCGCCAAGGCAAAGTCCGGCCTGGCGTTTCCGTTTTCATCGAAGAGCGCGGATTCGTCAGTGGCCAGCAGGTTTCCGCCGCCCCTCACGTATTCCCGAACCGCCGCGACCTGAGTATCGCTCATGCAGCCCGTATTGGGAAGAATGACCAGTGCATAGGGCTTCAGGAAATCAGGCTGCAGATTCCAGTCCGCAATGACGGCATGCTGGATGTGGAGCGCATCAAGCATGCGGAGTGACGCCAGCAGGTCGTCTGCATGGCAACTGCGATCGGAGCGCCCCCTGTAAAACATGGTGGGCTCACTACTCACGATTCCGACATACTTCAGCGGCTCGGCGCCTTTGACGTAGGCCGTCTTGTCCTTGACCTCTTTGAAGATCTCGCCCCAACGATCAATGAATACGCGGTCGGGTTCGCCGTTCACGGAAGTGCGGTCATAGCGATAAGGCATGCCTCCGATGGCGAGAGTGCGGCCGATGCGGGCTCGAACATCGTCCGGATCAAACGGGTCGAGAACCGAAAAGGCGTTATTGAAAGTCACTCGGAACGGCTTGGGGTGGGCAATTCCCTTGGTCCAGTCGGCGTGCTCGCCGCCGCTTCCCGCTTCCGTAAAGGCATAATCCGTTTGCGGGTTAAGGTGGGGCGGCTCGGGAACGAAATTTATCCCGCTGTCTCGACCGGGCATGGCAATTTCCGGACCCGGTCCGTTGAACGTGACCTCGACCCTGCGGTCCTGCTCTTTGATCGCATTGCGAAGCTTCTGCCAGTAGCCATCGATTTGCTCGATCTCCCAGCGCAGCGTGGCTCGCCAATCCGGGTCGCTCGCCAATGAGGTTGGATAAGTCCGCCCTAAGTCCTGCCGAAACTTTTTCACCGTGAATTCCGACTGGCCGTATTTGATAAACGTTATGCCGTCTGCGAAGAACGCGTCGCCCCCGTAGGCCGGAACGAGTTCCCGAATCACCTCGACATACCAGTCCGCCGAAGGCGAATTCAAATCCGGGTGGTACCCGCCAAAGGCCGCCGTGTACAGGCTCCCATCCGGATTCCGCATGCCCCAGTCCCCGTGTTGCTGGATCAGATAATCCGCCCACATGCTGGGGACGTAAAGCTCCATCGCAATTCCCTTCTGGTGTCCCCGCTTGATGATTTCTTTCAAGTAGTCATAACCAAGCGTCGGGTGCCGCACGCCGACTTTGCTGTCATAAAACATATATCCCGAGATGGACATGCAAAAGACCATCAGGGAGTCGGAGTCAATCTTGATGAGATCCTCGACTTCACCGGCCGCGCTCAGGTGAGCGTAATTCGAGAGCGGTTTGATGTGCCCCTCGAGTCTGTCGACCCAGTTGAAGTCGAAGCAGTATTCCCGATATGCGCCGGAGAGCTTGGGCCGGGGCGGTTCTGCTTTTGGAGTGGTCGCAGGCGCTCCTTCCGCTTCTGAGTTGACTGCGGCCAAGCGCCTCGAGAATGCCAGGCTCGAAAGAGCCAGAGCCGAGAACTTTGAAAACTGTCGCCGGTTCATTGCTGCCCTTTTCTGCACAGAGACGTGCCGGATGGACTAACCTTCCAATACAAAAACCGAGTGGACATCAACCGTGGGAAGTTCGATCTCCACCGAGTCTCCGCGCTTGTTCAATCTGAGCCCTCGCGTCGTGGGATGAATCTGTCTTGCAGCGGCGGGCTTGAAGAACGATGCGTCGATGACGAGCGTACCCCCCTTCAGCGGATTCACATCGCCATGCAAGAGAGGAACGGTCCTGTTGATCTGGTGTACCACGAGCATGTTCTTGCCACGTTTTTTGTAGAACGTGGTGCCCACGCCGCGGCGGTTCGTCAGGCCGACTCGCAGCGGGGGATTCTTCAGGTTTGATTGCAGCAACTGCCGATGAAACTCCAGCGGCCATTGGTAGTCGTTGTTGATCATGCCATACAGATCGAAGCTCGCATAAATAACCTTGCCTTTTCCGTGCGCTCTCTCCAGGAGAGCAGGAAATTCCGTTGTTTTTGCCGGCGGGGGCGGTTCCCAGTTCACCCAGCATTGCTCGTTCTCATCCCCATCCTTACACCACACCGTGGAAGGAAGAATGTGGGTGGCAAGGACCTTGGTTCCGGGCCGCGCCTTGACCGCCACGAACGGCGCGCGCACCACCAGGGTGGTGTCGGGCAGAGTTTTCCAGATCGCGTCGCCGCTGCGGTGAAGATAACTTCCCCACAGGTTGTTTTTATAAGTGTCGAAAACCTTTTCGAAGTCGCATCCCAAGAGGTCAGCCAGCGCGAAGTTCGCGCGGACCTGCCCGTCGGCGTCCCTGGTGCCGGTTTGGCCTGTCACGACGAGCACGCCACCGGATCCGACATACCGTCCGAAGGCATCTGCATCGCTCGAGGACAAACAGATGACTTCCGGCAGTACCACAGCCTGGTAATCCGGAAGACGCTCCAAACTCCAATCCGGCAGGATGTCGGAAGGAAACTGCGAATACGTGGCGGCCTCCATCGCGCCGCGAAGAACCGCTCGAATATCGGAGCGGCAGTTGAAGCGTGTGTGGGCGCTGAACAGTACGGCCACACAGGGCACCGAGTCGCGATCCGTCAGGTAGGGTTGAATCTTCTCGATATCCTTGTAGCCGGCGCCCATCTCGCGAAACCACAGCGAATCCAGGACTCCATCCTGCCGCATGGTCTCCGAGTACATGAAAGCCCGGCAACCCTGGGCCGCGATCATGGCGCTCTCAACCTGGAATACGGAAGCGGGCGAGGGATCGTAGACCCAGGCAACCAGGCCGGGACCGATCTGCGGCAGCTTGCCGGTACCCCGAGCAAACATGGCGGAATGATAGTTGCCCGCGAAGGGCTCGGCAAAGGTGTAGTCGAGCAAGTCCATCATTTCCTTCCTGAAATCCAGGTGGCCGCCGTTGACAGTGATGGCGGCTCTTGAACCGAGTCCCCGCACGGTGGCGATGGCGTCCCTCACAAAGCCGAGTTGGGTGGTCTGGTAGAGGAACTCCTCCGTCTCGCGCCAGTCACGGTCTGCGGCGGGGCCGCGCGGGATTTCGTGGCCGTAACGGGCCCGATAAAGTTCCGAACACGATGTGCAATAGCAGATCGGCTGACCTACAATGTCGAGAAAAATGCCGTCGGGGTTATAGCCCTTGACGATTTCGGTCAACGGCTCCATGACGTATTGCCGGTAAAGAGTGTTGATACACGCCCAGTGAAATTGCCCCTGCGAGTGCGGAACGTCTCCCGGCGCGACCCGGCGGTTCTTGCCGTTTTCGTCCAGGAGCGCCCACTCGGGGTGATTGAGGACCGCCCAATCGTCAAATCCGATGCAGTAATAGGCGTGAAAGGCGATGCCCTTTTGGCGCAAGCAATCGCTGAACGCCTTCACAAAATCAACTTTCAGGCCGGGATGCATGTGTCCTATCTTGGTTGGGTAGTAGGCTTCACCATGATGCCCCTTCGAGAAAACCCAGACGTGATCCAGGTCCGCTTCCTCGTAGAGCCGGAACCATTGGTCGGGGTCGAAGTTCTGGTAGGTGATCGCGGGAGGATCCGGTGAATGGTGATCCACGATATACCCGCGGTACTGATTCTCAAGGCTGGGCGGCGCGGGATTTGCGGGCGCGACGCTTTCCGTCGCGGCATAGGCAGCGGGTTCTCCCCCGGACTCCGTAAACTCCCGCACCAGGCGAGAAGAGCCCCACAGTGTCAGCAACGTTGAATTGAACACTCGACGATCCATCGCTCACCCTCCCGCAACAACATGATCTCGATGTTGAGATACGAATCCAGGACGTTCCCTGGGCCAATCGCCGGAATGCTTCCTGCCGGTTTCAGGATCCAGTTTCGCTGCAACGAGCCGAGTATTGTCTGTCAACTCGAGGGAATGTGAAAGACAAATGTGAGCGAAGCCCAATCCGCATGCAGAATCATCTCGCTCGGAAAGGCAAGTCACTTTTTCCGGGGTTTATCGATTCGCAGATTCATGCCATCGACAGCTGCATAAATAGGACACTGAATCGGCGTCGGTGGGCCGGGTGAAGAATCAGAAGATCAATTTCAGCGAGAGCTGAATTTGGCGGGAAGTCCCTGCGGTATGGTTGATGACCCCGAAGCCCGAACCCCGCGAAATGTTCACGGGCAGCCCGAAGTTCACCAGATTGAAAACGTTGAAGAACTCAGCGCGGAACTCCAGGGAGGCGGGCTCGGAACGCGCTCGGCTGCCAAACGTGGTGTCTTTGATCAAAGCCATGTCGAGATTGTGAAAACCCGGTCCAAAGAAAGTGTTTCGTCCCAAGGATCCGAAGCGGCCCTGGTTGGGCCCGGTGCCGCCAGGAACGTCAATCGGGATGGAAAAGAAGGAGGGGTTGTTGTCGCCCCGGCCGAAGTAGTCCTCCCGGACGCTGCGGCGTGTAGAGAAGACCGGAACTTCAACCTGATCGGGCCGGTCGGCCCCCGCTGAGCCCACGCCGGTCTGTTGAATGCCGGAATAAACCGAGAACGGCGAGCCGGAAGTCAGGGTCGTAATGTTGAGGACTTGCCAGCCCGCGAGCAGTTTGTTTCCCAGGGGGCGGAGAAACTCCACCCGTTCCAGCGGCAAGACCTGAATGATGCTTGTAGAAAACGCTTGAGCTATGTCAAAGGTTGAGGGCCCTTTGTCGGCGCCAGGATTCCAGGGGTTCTGCGGCAAGGTTTGGAGGACAGTGCCGGTGGTTCCGGTGAAGCTGAGCGGCTCGGCGCTGGAATCGTCGAGAGATTTGCCGAAAGTGTAGCTGGATTGAAAGCCCAATCCCAGCCGTGCAGAGTTCTTGGACACGGAAACCTGGAGGGCGTGGTAAGTCGAATGGGAAGGCATCCCGATGAGATATTCCTGACCGTAGCCGCCCAACACCCGGCCGCTGCTATCAAACTGGGTGAAGCGCGCGAACTTGGGGGAGGCGCCGGCGTAGCTGTTGGGGCTGAGCACACCGGGAAGCTTCACCCCTACGGTGGCAACGTAGGACGCGTTGATTACCACGTCTTTATACGTCCGTTCAACCCCTGCCGTGTAGCTCCCAATGTAGCCCGGGGGAAGATTGGGCGTCATGCCAAACACCAAAAGCGGCTGCGCTTGGTGACCCGGCGTCAACGCGGAAAGGTCCGCCTGGAAGCGCGGTACGTCCAGCAGGGTGTTCGGTGCAACGTCGTTCGTGCGGTCCGTGGGAAACGCCAAGTGCCCCGAGGTCGTGTAGACGGGCGGTAACTGGAGCGTCATCACGGCGTCTTCAAAAGGCACGGGCGTAACCGGCGAAGCCGTGATATTGGGACTAACGATAAAGGGGAAAACACCAGTCAGGACGTTTTCTATCCCGAGAGTAGGGAGGTGCGTGGTGATCCCGCCACCCACGCGCAGCACCGTTCCGGCCGCGGCCCGCCATTCTGCCGACAGCCTCGGCCCCCACCCGCGCAGGTCAAGTCCGTAAGGGGGCTGAGGGTTAAGAACCATGATCTGCCGCGCTCCGGGTTCCCAAGCGGGCACGGATTTGCCCTCGGCATCCACAATCCGGAACGTCGAGGTGCGGCGCTCAGCTTCCTGAAGGGGCGGGTTCGCTTCGTAGCGCAGACCATAGTTGAGCGTGAACTGCGGAGTGACCTTCCAGCTGTCCTGGAAGAAGAAATTGTAAGATCGGCGGCGAATGGCCACAGCATCAAAATCATTGCCCTGCGGCGTAAGCGCCAGGGCCGCCGTCGTGTTGTACGAAAATGGGGTGGCGGTGAGAAATCCGGTGAGCGTGTCCGGAAGGGGGGCGCCTGCCGGGATATCGTGCCGGCCACTCGATGAGGGGATTTCCACCGGGGCGTACGCGACGCCACCACCAAAAACGTACTGACCGTTGGTGTTCACTCCGTAAAGAGCCGTGTCATGGTTGGAGCGGAACTCCACTCCAAATTTCAGCGTGTGGGTTCCCTGCACGTCGGTGAAGTTCTGGCGAACCTGATAGACGTTTCCGTAAAAGCCCATCACGCTCCCGGACGCCGAGTTAAACGCTTCGTAAACACTATCTGCAAACGTGATCCCCGGCTGCGTGTGATTGTGGGGAAGAAAGAGCGGCGTGCTGCGAATGTAACCGAGAGAAGTCTCGGACGTGATATTGGGCGAAACTATGCGGGTGTATTTCAGCCCCAGGTTGCGCTGGTAGTTAATGAAGGTGGTGGCAAAACTCGGATTGATGGCTGACTGGTCGGGATTGGTCAGTGGGCCGTTCACATTGTCGAGGGCGAAGCGGCCAAAAACCTGGCTCTGGTCGGACATACGATGATCAATACGCAAGGAAAACTGGTCGCTGTCCGTGGTGACGTTGGAGGGGGTGGCGTAGGTGCGCGGTCCAAAGGGCCCTTGCGGATCGTTGGGCAAAGGATAGCCCGCCAGAATGGGCGCCATCATCGGATTAACCGGCACATAGAGCGTATCGCGCGGGAACGCCGTCGTGTCCACACCCTGGCGCTCTGCCTGTGTCGGCACCGAGAGCACTTGCGTGGTCCCCAGGACTTGGCGGAATCCCTGATACTGGCCGAAGAAAAATGTGCGATCGTGGCCCGTGTAAATTCCCGGCAGCGTGAACGGCCCCCCCAGTGTGAAGCCGAATTCGTTACGCCGGAAGGGCGGAATGCGGCCGGGGTTGGCCAGAGATCGCTCATCGAAGAAATTGCGCGCATCGAAGGCCGAGTTGCGCACAAATTCAAAAACCGAGCCGTGCAGCAGGTTGGTCCCGGCTCTGGTCTTGATGTTAGTGAAGCCGGCAGCTCCGTGTCCGATTTCCGCGGGCATCACCCCGGAAAGAGACTCTATTTCCTGTACTGAGTCCACGTTGAAGTTCGTGAACGTGGCGCCGCCCACTTCTGGATCGGTAATGTCCACGCCATCCATGGCAAAGACGGCGTTGGCGCCGCGCTGGCCATTCACGGCGAATTGCTGGGTGAAATTCGCCGAGCCATTGGTGTCCGTCATGGTGCCGGCCGCCAGCAGCAGCAGTTGACTGAAGTCGCGCTTGTTCAGGGGCAACTTCGAAACTTCCTGGCTGGAGAGCTCTTCACGACCGCTCGCTTGCGTTTGCCCTGCTGCCACCGCCGTCTGGAGAACCAGCCATCCGCCAGCCACGACAACCTGCACGAAAGAGTTCAGGTGGTCACCCGGCTGGATCTTCAGCGGTTCCCGCGAGGCGGTCGTCTTGTTATGCCATCGGACAAGTACCGCATAATTCCCCGCCAACACTTCGGGAAAGATGAAAGCACCTTGCGCATCTGTGGTGGTGGTCAAAGTGCGATCCGATGCGGTTTCACGCAGTTCGACCTGCGTGCCTGCCATGACGTTTCCCCGGGCATCGCGCACTGTGCCATGCCAGGAGGCAGGACCGACCTGCGCGGGGGTCGAGATAGATACTGCCCACAAAACAACGCTAAGACTTATTAGGAAGGAATTGAATTTCGACAGTCTCAAGAGATTTTGAACCCTATGGGCCGGAATGGGTCGGGCACGACCGGGCATCGTTGCGCACCCACTCTGGAGCAGCCTGATTTCAGGACGCAATAAGATTGCGCCCGAGGGGTGGACTTCGTCAAGCACCGGGCGGACCGAGCACTCGCAATCAGGTATGCCCGTTGGAACTGCGGCGGGCAAGGGCGGGTCGCTTCGCACTTACGTCGAAGCCTTACGCGCTTTTTCCGGCACGCCCCGAGGCGCGGCTGGTGTGTCCCCGGAATCGCCGCCGCCATCACTGCGCCACGGGTCTTCCGAGAAGAGAGACTTCCTTCCGGCCCTTCCTGGGAAGATGCGCATCGCCTACTGGCCAGTGTCCGCACGGGTCGTCCGAAAGACATCCGCGATCGCGCCGTCATCCTGTTGCTGGCCTGGCCCACTTGCGCACCACGTTCGCCGGGAATCCCCGAGCACAAGATGTAGTAGATTGGCGCGCTCGCTCGGACGGTGAGGTGGCCGAGGTTTCGGACGTCCGGGAGTGAGCTTTTCAGTTCTTGCGTCTACCAGCGATAAGCGGTTTAATCACAACAGAATCAGAAGCAACGGCGAACCAGCGGTGCGCCAGCGGCAGAATAGGCTCGGACCACGGCTTGCGAGGTGTCCCAACCTTGGTGGCAGTACTGAAAGCGTCAACTGGCATCTGGGAGCAAATGGAGGATCCATGGAGGATCGGTCACGAAGGGATTTTCTATCGGGCGTGGGGAGCGTACTGGCGGCAGGCCTGGCACCGGCTGGTGCTGAGGGATATGCGTCTGAAGCACGGGAGAAAGTTCGCATCGCGGGTTTGCCTGCCTCGGACGCCCGCGATCTTCCGTCCCGGCATCGTCGCTTGGAGGTGCGCACACTGGATACGCCGAGGGTGCCGCCGTCGTTCAAATCGCGGGCCGCCTGGGAAGAGCGGGCGGCGAAGCTAAGAGAACAGATCTTGGTGGCCGCAGGACTCTGGCCGTTGCCAGAAAAGACCCCGATGTGGGGAACGTGCCGCCATTCGCCGCGTCCGCTTCGGGTACGGTAAAGAACGAATACGCACCGCGGTTCCACGTCCAGCCGACGCAGTTGTAAACCGCAACATTCTCGTCGCCCGCGCAAGCGGCCCCGGTTCCAACGCCCAGATCGTTGATGCCGTCCCCGAAATTGAGGGGCTGCCCCGAGAACGTCCGGAAGCGTGGTCCAGATGGAGTCGACGACGCTATAGGTTGCTGCGTGCATGGTTGTCGCGGTACCATAATTCCCGATGACCAGACCCCAATCGTTCGCGCCCCCAAGCACCGTACTTGCGGTGCCGGGATAATCCACCGTCTGCAGGTCGCTCTTCCGCCACAAGAAACCATCGTAGTTGCCAGCCTCATCAAGGTAGTACCCTGAGACCCGCCGCGTGTTATTGACCCCGTATGCAAATGTCTCAGCGGCGTCCGAGGCGTCGATGGTGACGAACCAATACTGCGAGCTTGC
This sequence comes from uncultured Acidobacteriota bacterium, assembly GCA_963838915.1. Taxonomy (GTDB): domain Bacteria; phylum Acidobacteriota; class Terriglobia; order UBA7540; family UBA7540; genus CAVROP01. The sequence goes on from CAWIUZ010000136.1 coordinate 16,705, forward strand.
GGTAGTAGCCGCCGCAAGGTGGGTTCGTTCAACTGATTTCGATATCTTGCGCGCCCGGTTCGCACCTGCGAGAATGGGCGTCAGCAGCACAGCGGCTGCGGCAATAGCGAATTTGAGTGTCTTGCTTGTTTGCGTCTTCATGATTCTATTCACCTCCCAATGCATGTTTTGGTGCTTTGCACGCCGATCGAAAGAGCGCCAGAGGTTGGAAATGACGGCCTAAGTCACCCTGCTAACCTGAAATCCTCGAGATGATCATCTAAAGAGCATTCTTCCGGATCGACTGATGCAGCGCCGGCCGCGAAACTTACCGCTTCCACTTAGGGTACCGCTCAGGATCCGGTATGACAGGTCGGCATCCAGTCAACTAGCCCATCCCTTGGCGTTGGCTGGATCCTGGTTGCCGAAGTCACAAAAGATACAACTTTGAAGCTGCTACTTCCGCTCCGCGTTACCCTGCGCAGTAACGAGTGCCGCGCGGCGCGGCGCTGTCAGCACGATTTGAGTGAGCGGCACCATAACGAACCGCGGCCTCAAAGTCTGCGGAGGGGAATGTGGGGCGATGCTGGTCCTACTCCAGAGAGGGTAAGGCTGCCTGCCGGCTGGACGGTAAGACTCATGCCACATAAAAACCAGCGAGATGAGACCCGCAATAGAGGAGAGACCCAAGAGTATCCAAGCAACTCCGTAATGGACTTGGTCGAGCTGCCGTGCGGCTTCCGGAATAAGATTAGGGTGCCACATGATCGGTTTCTCCTCTCGTATTGTGTCTTGCCCAACTGTCACCTCGATCTGTCGACGCTCGCACCGGGAACCAAGCCCATCCCTCATCACGCCGGGCCGGACTCCGCGTGCTGGATCGGATGGATTCGCGGTTGTGGGCTGCCAGGCGCCGGGCGCTGCACCAATTGAGTCACGCTAGTTGGGTTCTAGTGAGTTTGCCTGCGGCGTTGGCCGACTGATTGAGGATGCGCCGCCGGTAGCGGTTACCCTTCGGGGAGCGGCGATTGTGATTCACCCCCCGCGCTCTCCTTCTACGAGTTGATAACGCAGCCACACCGCAAGGTCTCTTGGAATGCGGATCTTCACTAATGGCGTCGCTCCCGCCACGGGGGAGCGTCCGCGACAGTTTCATTCCGGGACCGCAACAAACGCCATGGTGGGGGCGAAGTCCGAGTTTTGCGAGTAACCGCCGCAATTAGCTAGTTTATCGTTGATTCCGACGATGGCGGTCGCTGCGGAGCCCGGATAATCAACGCTCTGGAAGTAACCCGTGGTGGTTGCCAGGAATCCGTGCGCGTTGTAGTTGGCGTCATCCCATTGGCCCTGGAGAACGCCCCAATCGTTGATGCCGTCGGGATATGTCTCCGTGGCGCCGGGAGCGTTATAGATCGTATAGTTGCCACCCTTCTCGATGAAGCCGTGGTAGTTGCCGTCCGCATCCGCAAAATAGCCGGCCACCTGGTTCAAGTTGTTCAGGCCACTGGGAGATGTGCTGTACTCGGCGGCGCCCGGAACTGCCAGGTAAGAGTAGGCGCGTTTGACCGGGTCCCATACCCAGGCGACTGCGGCCGTGCTGGAGAATGCGTTGCCGACGGCAACCCGGGCGTCGTTGATCCCATACCCTTGGTTCAGCGGGTAACCTGGGATGTCGGGAAGCTTGCCCCAGGCGCCGCTCCTGACAGCATACGTCACCACATGGTCCGCCGACCCGTCGTTATAGAAGCCAATAGCCACGCCACGGTTGTTCACTCCGCCCAGAATCGTAAATGCGGCGCCGGGATAGTCCACCGCCTTGAATTCGCCATCCTCCCAAACAAAACCATGAGAGACGGAATTCGTGTCCTCGTAATAACCGGTCACCAGCCCGGCATTGTTGATGCCACTCGCCACGGCATAGGGTGAGCTCTCCGGGCCGATGGTAATCAACTTATAGTGCACGGCGGCCGGGTTCTCAGCCCCCACGGCGTCAACCGCCGGTTCGGCCTGCGGCGCAATCGGCGATCTGTGCGGCAGCCGGTGAGGCCCGCCTGAGCGCGAGCTAGCAAGCTGTAGTGGGTGTAGGGAAGAGAGAACACGGGAAGCAGAGTGAAGGTCCTTCCGCAACCAGGGCAAAGGCCGCGCCGGATGCCAATCCAATCGTGCCTTGCGACCCTTTCCATGAACCAGCACGTTGGCCTGGGGCTGTAGTCTCAGATCATCGAGGCGGAGACCAATCAGTTCCGAGACGCGTAATGCTCCGGCATAGCAAAGGTGCAGCATCGCACGATCGCGGATTCCGCTCCACCCGCCTGGGTCGGGCGCGTCCAGGATGGCCTGAATTTCCTCCACTGTCAGATGCCTGACCAAACGGGACTCGGTTTTCTTGACGGGAATTGCCAGGGTCCGACGGATCTGCTCCATCGCCGACGGCACGCGATATTCCATAAAGTGCATGAACGATCTGATGGCAGCGAGCCGAACGTTTCGGGAGCTTGGTCCATTGCGGCGTGCAGTTTCTAAGTCATTCAGGAACTCGACGACTAGTGGCGCATCGATTTGCTCCAGGGCCAACTGGGAAGGGGCTGCCTTGAGGCGCTTGCTGGCGAAGGTTAAGAGGAGTTGAAACGCATGCGCATAGGAGTCGCGTGTATTCTCGCTCGCG
>CAWIUZ010000137.1:0-8726 GCA_963838915.1 uncultured Acidobacteriota bacterium
CTAACGGGGCTCCGGAGAAGCGGCGCACTTCGCTATCGCCAGAATCGCAAATCCCACTATAATAACTATGAAGCTGCTTCACACGGCAAAACGATGAGACTCGGAATCGATTTCGGCACCACCCGGATCGTGGTGGCATTTGTGGACGCCGGCAATTATCCGGTGGTAACTTTCGAAACGCCTGACGGCGAGGCGCGCGACTGGTTTCCGCCGCTCGTCGCTGTCCAGGGCTCCCGCATGCTGTTCGGCTGGGACGCCTGGGCGGTTCAGGAAGAGCCCGGCTGGACGGTCATCCGCTCGCTCAAGCGCGTGCTGGGTTCGGCCAGCCTCTCGAGCGAGGTCGAAATTGCCGGCCAAGTCATGCCGCTGAAAACACTGCTGGTGGGATTGTGTTCGGCGCTTCGCCAGAGCCTGCTGAAACGATCCAACCTGCCCGCCCAGGAATCCGAACCCTTTGAAACGATGCTGGGGGTACCTGCGAACGCCAACAGCAACCAACGGTTCCTGACCACGGACATGTTTCGCAGCGCCGGCTTCGAGGTTCTTGGCCTCCTGAACGAACCCTCCGCCGCGAGCATTGAATTTGGCCACCGCCGCCGCGATTCTTCCACCGAAGAGGAAGAGCATATTCTCGTCTACGACCTGGGTGGCGGCACTTTCGACGCCTCCCTGGTGAAACTCCGCGGACGAGAGCACGCCGTGCTGGCCTCGGAAGGAATCGAATCTCTCGGCGGCGACGATTTTGACGAGTCCTTGGCCGAACTCGTCCTCGACTCGGCGGGCATCTCGGCGGCGGAGCGCGATTCGCTTACCCAGGCTGAGCTTTTCCGGTTGCACGAAGAGTGCCGGGAAAAAAAGGAGGCGCTGCATCCCAACACGCGCTTGATCCACGTGGACCTCGACAAGGTCCGCCCGGGATGGGGGTCCACCACCGTCGCCTCCGCCGATTTCTACCACAACTGCCGCCCCGCCGTTCAGGAGACCATTCACGCCGTCGAAAGCCTGATGGAATCGCAGGGGCTCGGCCCGCGCTCGTCGGGCAGCGAGGCCCACATCGATACGCTCTACGTCACCGGCGGCGCCAGCGAATTGCCGCTCGTCTCCCGCATGCTGCGCGAAGTCTTCGGGCGCTCCGTGCGCCGTTCCGCCTACACGCGCTTCGCCACCGCCATCGGGCTTGCCATTCAGGCGGACGCCGAGGCCGGTTACCAGCTCCGCGACCGCTTCACGCGCTACTTCGGTGTGTGGCGCGAGGGCGAGGCCGGGCGCACTGCCGTGTTCGACCCGATTTTCGAAAAAGGGGTCGTCCTTCCCGGACCGAACCAGCCGCCGCTCCGCGAGGTGCGCTGCTACGCGCCCGCCCATAACATCGGCCACTTCCGCTATCTCGAATGCGCACAACTTTCCGATGACGATCGCCCCGCCGGCGACATCGTGGCCTGGGGCGACATCCTCTTTCCCTTCGATCCGGCTCTCCGCGATGCCCCCTCGCTCACTGATTCGCAAGTGGCGCGCACCCTCGACGGGAACCAGGAGATCGAAGAGAGTTACTCCTGCGACTCGAACGGGGCTGTGGTGGTGCGCATCACGAATCTTTCCGAAAACTACCACCGCGAGTATCGCCTGGGCCGCTGGAACGTCCTCGAACGCCGTGTCGTCCCCGGCCGCCCCGCCAAGCGCCGCCGCGCGAAGCGTCCGTAGACGGAGAAGACTCACCACAGAGCACACAGCGCGGCAAATCCACGACCAAATGCAGATGCTTCGCTCAGAATGACATGTCATCCTGAGCGAAGCGAAGGATCTGCTTTTCTTCGCGCGCCGCGAAAACAGTCACCCTTAGCCGTGCAGAGGCCACAAAGAAGAGCTCCTCTGCGCTTCTCTTCGGACTCTGTGTGCTCTGTGGTGAAACGTTCTGTGATTCGATTCCTTGACACCCCTGAAATGGGCGTGCTAAATTTCCTGTCTTTGACGAGACTGCCGATAGATACATGTGAGGGTGCACTTCAATTATGGGCGGCATTTTGTCCATACTCGCGAGCCTTTTTATCTCGACTGTTCCAACGGTCATTTTTGTCTTCCTGCTTTTCGTCATCTTCAACCGATATCTGTTTAAGCCGCTGACGGCCGTGATGAAGAAGCGAGAAGAAGAAACCACGGGTGCGATGGCGCGCGCTCGCGACCAGGCAGCCGGGGCGGAGGAGAAAACGCGCCAGTACGAAGCTGCTTTCCAGGCGGCGCGTCAGGAAGTGTATCGCCAACGGGAGGCAGCCAGGCGAGCGATGCTCGAGGACCGGCAAGCGGCCATCGACAAAGCGCGTCAGCAGTCGGAGGCATTGGTCAAAGAAACCCAAGCCGGTCTGGCAGTTGAAGTGGCGAAAAGCCAAAAGGAACTTCTGGCTACTTGCCAGTCACTGGGCCAGGAGATCGCCTCGACCGTTCTGGGGGCGCCGCTGGGGGAGGGGTAAGACCTTGAGGGATTGGTCAAGTCGCGTGTTGGTGGGGGGGTTATTAGCGGCCTTTTCCCTGGGGTTGGCAAGCCTGCAGGCTACTGCGCGCACTCGTTCATTGAATGCCAGCCTCGCCTTCGCTCCCGGGGCCGAATCCGACGAGGAGGGGAAAAAAGAGGGGCGTGAGTTAATCTACAAGGTCATTAATCTCTCCATCCTGGTGGGCGCGCTCGCGTACTTGCTGCGGAAGCCCGCAGCTGATTTCTTTGCCCAGCGCTCTGCCTCCATTCGCACCGGGCTCGAGGAAGGCCGAAAGGCTCTGGAGGCGTCCCAGGCCCAACTCAAAACTGTAGAAGAGAAGTTGAAGCACCTGGAAGAAGAGATTGCGGAGTTCAAGGCGGCTGCGGCGCGCGAAATGGAGGCCGAACGCCAGCGGCTGAAACTGGCGGCGGCCGAGGCAGCCGAGAAGATCATCCAGTCTGCCCGTGCCCAGACCGAGGCGGCAGCGAGGGTCGCAAAACTGGAATTGAACACGTACGCTGCCCAAGAGGCCGTTAAACTGGCGGAAGAGATTATTCGTCAGCGCCTTGACGATGCGGGACGGAAGAAGTTGGTGGCTGATTTCGTAAGTGCAGTCGAGAGTCAAAAGTCGAGGAACTGAAAAGTCGACGAGTCGAGAAGTCGAGAAGTTAGAAGCGTGGCCTGAAGGCGGTAGACGGACGATGCAAAGATTTACGGAGCTGAAAGTATGGCGGCGAAGTCATGAGCTCACGTTAGAGGTGTATCGCGTCACTGCAGCTTTTCCTTCGGCCGAGCGCTATGGCTTGGTTTCGCAACTCCGACGCGCCGCGGCGTCTATTCCTACAAACATCGCTGAAGGATCCAAGCGTCAGGGTAATCATGAGTATGCTCGATTCTTGAATATTGCGGAAGCCTCGCTTGCTGAAACGGAGTACCTGCTGATGCTTACCCGCGATTTGGGATTCCTTAAGGATAATTTATCTGAGGTACTACTGAAGGAGGTTACGGAGGTCGCGCTGATGCTGTACGCCCTAAGAAAGAAAGTACAACTGGGTGCAGCGCCGATAAGGAAATCGAGGAATCAGGACGCCGAGGAGTTGAGAAGTTGAACCGCCATTTCGGACCGTATGATAACTCTGCCGCTCCTCGACTCCTTGACTCTTCGACTCGTAGACTGCTCGACTAGGTCGTCACAATGCCGATGGTCATAGCAAACCGATACGCCCGCGCGCTTGCCAACGTCCTGGCAGCCGGCGGCGATTACCGTAAGGTACTTACAGAGCTCGAGGATTTCGAAAAGACTTATCGCGAGAGCCCGGATTTACGGGAAGTGTTCGCTTCGCCCGCCGTGTCCCTGGCGGACAAGGTGAAAGTGCTGGAAGCGATTGGGGAGAGGTTGGGCGAATCTCCAGTAACGCTGAACTTTCTCCGCGTTCTTCTTGCCAACTACCGGATGCCTTTGCTCGAAGAAGCCGTCCAGGCCTACAGGAAGATCGCCAACGACCGGGAAGGAATTGTGCAGGTAACCATTACGTCGGCCTCGGAACTCTCCCAAAGCGAGCGCGAGAGCGTGGCGGCGCGATTCAGACAGTTGACGGGCAAGCAGGTTGAACTCGACTATCGAATCGATCGCCGGCTGCTGGGCGGAATGATGGCGCAAATCGGGAGTACGGTTTACGACGGGTCGGTACGAGGGAGTCTGGCGCGCCTCCGGGGGCAGTTGATGGCGCGGTGAGCAGTAGTCGAAAGTCGAGAGTCGAAAGTCAAAAGTCGAAGCGCTTGACTCTTGACTTTCGACTTTCGACTCTCGACTCTTTGGGAGAAGCAAGCAAATGCCACAGATTAGAACAGACGAAATTACCAAGATCATCCGCGAGCAGATTGAACACTTCGACCGCGGCGTCTCGGTCGCCGAAGTGGGCACCGTCATTTCCGTTGGCGACGGTGTAGCGCGCATCCATGGCCTGGACAACGTCATGGCGGGCGAACTGCTCGAGTTGCCCCACGAGGTAGCCGGACTGGCGCTGAACCTCGAAGAAGACCGTGTGAGCGCGGTGCTCTTCGGCGACTATGTGAAGATTCAGGAAGGCGACACGGTCAAGCGGACGAAGCGCATCATGTCCGTGCCGGTGGGCGAAGCGCTGGTGGGACGGGTAGTGGACGCGCTGGGCCGTCCGACCGATGACAAGGGACCCATCCTGACCGAGAAGTATCTCTCCATCGAGAGACTGGCCCCAGGCGTGATTGACAGGCAAAAGGTGCGCGAGCCAATGCAGACCGGAATCAAGGCCATTGACGCCATGATCCCCATCGGCCGCGGCCAGCGCGAATTGATTATCGGCGACCGGCAAACCGGCAAGACGGCCGTCATACTCGACACGATTCTGAACCAGCGCGGCGGGGACGTGATCTGTATTTACGTGGCCATCGGCCAGAAGCGCTCAACCATCGCGCAAGTGGTTAAAACTTTGGAAGAACATGACGCGATGAAATACAGCATTGTTGTGGAGGCAGGTTCCTCGGACCCCGCCCCCATGCAGTACATCGCGCCTTATGCGGGCTGCGCCATGGGCGAGTTCTTCCGTGACAGCGGCCGGCACGCGCTATGTCTCTACGATGACCTTTCCAAGCATGCCGTCGCTTATCGCGAAATCTCGCTGCTGCTGCGCCGGCCTCCCGGCCGCGAGGCCTATCCCGGCGACGTGTTCTATCTGCACTCGCGCCTGCTCGAACGCGCCGCAAAACTGAGCGATGCGCTGGGCGGCGGATCGCTGACGGCCCTGCCCATCATTGAGACGCAAGCCGGCGACATCTCCGCCTATATTCCGACCAACGTCATCTCGATTACCGACGGCCAGATCTACCTTCAGACCGACCTGTTCAATAGCGGCGTCCGGCCTGCCGTGGACGTGGGCCTCTCGGTATCGCGCGTGGGCGGCAACGCCCAGATCAAAGCCATGAAGCAAGTGGCCGGAACGCTGCGCCTGGACCTCGCGCAGTACAACAACGTGGCTGCCTTCGCCCAATTCGGCGGCGACCTCGATAAAGCCACGCAAGCCCAGCTCAACCGCGGGCAACGCTTGACCGAAATCCTGAAGCAGGTGCAGTACAGTCCCCTCCCCGTGGAAAAGCAAGTGCTCATCATTTTCGCGGGCACCAACGGTTACCTCGACGATCTGGCGGTCGAAGAGTGCCAGGCCTTCGAGCAGGGGCTCTATGACTTTATGGATAACTCTTACCCCTCGGTGGGAAGCCAACTCGTCCAGAAAAAGCAGATTGACGAACCGTTGCGGGCGGAGATTCGCAAGATGATGGACGAGTACAAGGCCAAATTCCGGGCAGACCGGAAGGAGAAGGAAAAGGTGGCGTGAAAAGGTGTCATTCCGCGCGGCCATGGGTCTTCGACCCACCCCCGTGGAATGCTAATCACATGCGTTGTCGCCCCCGCGAAAGCGGGGGCCCATTGTTGTCGGGAACACAATGGATTCCCGCTTTCGCGGGAATGACGTGCTGGACGATAGTTCGCGAAGGCCCACGAAGTTATGGCAACTTTACTTGATATTCGGCGCCGCATTAAGTCCGTGAAGAACACGCAGCAGATTACCCGCGCCATGAAGATGGTTGCGGCGGCTCGTTTGCGGCGCGCCCAGGATGCAATCTTCAACGCGCGGCCTTACGCCAACCAGATGATGACACTTCTCGAAAGCCTGGCCGCCCGCACCGAGCAGCGAGACCACCCTTTGCTCGCCGAGCGGCCGATCGAAAGGGTTCTGCTGGTGCTCATCACTGCCGACCGCGGCCTCTGCGGGGCGTTCAACGCCAACCTGATCCGCACCGCCCAGGAATACATCGAGACGCACGGTCAGAAGGAAGTCTCGACGATTGCCGTGGGTCGCAAAGGGCGCGATGGTTTCCGCAGGCGATCTCGCCAGATGATTGCGGAGCACATCAACCTGTTCGCGCACCTGGAGTTTTCGCACGCGCAACAGATTGCGAAGGAGATCGTCGATCTCTACACGCAAAAAAAGGTGGACGCGGTCGATTTCATTTACAACGAGTTCAAATCGATCATGACCCAACGCGTCCGGGTGGAGCGGTACTTGCCCATTAAGCCGGTTGTGCCGGCGTCGGGCGAGGTGTTGATCGATTACATTTACGAGCAGCCCCCGGCGGAGATATTCAACGCGCTGCTTCCGCGCTACGTGGAGATCGAGGTGTACCGCGCCCTGCTCGAATCGCGGGCGGCAGAACTGGCCGCTCAAATGACCGCCATGGACGCGGCCACGAACAACGCCGCCGAGCTAATCGACTCGCTCACGCTGCATATGAACCGAGTCCGCCAGGCGGCCATCACGCGAGAGATCATCGAAGTGGTGAGCGGAGCGGCGGCGACATAGAACCAGAAGATCGGGTGATCCGGTGATCGGGTGAGCAGGAAAACAATTGGTGATTGACTCTTTCTGACGGCCGCGTGAAAAGCCCGATCACAAATCAGAAATCACCAATCGCAAATTGTTCATCCGATCACCCGATCACCCGATGATAAGAGGATTTCTCATGGCAACAGAGCAGCACGTTGGAAAAGTGGTTGAAATCACGGGACCCGTCGTAGTGGCGGCGTTTGAAGGCGAGCATCTTCCGCCCATCTACAATGCCCTACGCATCGTTTCTGAAGGCTTCGATGTTCCGGAGCCCATTAACGTCACCGCGGAAGTCGAACAGCACTTGGGCGAAGGGCGCGTGAAATGCGTGGCCATGGAGCCCACGGACGGCATGGTTCGCGGCATGAAGGCCATCGACCTTGGGGAACCGATTACCATTCCCGTAGGCAAAGCGACCCTGGGCCGCGTGATGAACGTAATCGGTGAAGCGGTCGACAAGCTGGGGCCGATTGAGTCGGAAACACGTTACCCCATTCACCGCCACGCGCCTGAACTCGAGGAACAGAATACCACGCTCGAAATGTTTGAGACGGGCCTCAAAGTGGTGGACCTGCTCGAGCCCTATTTAAAAGGCGGCAAGACGGGTTTATTCGGCGGCGCCGGCGTGGGTAAGACCGTCATCATCATGGAGCTGATCAATAACGTCGCCCTGAAACACGGCGGCGTCTCGGTCTTTTGCGGCGTGGGTGAGCGTACCCGCGAAGGCAATGATCTGTGGCTGGAAATGCAGGAGTCGGGCGTGGTGGTGCCGGGAAACTCGGATAAATCCAAGGCCGCTTTGATTTACGGACAGATGACCGAGCCGCCCGGCGCCCGCCTGCGCGTCGGCTTGACGGGCCTCACCGTGGCGGAGTATTTCCGCGACGAAGCGGGACAGGATGTGCTGCTGTTCATCGACAACATCTTTCGCTTTACCCAGGCGGGCTCGGAAGTCTCGGCCCTGCTGGGGCGCATGCCGTCGGCGGTTGGTTACCAGCCTAACCTCTCAACCGAAATGGGCGAGCTCCAGGAGCGTATCACTTCCACAAAGAAGGGCTCTATCACTTCCGTGCAGGCCATTTATGTGCCGGCTGACGATCTTACCGATCCCGCTCCGGCCACGGCTTTCTCCCACCTCGATGCCACCACCGTCCTCTCCCGGCAACTGGTTGAAATCGGCATCTACCCGGCCGTCGATCCGCTGGCTTCATCTTCGCGCGTCTTGGACCCTCGCATCGTGGGCGAGGAGCATTACCGGGTGGCGCGCGCCGTAAAGGCCATCCTGCAAAAATACAAGGACCTTCAGGACATCATTGCCATCCTGGGCATCGACGAACTCTCCGAAGAGGATAAGTTGACAGTGGCGCGGGCGCGCAAGATCCAACGCTTCCTTTCTCAGCCCTTCTTTGTGGCCCAGCAGTTTACGGGGCTCGAGGGCCGTTACGTGAAGCTCGAGGACACCATCAAGGGCTTTAAAGAGCTCGTGGAAGGCAAGTACGATGATATTCCCGAGCAGGCGTTTTACATGATGGGGACTATCGAGGAGGCTCTCGAGAGAGCGGAAAAACTGAAGTCGGCAGCGTAGGGACAGTCGAGAGTCGAGAGTCGAAAGTCGAGAGTGGTAAGAACGGCGTCGACTCGAAAGGAAGGACCGTGCAGCGCTTTACGGATCTCAAAGTTTGGCAGCGAAGCCACCTGCTAACACTTGAGGTTTATCGCCTTACCGCCAATTTTCCTTCCGGGGAGCGTTTTGGTCTAATTTCCCAGTTGCGACGGGCGGCGGCTTCCGTGCCCACAAATATTGCAGAGGGATCGAAGCGTCAAAGCAACCAGGAGT
>CAWIUZ010000138.1:0-4107 GCA_963838915.1 uncultured Acidobacteriota bacterium
GGGCCACGCTCATCTGCGGGAACTATCGGCTGCCGGTTGAGGTGGGCGGTGTGCAGGTGGACTGCACGGTGACCAAGGCCTACTACCAGAATAGCAATCGCGACCACTGGGGCTTGGTGAAAGACGCCCGGCTGCGCGTTTGGCCGGCCGGGTCGCCGTATATGCCGCCGGGATCGATGCTCTATCCGGTTCGGCAGCGCTGGTTCGCCTCGGGAACACAAATGGGCAACGAGCCGACTTACGTCGATCACGGCGAGCGGATCACAACCGAGAAAATCTACTATCACGCGGGCCTCGACATTGGCGGCGCGGAGGGCTTGACGGACGTCATCGCGGCGACTGATGGCCTTGTGGTGGGGCTCGGCACCGCGGTGATCGACAAAGTGAAAGACAACCCGGCAATCGACCGGGAATTCAACGATACGATCTGGGTGGAAGATGCGCGGGGCTGGTACACGCGCTACACGCACTTGTATTCCTATGACCCGTCGGTGAAGCTCGGGGGACGCGTGGTCCAGGGGCAGAAGATCGGCACGCTCGGGAAAGAAGGCGGGAGCGGCGGCTGGTCGCACCTCCACTTCGAGATCATCAGCCTCGAGCCCTCCGGCCAATGGGGAACTCAGGAAGGCTATGCCTTCTTGTGGGAAGCGTATCAGCGGCAGTACAAGCCGCACCTGATCGCCGTGGCCCGGCCCCATCAAGCCATACTAGCAGGGGAAAAGGCGACGCTCGACGGGTCGCGATCGTGGAGCCAATCGCACATTGCGCGCTACGATTGGACCTTCACCGACGGGCGGACCGCTTCCGGAACGAAAGTGGAGCGGGCTTACTCAAAGGCCGGTACGTATAGCGAAATCCTGAAAATCACCGACGCCGGCGGCCACACAACTTACGACTTTGAAACCGTCAACGTGCTCGATCCGAAACACCCCGAACAGGTTCCGCCCTCGATTCAGGCCGCTTACTGGCCGACGATGGGGATTGTGGCGGGAAAGGTTGTCACCTTCAAGGTGCGAACGTTCGGCACGACGGACGGGGAAGAGCATTGGTCGTTTGGCGACGGCGCGACGGCCACAACCAAATCCGATGGCAACGTCGACGAACACGCGAAGAACGGATTCGCCGTCACTGCGCACGCTTTCGCCAGACAGGGAGACTACATCGTCCGCGTCGAACGCACGAACCGGGTGGGACAGACGGCCATCGCGCACTTGTGGGTGCAAGTAGATTGACGATTGTCGATCGCCGACTGACGAATGATGATCTCCCGCGCTGCTTTGCCCTCTCCCCCTTGGGGGAGAGGGTGGACTGCGACGGCGCTTTCATCAGCCGGCGCGGGCCGGGTGAGGGGATCCGCAGTCACATGAAAATCCCAAATTCCAGATTTGAAATTCTTTTCATTTAAGGAGCGTACCGATGTCAACTCGGCGTACTTTCATAAAGCAAGCCCTGGGAAGCTCAGCGGCGATGGCCGCCTCGGGGATCTTCCCATTCAGCCGCGTGCTGGGTGCCAACGACCGCATCCGGATCGGCCTGATTGGCGGCGGGGACCGCGGCCAGGAGATCTTTCACGCCGCCATCAAGTGTCCCAATGTCGAAGCGGTGGCCGTGGCGGATGTCTACACGCGGCGCCTGGATGAAGTGAAGGCTATAGTTCCTTCTATCCATACCTACCAGGATTTCCGCAAAGTGCTCGACGATAAATCCATCGACGCGGTGCTGATCGCTACTCCACAGCACCAACACGCGCTGAACTTTGTACCCGCCATCCAGGCAGGAAAGGACGTTTACCAGGAAAAGACCATGGCGTTCAATCCCGACCACGCGCGCCGCATGAAGAAGGCCTTCGAGGGGTCTGGCCGCGTGGTGCAGGTGGGGATTCAGGCCATCAGCACTCCGGGCTTCACCACGATTCACGAGATGGTCGCTGCCGATAAGCTGGGCCTCATCACCGCCCTTCATACGCATCACTATCGCAACGCTCCTTACGGCGGATGGACACGCGAAATTCCTGCCGATTGCGACCCGCAGCACGTGGATTGGAAAGGCTTCCTGGGCGAGGCGGCTCCGCATCCCTTCGACCCGCAGCGCTACATGAACTGGCGCTTCTATTGGGACTACGACGGCAGCAACGTATTCGAGAACATGGTCCACCAGGTCGGATTCTGGTACAAGCTCATGGATTTCAAGATTCCCGACAGCGTCACCATGACGGGCGCCAATCTGCTTTCGCCGAAAATGCAGGTGCCCGACACGATGGATATTTCGATGCTGCAAGACAAGATCCTTTTCACCTGGAACTCGATGTTCGGGAACGATTTCTATGGCGAGGGACATGACTTACTGCTGGGCAACAAGGGCACAGTCTCGCGCAACGAAGGCGACCAGGTGCGCTTCCAGGCGCAAGGCGGCGAGATGCGCGGCGTCGAAACCATGTGCACCGAAAGCCCGGAGGGCGGCCAGGCCAAGGGATACTTCGAGGGCACCCCGGTCCACATGCAGAATTTTTTCGACTGCATGCGCAGCCGCAAGGAACCGAATTGTCCCTTCGAACTCGGTTACCGCGCGGCCATCGCCTGCCAGATGTCCATCACCTCTTACCACAAGAAGCGCGCCGTGCGCTGGGACCCGAAGACGGAGGACATCGTCTAGAGTTATCGGGTATCGGGTAAGCGACGGAACACCAAACCGTGTCATTCCGAGCGAAGCGAGGAATCTAGCCCTGGTGGTTTCTTCCGGAATTCGCGAACGCAGAGCGAGATTCCTCGCTTCGCTCGGAATGACAGTTAATTCGGTACCTTTTCCTCTTGGTCACCCGATCACCCGATCTCCCGATCTCCCGATCCGCGGAGGCTGAATGCACACTCTGCTGTTGCTGGCCGTTCTGGCGCCGGGCATTACACCCCAGAACCTGCGTTCTGAGTACCGGGTCGAGCCGCTCGGAATTGACGCCGGCCGGCCTCGGCTTAGTTGGAGCCTGGCCAGCGACGCAAGGGCGCAGTCGCAATCCGCCTTTCAGATTCTCGTTGCCTCAACGCCCGCCAGGCTGGAAGCGAACCAAGCGGATTTGTGGGACAGCGGCAAGGTAGCAAGCCACGAGAGCATCAATATCCAGTACTCCGGCCGGCCCCTAGTCTCGCACCAGCGCTGCTACTGGAAGCTGCGGGTGTGGGACAGGGCAGGCGCGCCCTCAGGATGGAGTCGCGCGGCAAGCTGGACGATGGGAATCCTGAAGCCCGAGGATTGGCACGCCGCGTGGATTGCCTGGAGCCGCACGGCGCTCGACTCCGGGCCGCTACCGATGTTCCGTCGCGAATTTGCGGTAACGCGCAAGGTGACCCGCGCCACCGCCTACATCTGCGGATTGGGTTTCTTCGAACTCTATCTCAACGGCCGCAAGGTCGGCGACCACGTATTGGAACCCGGCTGGACGAATTATCGCCGCACCAATCTGTACGCAACGTACGAGGTTGATGACTTGCTGCGCCCCGGCGCGAACGCCGTAGGGGTGATCCTGGGGAATGGTATGTACAACGTCGCGGGCGGCCGGTACGTCAAGTTCACTGGGAGCATGGGCCGCCCGAAATTCATCCTGCTGCTTCGTATCGAGTCCGACGACGGCACGGTCCAAAATATCATTTCCGACTACAAGTGGAGGGTAGCGCCAAGCCCCATCCGCTTCTCCTGCATCTATGGCGGCGAAGATTACGATGCGCGCGCAGAGCAGCCGGGATGGAATGAGCCGGGCTTTGCCGCAAAGGGCTGGGAGACGGTGGAGATCGTCGACGATTCCACGGAACACCTGTTTTCGCAGGCACAGCCGCCCATCAAGGTGATGGAAGTTTTCCATCCCATCAAAGTCAGCGAGCCTGCGCAAGGAATCCACGTCTACGACCTTGGACAGAATTTTGCCGGCTGGCCGCAAATTACCGTGCGCGGCAAGGCCGGCGTTGCCGTCCGCCTTACTCCGGGCGAATTGCTCGACGCAAAGGGCATCGTCACCCAAAGAAGCTCGGGTGGGCCAGAGTATTTCACCTACACCTTGAAAGGCGGCGGCGATGAGACCTGGCATCCGCGCTTCTCCTATTACGGTTTTCGCTATGTGCA
>CAWIUZ010000139.1:0-45494 GCA_963838915.1 uncultured Acidobacteriota bacterium
TCTGGAAAACCGGCCTCGAGCAGTACGCCGGCGAATTGAGCGGCGATGGTCGGTGTCTCGCTCGAAGGCTTCAACACTACCGTGTTGCCGGTGACCAGCGAAGCCACGGTCATGCCAACCAGGATCGCCAAGGGAAAATTCCACGGCGGAATCACGATGCCCACGCCCAGAGGAATGTAGACCATCTCGTCATGCTCGCCGGGGAGTTGGTGGACCGGCTGCGGGCCCGCCAGGCGTGCCATCTCACGCGCGTAATACTCGCAGAAATCGATGGCTTCGGACACATCGGCTTCCGCCTCGGGCCAGGTCTTGCCGGCTTCGTAAATCATCCAAGCGTCGAACTCGAACTTGCGCAGACGCAGAATGCGCGCGACATCGAGGGTCATGCGAATGCGCTCAGCGGCCGGGGTGCGGCTCCATTCGGGAAAGAACTGATACGCCGATTCCACCGCGCGGCCGGCCAGTGCGGCGTCGGCTCGGTGATGGATGCCCACGATGTCGCCGGGGTTGGACGGATTGACGGAGATCAGCCTGTCGCCGGTAGCGATCTCATCGCCTGCCAGGCGCAATGGATATTCACGGCCGAATTGCGAGCGCACTTTTTGGAGCACGGACTCCATGGCGCGGCGATTTTCGGACTGGGAAAAATCCGCATACGATTCGTTACGGAATTCGGACAATTTTGCGGTAGCCATCACTCCCATGGTACTCGCAGGCGGCCTCTCGAGATACCCTGGCGCAAAGACATTTCCGGCGAAACGATTGCCGGAAGTCAATTTGTGACGGAGAGGAACACCGGTTCTTTTCCGGCGTGCTCGGAATCTTCGGCCATGGCAACGTGGCGGGAATCGGCCAGGCATTGCAGCAGAACCTGGACCTTCCCTACATTCCGGTGCGCAACGAGCAGGCGGCAGTTCATCTCGCGTGCGGATACGCCAAGACCAGCAATCGCCTGCGCACTTTCGCCTGTACCTCCTCGATTGGCCCAGGCGCCACGAACATGATTACAGGCGCTGCCCTGGCGACGATCAATCGGCTGCCCGTTTTACTGCTTCCCGGAGACATCTTTGCACGGCGAAACGTGGCGCCGGTGCTTCAGCAACTCGAGTCGCCTTCGACGCAGGATATCGGCGTGAACGACTGTTTCAAGCCTGTCTCACGCTACTGGGACCGCATCTACCGCCCAGAACAGTTGATCACAGCGTTGCCGGAAGTGATGCGCGCCCTCACCTCGCCGTCCGATTGTGGAGCGGTGACGCTGGCGCTGCCTCAAGACGTGCAGACGGAAGCTTACGACTATCCTGAAGAGCTTTTCGGCAAGCGTGTGTGGCTCATCCGTCGTCCGGAGCCGGACGCGGCGAGTTTTGCGCGCGCCGTGGAAGCGATTCGCCGCAGCCGGAAACCGTTCCTGGTAGCGGGCGGTGGAGTGCTATACAGCGAAGCGTCCGAAGCGCTGGCGAAGTTCTGCGAGGCCACGGGTATCCCGGTCGGCGAGACGCAAGCCGGCAAAGGCTCCCTCGCTTACGATCATCCGCAGTGCGCCGGAGCCGTGGGGGCCACGGGGACGCTGGCCGCCAACCGGTTGGCGCGGGATGCTGACCTCGTGATCGGCATCGGTACGCGGTATTCGGATTTCACTACTGCCTCCATGACCGCGTTCCAGAACCC
Organism: uncultured Acidobacteriota bacterium; assembly: GCA_963838915.1. GTDB lineage: Bacteria > Acidobacteriota > Terriglobia > UBA7540 > UBA7540 > CAVROP01. The sequence continues at coordinate 1,669 of CAWIUZ010000139.1, forward strand.
TCATGTGCGCTTTGTGAACATCAACACGGCGGAGTTCGACGCTTTCAAGGTGGGCGCGATTCCTCTCGTGTCGGACGCGCGCGTAGCGCTCGAGCGACTCACTGCAGCGCTGGCCGGCTTCCGCGTGGGAGAAGCCTACACGGACCGAATTGCTTGCCTGAAGCGGGAGTGGGAAGCAGAGGTGGATCGCCTCTTCCACCTCGGCCTCGAGCCTCGCCCGGCACAAAGCGAAGTGATTGGGGCGATGTGGGAGGCTGCGGGGCCTCGCGACATTCTGGTTTCCGCTGCCGGCAGCCATCCTGGCGATCTGCACAAGCTGTGGCGCACGCGCACGCCCAACGGTTACCACCTCGAGTACGGCTATTCGTGCATGGGGTACGAGATTCCCGGAGCGATTGGCGCCAAACTGGCGGACCCGACGCGCGAGGTCTATGTCTTTCTAGGTGACGGGACCTACCTGATGATGCCGGGCGAGATTGTCACCTCCGTGCAGGAGGGAGTGAAAATCATCATCGTGCTGGTGGATAACCACGGGTTTGCCAGCATCGGCGGGCTGAGCGCGTCCCTCGGGCAGCAAGGTTTTGGCACCGAGTACCGCCTGCGGGTGGCAGAATCTGGGAAACTCGAAGGGGACTTCCTGCCGGTCGACTACGAGGCCAACGCGCGCAGCCTGGGAGCGTGTGCGATACGGGCCCGGGGACTGGCTGAGTTCAAGCGCGCTCTCGAGAAAGCCAGAAGTCTGGACAGGACGACCGTGGTGGTGATCGAAACCGAGCGGGAGGAGCGCGTGCCCGGGTACGAATCGTGGTGGGACGTGGCGGTGGCGGAGGTATCAGAGACGGAGAGCGTGCGGGAATCGCGCGCGCGTTACGTTGAAGCCCGGCGAAAACAGCTCTACCACATCGCCGGCGGCAAGAGGGGGGAGTAGCGCGCCGAGCGGTGATCTGTCATCCTGAGGAAATGATGACCCCGTCGTCGTCACCCCCGCGAAAGTGGGGGTCCATTGTTTATCCGGAAGACAATGGATTCCCGCTTTCGCGGGAATGACGTGATCTTCGGGGGCCGGAGGCGGTCCTGAGCGAAGCGAAGGAAGGATCTCAGCAGTTGCTTGGTTTACTAGCAGCCACAAACTGCGGAGATCCTTCGCTGCGCTCAGGATGACATGCGGGTCGAGTTTTTCGACAGCCTGCTAAAGGACAACTCATGCCGAATCTACTGGTCGGAAATGCTCCGTGCTCGTGGGGGACGCTGGAATTTGAAGCGGCTAAGGGGGAACAGATCGGGTATACCCGCATGCTGGACGAACTGGTCGAGACCGGGTACACCGGGACTGAGCTGGGCGATTGGGGCTATATGCCGACAGAGCCGGTACTGCTCCGGGACGAACTCGCACGGCGGGGACTGGTGATGCTTGGAGCATTTGTGCCAGTGGCTTTGAAAGACCCTCTGGCACACGATGCCGGCATCGCCTGCGCGGTCGAGACCGCACGGCTTCTGTCGGCCGTCGCCTCTACTCCTGCACCGTACCTGGTGCTGGCGGACAATAACGGCGCGGATCCGCAGCGTACACGCATGGCCGGGCGAATCCAGCGGGGCACAGGGTTAAGCGCGGCGGAGTGGAACGTCTTCGCCGACGGGGCGAATCGCCTGGCACACGCGGTTCGCGAGGAAACTGGACTGCGCACGGTGTTTCATCACCATTGCGCCGGTTACGTCGAGACGCCGGAAGAGATTGCCCGGTTCCTGGAATTGACTGACCCTCGCAAAGTCGGACTGGTTTTTGATACGGGTCACTTCACCTATGGCGCGGGCCACGCCGGGGTGGTCGAGGCGCTGGAACGGTTTGGCGACCGCGTCTGGTATGTTCATTTCAAGGATTGCGATCCGAAGATAGCGGCGCGGGCGCGAGCGGAAGAGTGGGACTACTTCACCGCGCTGCGGCACGGCGTGTTCTGCGAGTTGGGAAAGGGTTCGGTGGACTTTCCCGCGGTCCTGCGCTGGCTTGCCCGGCGAGGTTATGACGGCTACGTGCTGGTGGAACAGGATGTGCTGCCCGGGATGGGATCGCCCAAAGAGAGCGCCCGCCGCAACCGGGAATACTTGCGGTCGATTGAATCCTGTTTCAGTTGAAGGACCGGATGCAGCGTTCATGTGCACAGCCCCGGATGGGGCGACAGGCATGGTGCGGGAGCCTCTGCCGCCCCTCCGGGGCTGAGGCAACCCAGGTTGCTCCTCGATCCCACGGCTCACGCCGTGGGCTACTCTCTGGCGGCCCTCCGGGCCTACACGGGCGTTCATCGAGCCCTGTTTAGCACACGGAGACTTTATGGACACGAATCAACTTCGTATCGGCATCATCGGAGCAGGCAGAATCGGGAAAGTACATACGGAAACCGCTGCCTTCGGAATACCCGAAGCGAAGATCGTTTCCATCACGGACCTCGACCACGACTCCGCTCAGCGCTTGGCGAACCGATGCGGCATCGCCACCGTCGCCGCCTCCTCTAGCGATATTCTGAATGATCCCCGCGTCGAAGCCGTCCTCATCTGCTCCTCAACGGACACGCACGCAAAGTTGATAGTCGAGGCCGCGGGTGCCGGCAAGCACATCTTCTGCGAGAAACCGATTGCTCACGATTTGGCGACGACCGACGCCGCTTTGGAAGCGGTGGCCAAGGCCGGTGTGAAGCTGCAAATCGGCTTCAATCGCAGGTTCGACCCGAACTTCGCGAGAGTGAGGCGTGCGGTGGAATCTGGTGAGATTGGAACGCCGCGCCTGATACACATTGTCAGTCGGGACCCCGCCCCGCCGCCGATTTCCTTTGTTAAGGCATCGGGAGGCATGTTCCTCGACATGACGATCCACGATTTCGACATGGCGCGGTTCTTGATAGGCGATGAAGTCGAGGAAATATTCGTGGCGGGTGGCGTGATGGTGGACGAAGCGATTGGCGCGGCGGGGGATTTGGATACGGCGGTGATCGTACTCCGATTTCGCAATGGGGTAATTGGAACGATCGACAATTGCCGCCAGGCGGCCTTCGGGTATGACCAGCGGGTTGAGATTCTGGGCAGCCGCGGCGCCGTTTCCACCGAAAACTGCTACCCCAACCAAGTGACGGTCAGCACCGCGCGTGAGATAAGGAAAGACTTGCCGCTGAACTTCTTCATGGATCGCTACCGCGAGAGTTTTGCCACCGAACTGCGCTGCTTCGTTGAGGCCGTCATCCACAATCATCCCACACCGGTGAACGGTGAAGATGGCCGTGTTCCGGTGGTGATGGGCCTGGCAGCACACAAGTCCTATGAAGAACGCCGGCCCGTCCGTCTGGCGGAAATCGAAGCGAGCGTCGTACGGTGTTGAGGGCAACCGTTCGTGTCCGTCGGCTGACGGGCACCCAGAAACCATGCAAATTAAAGTCATCGCTGCCCACATTTGGTAGCGCGGACCCCCGCTTCTGGGGTCCGCGGTTCTTCCGTGGGGCCGCCGGCAAGCCGCGTACCCCAACACCGGGGGTCCGCGCTACCGGGCGCATCGATTTTTAAAGCAGCTGAATTTCTAGTTGGCTGCGGGCGCTTGGCCAAGGGGGACCTATGCCAGTGCCGACTTCGGCCGGTCGTAAGATAAAGGAGGGGACCTGATCGTGAAAGGAAGTGAGGATCATGACACAGACGCGGAACCTAAGAGGCGAGGGGACCACGCGTCCTCGTTAAGTGCCGCCCGGAGCATCGCGGCCCCGCATCTCTTCGATTGCTGGCCCCAAGTGGTCCGATCGATCCGTTCTGCTAAGAGCTTGGCGCTTTTTCTTGATTTTGACGGGACCCTGGTGGCGCTTCGCAAACTGCCCAGCGACGTGGAGCCGCTGGACCTGCCATTGCGGAGGGCGCTCCAGGGTCTCGCGCGGCACCAGCGACTGAAGACCTATGTTATCAGCGGCCGCAGACTAGCTGATATTAGTAGGCTCGTGAACGTGCAGGGCATTCGCCTGCTCGGGCTGCACGGCTGGGAAGGGAGGCGCGTCCCCCTTCTGCGCGCGGAGCGGGGCCCGCTCCGGGAAGCCCGCGAGGTTCTCGAGCGGCGCCTCTCGAGCTTGCCTGAAATCAGGTTGGAGGACAAGGGTCTGGCCCTCGCCGTTCATTACCGCGCCGCGTCGGCGCGCGCAGTCCGGTCGGCGCGGGTGATTGTTGAAGAGGTTCTTCGTGATCTAAAACCGCGTATCCACATGCTCCGAGGTCATAAGGTATGGGAACTGCTTCCGCGCCAGATTTCCGGGAAGGGCTCGTCGGTTTTGGCGCTTCTCTCCGAGTTGCCACAACCCACACTCGCCATATTTGTCGGCGACGACGGCACAGACGAGTCTGCTTTCAGAGACCTTCCCAATGGACTGACCATCCGCGTTGGCAAGCATCCCCGAACTGCGGCGCGCTTCCTCCTGGAGAGCCCCGAAGAGGTGAGATTATTCCTGCTGCGATTAGATGCAGCCATAGCAGCCGGCAGCAAGTCTTCCGGTGCACAGTGACGGTTACTGTGAGAACGCGCCACGCCTTGCCAGGCCTATCCCCGCCTGTGATACGATGCATAGGAAGCAAGGGCTTGAACCGACAGTTTATGGTGTCGCCGGTTGAGACACCGGTTGATCAGGTTGCCGCACGCTTTTCAGCGCTTCGGCTCTGATTTCCTACTCTTGTTTTGGAGGAGACAACATGGCAGCGAAACCAATTCCGGAAGGATTCCACACTCTGACCCCTTATCTAACCGTCAAAGATGCCCCACGGGCCATCGATTTCTACAAGCAGGCCTTTGGCGCTCAAGTGCGAGGCATCCACTACGCTCCAGACGGGAAGATCATGAACGCCGATCTCAAGATCGGCGATTCGATTCTGATGATAGCCGAAGAGTTCCCCGGCATGGGCCCCAAGTCGCCGCTTTCTCTGGGAGATTCACCGGTAAACCTTCACCTCTACGTCGAAGACGTGGATAAGCTTTTCAATCAGGCCGTTGCGGCCGGAGCAAAGGCCCTAATGCCCGTGATGGATCAGTTCTGGGGAGATCGCTACGGCCAGGTCACCGATCCGTTCGGCCATAAGTGGTCGATAGGGACGCACAAAGAAGACTTGACCCCGGCAGAAATCGAACAGCGCGGGCGCGCCGCGTTTGAGAAGATGCACGCTCGTCAGAAGCAGCAGGCGGGATAAGTCCATCATAAGCGCTTAGAGACGGCTTGACCGAGCGGCCCCGAATGGGGCCAACCGTAAGTAGCCGCAGGTTTTAACCTGCGGATGACGGGAGCGTTCCCAAATCAGGCCAACCCCAACGGGGTTGACCTCGGTCGGGTCGGCCCCTCCAGGGCCGGAATGTTGATGGACGCTTCATTTTCCGTAGGTTTCACCTACGGCTACTCACGGTGTCCCGCTTCGCGGGACCCAACACACATGGCCGGATTGACTGAAGGCGGCTCTTACCTTAGCGAATATGATAAGTCCATTGCCATGTCATGCCGGCGGCGTCTCCTCTGGCGACCAATGCAACGAACAGACGCAGCGCCGGCAAACCGGGTTGGCGGGGATATCGAGTTGCCGCCGGAATTCCACAGCGGGATTACCGTTGACGATTTCGATGAGCGCCTTCTCGTGAATGTTGCCGATGGGCCTATGGAAGAAGCACGGGCGCACCGTACCGTCGGCTTCGACGACCGCCGAAACCCAGGGCGCGTTGCAAGTCGGCGCGACAGGAGCAACCTCACCCAGTTGCGCTCGAAAATGGCGCACGATGCGGCGGAGTTTTCTCCGCGCTCTCCAAGATAAAGCCGCTTTCGATCTGATTCCCGTGCTGCTCAATGAGCAACTCGACCTCTTGCTCGAGCGCCGCAATCTCCTCCCCTCCGAGGGCGACTGTGCCCTGACGATTCGCGGGCCAGCCCCCGGGGCGGTTAAATGCCTCCGAAGTCACGTCAGCCGCGAGGAAAGAAATGGAAATCAAGCCTAGTTGCCGGGCTGCGGCGACGACGGCTCGGAGGTGCGCGCAATTCGCCTTTTGCACGGTCGCCCGCCCTCGGATTTCGATCTGGGGCCTGATCTCCCGCAAGGCGAGTACGCCACGACCGAGAGTTTCGAATGCATCACGCACACGCCGAATCTGATTGTGAATATCGGGCGGACCGTCAAGCGATACAATGACATCGTCCATCGTCTTCGCAATCGTCGCAGCCTGAGCTTCCAGCAGCAGACCGGCAGTGAGCAGCGTGAGCCGCACGCCTTCCGCTCTGAGGAGGCGGCTGAGCGCCGCCAGATCGGTGTGCATCTGCGGTTCTCCCCCGGAAAAGACAACCCACCGGACCCGGAGTTTTCGCAAGGACTCAATGTGAACACGAAGGTCGTCGGCTGTAATCTCCCGGACCTGACGGATGCGCCAGATATCACACATCATGCAACGGCAGTTGCAGCGATTGTGGGGGAATAAAACAAGGATCGGGAGCGAGCGAAGGTGCGGATCGAAACGTGGCGACGCGGCATTCGGGGAGCTCGAAATGGTCTCGAGATCAGTCAATTAAACGCTCAGTCTGAAATGAAGGACAAGCACCGCGGGCACTGCGCGTGCTGACTCGAACATGCTGCCCTTGCCTGCTGCCCTGAAGATTCGCCTTTCCGGTTCGCCGAGACGGAAATCGACGGACTTCACAAGACTGAACCGTGCGTCCTCGAATGACCCGCGGAGATCCGGCAAGGCGTGGACGAAGGTCTCGATCTCGAGCGTCCGATCGGCGAACCGAAAGGCGCAGCGCCATCCGAGCGCGCAGGCCGCAGGGTGCATGTCGGTGACAAAGACATCGGCGCCCGGCCGCGCCACGCGGGCGAGTTCGTTTGCAAGTCCGCACGCGTTGAAGACGTGGCCGATAGTGAAGGAGCAGACAATCACGTCCGCCGATTTCGGCCGAAGTGGAAGCGTAGAGCTGTCAGCAATAACGAGACGACCGCGAAGCGCCGGCTTGGCTCTTGCGTTCATGATCATCTCGCGACTGGCGTCCACTCCCACCACTGAGCCAGCACCGAGGTCAATGAGGGTGCAAAGCCACCGGCCTGTCCCACAACCGATGTCCAGGGCGTCCTTGTGCCGTAATTCCGGCAGCATGGGACGCAGGGCTCGGTCTTCGAGGGACAGCAGCGGGTTCAGGCTGCTGTCGTAGGTTGCGGCCCAAAGCCTGTAACCTTCGCCTGGGGAGACACGGGTTGACGGGCGACTCCCGACTCTCCACTCTCGACTCTCGACTGCCTTCACAGACTCTCCTCTTTAGGCTTGCGGAGCTTGAAGTATCGCTGTGTCCATCTCAATTCGAAGGGAAACGAGTAGAAACTGAGCCGGTAGCGCCAGTCGCTCAGCAACTTCAACAGCCAACGCCCCCAGCGAGGTAACCTGAAGTCTTGCATGGTTGGCCAGCGCGAGGTCACGACCAGCTCGAAGTTATCGATCAGCCGCTTTGTGTGCGGTCGCAGCCACGGCGCCGAGGGGTCTTTCTGGGTGGTGAATCGTTGCCAGCGGTCCGTCGCCCATTCCTCCGGGGTCTCGGGAAACTGGACTTGGTCTTCCACGCCCCCGTACATCCTCTCGCGCTGCGGAACGGGCGTGTAAGTGTTGACCACAATTTCCGCCTCCGGGTTCAGGCGCTTGACCTTGCGAATAAAGGCCAGGCATTCTCGCGTATCTTGCTCCGGAGCTTTGGGATTGCCCATGCAAAAAGAGAGTTCAGGGATGATGTCGAATTTCCGGATGCGTGCTGCAAACTCGAGTATCTGCTCCGCCTTGAGTTGCTTCTTCATCTCCTTCAGCACCCAGTCGGAGCCAGATTCGGCCCCTACATAGACCATTGTCAATCCCGCGCGACGGATCGCCTCGATCGTCGCGTCGGAATAACGCAGCATCGCATCGATCCGCGCCTCGCACCACCAGCGCAAATTGAGTGGCTGCATGCGCTCCGCCAGTTCCCGCGCGTCATCCTCCCTCAGGAAGAAGTTGTTGTCGTAGAACTGCACCGCGTCAGCGCGGTATTTCTCCACCAAATGCTGAAGGATGGCGGCAGTTCGCTCGGGCGGCTCCATCTTCTCCCGGCTCCCGGAAAAGGTCGTGACGCCGCAGAAATTGCAACTGTAAGGACATCCGATGCTGGCCTGGTGAACGGCTGTCCGTTTGCCGAGATAAGTGGGCAGCAGGTATTTATCAACCGGAAGACGGTAGTAGGGAAACCAGGGAAACAATCCGGGGCTTTTCAAAGGGCGTTCGGGGTTGTGGATCTGCTTGCCCGTTGAGTCTTTATAGGAAAGCCCCCGAATGCCCTCCACGCCGCGCTCTCCTCGCAGCGCACTCAGAAGCTCGAGGAACGTATCTTCACCCTGGCCGCGCACCGCAAAATCGACGTATGGCGCATTCAGCGCCGCCTCGGTGTAGTTGGTTGGGAAGTATCCTCCCCAAACGGTCGGGATGTGGGGAAAGCTCCGCCGGAGTTCCGGCAAGGTTTCCACAACACTCTTGGTTTGTGGACCGGGCATCACCGAGACGGCCAGCAACTCGACCGGCTTCTCCCGCATCAACGCGGCAAGCGTTTCCTGGGGATTCGGATCAAGGTTGCCATCCACGATCTCATACTCTTCACGGCCTTCGAGAATCGCGGCGATGGAAAGCACCGAGAGCGGAAAGCGCCGGTTCGAGGGCCTCCTCATCGCCTTGGGATTGTAGAGCACGATCATGCGATCTCCTGGGAGATGGAAGCCGCCTCCTGGACAACGCCGGCCTTGCGGCCGCACCACAAGAGGCTGTGAACGAGTTCAGATCCTGTCATCCTGAGCGAAGCGAAGGATCCCTGCAGTTGTTCGCAATTCGCCGAATCATCGCAGACTGCGGGGATCCTTCGCTTCGCTCAGGATGACAGTTGGTTGATCTTCTAAAACCTTCAAACCCGGTGGCGCGTCGCTGGCGCTAAAGTCGACCCTCTGAAATTCCAAAAGGATGTGGTCCGCCAAAGCGCGAAACACAGGGACGCGGCTCAGCAAGCGATCGGCGCCCACCAGTGTCTTCAGCACCCTCGGAAAGCGCTGCGCGAGCGGTTCCAAGTAAGAAGGCGGCACAGTAACGCCGATTCCCTTAATCCGCAGCAGCCGAAACTCCGGAGCGAACAGCCGAGCCATGGCGCCCACTGACGGGTAGCGAACTTCGACGGTCACACCTTCGGCAAGGCGTCCGACGGTGCCACCGCGCTTGAAACGTCGCAGCGCCTTGCGAGGGTTTCCCTTCCCCAGATACCAGATGATTTCCCAGGCCACTCGAGGCCCGGCCATGCACAGCAAGGCTCTTGCTCGAGACGTCAAAAGTTTCGCCAAGTCGAGAGCCACACCCGAAAGGTCGGGCACGCAATTCAGTCCCCCGAAATTGGAAAATACCCCGTCGAATGGGCCCTCCTCGGCCAAGACGGCGATTTCCTCGGTTGCTAACACTCGAAAATCAACTCGCGAGCTTCCACGAAGCAAACTCAATCGCTCGCGAGCCACTTGGATCATGCGAGGAGCGACGTCGCAGGCCAGCACTTCGACTCCGCGTTCTGCCAGGTGGAGAGCATCCACCCCCGTGCCACAGTTGAGTTCGAGAATACGTTGGCCTGGACGGAAGCAGCGGTCCAACTCCTCCCACACCGAGTCGCGTTGCGCGCGGCCAATGAGAGAATTGGTGAAAACCGCGTCGTAGGTGTCCGCTACATGGTCGAATGGCGCATCACGGGCAGGAGAGGCAAGCGCCGCGGGCATCTCGATCAAGCCTCCACCTCCGCGCCTGCCGCCCGCAGACCTTCGCGGGCCTGCGCGATTTTTGCCTGAAGCTCGGCCACTAACACGGGGTCTATCGGCGCGCCGTTCCCATTCAAGAGCCGGCCCAATTCCACTTCGTTGCGCAACAGTTGGTCGGCGCTCTGATAGAATCGCCGGGAGTGGCGGCCACGAATCCGGAAATCCCGGTCGGATCCTTCGGCCCATGATTCCAAAGGAACAAGCTGCTGCGCCACATCCTCGAAGTATGGCGTGCCCGTAATGGGATAAGAAATCGTGGTAAAGAACACATCAGGGTCTGTCTTCTTGACATGTTCAACCGTCGCCTCGATATCCTCGATTTCTTCGCCCAGGTAGCCCCACATCAGAAACATTCCCGTCTTGATGCCGCGCGATTTGGCGAGAGACACGGCCGTCTGGACCTGCTCCACAGTCACGTCGCGTTGCATCGCATCGAGAATCCGCTGCGAACCACTTTCCGAGCCGATCCAGACTCGGAAGCAGCCGAGTTCAGCCAATGTATCGATTACTCGCGCGTTCAGCCGATCGGCGCGGGAAATGCACTCGAACGGAATCTTCAATCCACGACGCTTCAACTCGGCCGCGTATTGGAAAAGCCATCCATGATGGATAGTGAATACGTCGTCGGCCAGCCACGCCATATCCGGCTGATAGCGCTTGAGCAGCCACTCGAGCTCGTCCGCCACTGACGCAGGCCTTCTGCGGCGGTGCGTCTTTCCGAATACCTCATGGCTGCACCACCGGCAACGGTAAGGGCAGCCGCGCGCGGTAATTAGAGAAACCGAGCCCATGCCATGGTGCTCGCGCCAGGTCTTGACGTATCGATCCACGTCAACGGCCTCGCGCTCCGGCCAAGGCTGTGCGTCGAGATCGGTAATCTGACGGCGCGGAGGAGTGCGGCGCAGCGAACCATCTTCACCGCGGAAGGCGATCCCGCAAATGTTCTCCAGCCGCGAGGCAAGATCGCGGCGCCCGGCCCTCGATGCGCTGAGTGCCGGGAGCAGTTCTTCCATCGTGATTTCGCCTTCTCCGACCACCACGATGTCCGCGCCCGCTTCCAAGTACTCGGTCGCATATGCGCCGGGTTCGGGCCCCCCCACAATGGTCTGCCATCCTGCGTCTTTCGCTACCCGCAGAATCTCGATCACATTGGCACGCGTCATGAGATTCGCATATACGCCGAGGATGGAAGGTGCCTCGGTCCGCAACATTTCAAAAAGCTCTGCCCGGGAGGAAAAAGTAGTATCGAATACTTCCACCTCTACGCCCTCCTTGCGCAGGTGTGAACAGATATAGAGGATCCCAAGAGGAACGTAGGGCTTCATGATCTGAAGCTCCTTAGGATCTTCATGAAGGAAGTAGCCGTGGGTCAAAAGAAGGTCCATTATCGTTTCGCAAAGCCAGCGTGTTACCTGAAGAAGTGTGGGCGCTCCTGTTGAAGTAGGGGCGGCTCGCGAGCCGCCCCTACAACGACAGGGTCGCCCGCGTTACACCAAAGTCGGTTCGGCATTGCGACAACTCTTTTCCATACGTTCAACTGTCTGCCAAAGCCGCGCGACTTCCGCCGAATTACCTTGTGTCTGATTCCCTTGGGGCCCGCCGTTCCCGTTTCCTTGATGCTCCTGGGTTGCCCAAGTGTCAACCTCAGCATGCAAGGCGTCGCGCAGAGCGCGATAGAAATCATTGGTGTAGGTCCCTTTGAACATTACCGAAAGGTCGTCACTGTCCACCCAGTTTCGCTTTGCTCCCAGCTCCTCGCGCACCCGCTCGTAGAACTCGGTTCCGGGAAGAGGATACGAAACCGAAACTCCGATATCCTCCGGCCGAGTCTCGCGCACCAGTTCGACGGTATTCTGAATGTCTTCCCAGGTTTCGCCTGGATAGCCGAACTGGAGGAAGAAGCAGGCCCGGATTCCTTGCCGGCGCAAGTTCTCTCGCGCCTCCGCCACCAATTCCACGCGCGTGCCTTTTTCCATGGCATTGAGGATCTTCTGCGACCCGGACTCGACCCCCATCCACACTTCGGTACACCCGGCCCGGCCGAGCGCGGACGCCACCTCTGAGGTAACCAGGTTGACTCGAGACTGAACTTTGAAGGGAATGCGAGCGGCCCGTCTTTCAACCGCTTCGGCCAGTTCCTCCACCCAATGATGCTTCAGTCCGAACACGTCGTCTGCGAACCAGAGGTGCTCGGCTCGATACTGCTCTTTGAGCTCCTTCATCTCCTCCGCCACGCCCTCAGCGGAGCGTACGTGGAACGAGTCACCGTAAATGGGCCGCGCGCACCAGTTGCAACGATACGGGCAGCCTCGGCTGGCAACCAAATTCATTGAGAAGAAGCCGTGTCTCTCCCGCCACGCCTTCCGGTACGCATCCGGCTGGATAAGGTCTCGAGCCGGCAGGGGAAGCGTATCAAGATCTCGCAGAATGGGCCGCCGGGGGCTCCGGACTAGCTCGTCCGTAGCAGGATCGAGAAGAGCAACGCCAGGGATTTGCTCGGGCCGGCAATCGGAGTTCCCCAATAGCCCTGCGACCAGCTCCACCAATGTCCATTCGGCCTCTCCGAGCAGGACATAGTCAAAGCCTCGCCGCAAGTATTCTTCGGTTTGGTCGGAGGCATCGGAGCCGCCGGCGATTACCGTAGAGCCCATCGAAACGGCGGCATCGAGCATCGCGAAAGCCACTGCGCGCATGCGGGTCAAGCACATCTTGGTGAGAAAATTGAAGTTGTCTTCGTAAAGGGCAACTACTCGAGGGCGATAGAGGCGTAACGCCTCCTCGAACCCTGCGCGCGGGTCTTCCAGCATCGTGTCAAACAGGGTAACCGAGAACCCGTGCTTCCTAAGCAGAGCCGCAGCATAGAGAGTGCCCAGCGGCGGATAGGGCTGCATCTTGCGTATCTGCTTCGGATCGTAGAAGAGATGGTAAGCGTGAGTGAGCAGAACATCTACCAAGAGGCTACCTCCAACAACTTCCCACCGGAACCGCTGTCTTCCGTTCTGGTCGCTCCGAGCGCAGCGAGGAATCTCGCTCAAATCCTCTCGTCTAACACCTAGGCCGCCTTAGGTGTCGAGGCAGCGCGAGATTCCTCGCCGCGCCCGGAACGACATTTGCCGAGAACGGCGCTCAACACACTTCCTGCATACTGTGGCTCAGGGCCTGTCCTGTTAAGAGCGATCGCCGGGTGACTAAACGCTCGGTAGCACGAGCCAGCCAGAGTTCACACGGGAAGGAAAAGTAACTCTTCCGCAGCCGCCATCGAAGCGGCGCCCCCATCGCCTTTCGCACGCCATTCCTGAGCCAGGGAACCCCGGAAGTCGCCTTACGAATCTGGTTATTCAACAAGAAAAACTCGAGCATCCGCTGCAGCCGCTCGAGTTCACCTCCCCTCAGCCACGGCAGCACGTTTTTCCCCAGCGGCAGGCTTTCCCACTCTCGAAGCGACTCCGGCTCGCGCACTCCCATCTGCCGCAACTGAGGCCAGATGGGAATTCCAGGGTACGGCGTGAAGATATTAGGGGAGAAGCTGACATTCGAGTGCTGCCGGGCCAGCTCGCTCATCACGCGAAACGTCTCAACCCGATCAGCCTCGGTCTCGCCGGGATACCCAAGAATGATGTTATAGGTGACGCGAATTCCCGCCTGCTCGGTTTTGCGCGCCGTCTCGAACATGTCGTCTACCCGTTGATGCTTCTTGTTCATCATGGCCAGCACTTCCTGGGATGCGGACTCGGTGCCGAAACCCAGGTAGTGGAGGCCGCCTTCCGCCAGCAGGCGAACCTCCTCATCGCTCATACGGCAGAGAAGATCAGTCGAAGCTTGAACCGACCAGCGGAACCTGACGCGACTGTCCACGAAACCGCGCGCAATGGCCAAGGCGCGTTTCACATCAACGGGGAAGTTTGAGTCAAAGAATGCAACGTCCGTCAGGCGATAACGCGAGACCAGATCGGGCACCTCCCGCACCACCCGGTCGGTGCTGTAAGCGTTGAAGCGGCGCTTGTAAAACACCTGGTCCGTGCAGTAGTTGCAGGCGTACGGACAGCCGACGCTCGTCGCGTAACCCAGCTCGCGCAGGCCGCTCGCGCGCGCGTAAGCGTCGAAGTCGCCCAGCTCGAACGCCGGCGTCGGCAAGTTGTTGATGTTCTCGACCGGCCTTTCCGGATTGCGGATCGCGTTGCCTCCAATCTTGACCGAAGCGCCGCGCAGACCTTCCAAACTCTTGCCTTCCGCCAACCGCTGCGCAAGTTCCAGGAGCGTCAGTTCTCCCTGGCCGCGCACCACCACATCCACGAAGTCCGGCTTCAAAGTTTGGTCCGCCGTCAAGCTCGGATGCCAGCCGCCATAGACGATCGGCAAGTCCGGCCTGATCCGCTTTGCCATCTGCGACACCCTGATTGCAGAGCCGATCATAGGGCCTGTAAAAAACGATATGCCCAGGCAAAGCGCCTCATCGAGCTGCTTTGCGACGGCACGCTCGAGGTCCGGTTGGATGGCCGCATCAATCAGCACTACCCGAAAGCCTGCCGCGACGAGAGGCGATGCGACGGACAGCAAGCAGAGCGGCGGGCCCAGCGGCGGCCCTGCATAGGGCGGATAGACGAGGACAACTTTGTCTTTCATGGTCGTTAACCCGGCGAAGTTGCCGGCTCGAGCATCTTGGCGTCGACTTTCGGCTTCTGGACGCTGCGAATAAGTTTAAGTTTCCGATTGACCCACAACTCCCACGGCAGAGCGTAGAAATCGTGGTCGAGCCGCCAGCGTGCCGGAAGAGCTGTAAGTCGCTGCAGGCTCCTGGCGAGTCTGCCATTCTTCGTCTCGGCAATAGGTTTGCGGTCAAAGGCGATGCGGAGATAGTCCCGCATAATCTGCACACGTTCGTGCTCTTTGCCTTTGAGCCAGGGGAGAACGGTGTAACGCGGGAAATAGTCCACCCAACCTTCCAGCGACGCCGGCACCTCGATGCCAAGTTCCTTAGCGCGATAGAAGACAGGCGAGCCTGGATAAGGTGTGAAGATGTTGGTCCAGAATTCGGCGCCTGGGAACCGCCGGCAAACATCCATCATGAAGCTGATTGTCTCGCGCCGTTCCGCCAGGCCCTCGCCCGGAAAACCGAAAATGATGTTGAAGGAAGGGATCACGTCCGCCTCGAGGCAACGTGCAATGGACTGGTAAATGTCCCCAATGTCCTGAAATCCTTTGTTCATCAGCTTCATCACGGTAGGCGAAGCGGTCTCGATTCCTTGGCAAATCTGGTGCAGGCCCGAGCGGCGCAGCAGGCGCAACTCCTCGACTGACAAGCGGGCCGTCAGGTTGGTAGTCGCCTGTACGCTCCACTTGAACGTGGCGCCCGCCCTGATCAACCCTTCTCCGATTTTCAGAGCGCGGTCCAGGTCCACAAGAAAATTGTCATCAGCCATCCAAAGCAGTTCCAACCGGTAGCGCCGCGTGAGGTCCAGAGTCTCCTCCACCACCTGGTCGACCGGCAGGGCATTCCACTTGCGGCCGTAAACTCCCGCGTTGGTGCAATAGGCACAGTTGAAAGGGCAGGCGAGGCTGGAAGTATACATGGCCCAGCGGCGACCGCAGACGCGTTCATAGGCGTCGAAATCCGCCAGGTGATACGCCTTGGGCGGCATGAGCTCAAGTCCTTTCAGCGGTCGCTCGGGCGTGAACTGGAGCTTCCCGTCGCGCTTGAAGCCGACACCTGCTACATCATCGAGCGGCGCGCCTTCTCGCAAGCGCTCAGCCACCGCCAGCATGCTTTCCTCACCTTGACCCCGTACGATGATGTCCACATCTTCCGCCTCCAGCGTTTGCGTGGGCAATAAGGAAGGATGCCATCCGCCCAGGATGATCGGAAACTCCGGGTTCCATTGCTTGAGTGCACGCGCCACTTCCACCGTCTCGCGGATCATTGGTCCTGTGACAAGCGAAATGCCCAGGCATAGCGCGTCCTTCACTTCCTCGGCAATTCGTAACTTGTAATCAGGGGAGATTGTGGAGTCGATGATGCGCACGTCGTACCCGGCACGGAGCAGCGGCGTCGAAATGGCGAGCAGGCCCAGCGGGGCTGTGGCCTCAATGCTTGAAAAGGAAGGGATGAAGAATACGACCTTCTTTGAGGCTCTCATCTCTCTAAACCTCCTCGAGCGACTGCTTAGGCCGTTCTAAAGGTTCACGAACAACGCATACAGCAATGCCCCAATCGCCTATGGAGAAATCGATCCCGTGCGACACCGCGACAGGTACCACTTTCAAGGATCGTGACGAACTGGAACCGTGCGCCCTGAGTGCGCAGTTTATTACCGAAACGTTATCGTAGTATAGGTGACCCCAGGTGATTGTAGCAGCTTTGTAACAAAGTTGTAAAAAAAACCGGTGCGAGTACCGTAATTATTCAACTGGTAGCGCTGGCCTTCAGGCCAGCATATGCCGGCCCTTCGCTTCGCTCAGGGCAGGCTCTGAAAGTCGGCATTACTTTTGAATTAGCAGGCGACCGGCGCGCAATTGGCACAGTTCAAGGGTGGCGCCTTCAACAACCATCTCCAGCCGCAAATGCTCCTTCAGTGAACCTGTCTCGTCAGATCGAACCCTATGAAAAGGCCGCTAGGCGTGTCCGCGGACGGTGCCCCAAGATAGCTCGCATCAGTCCCCGCGCGTTGTGAGACCGTGGTGCCCGGGCTGTTACTAAAACCAAACGTGAAGGCATGCCGCCAGATCTTCTTCTGGATGCCAATCGAGTACGCTGGGCGGTGAATCCCCAGAGGCCGGCCGTTGTAGACGGTGGGGATTACCTCGGCAATCAGCGCCGCCGTCGGCCGGATGTCGATCGCCCCTCCGATGCCGAGCGAGACGGCATTGTATCCGGCCAAAGACGGAAACGAACTTGTCTCGTAAGAGGAGGGGGAAAACAACCGGCGGTCGTTGAACGAAACTGTGGGCACAAAGTAAAGCTGAGCTTTCACGCAACAAATGTTTATGCTCTTTGAAAACACGCCCTCAATGTTTTCGCTGAACATTCTGTCGAAATCATTCAGACCGTCGAGGGAGACTCGAACTGCGGCGTTCAGCGGCTGCCCGTCACGCTCGTCGAGGAAGTGGTAGGCCGCCATCATCTCGATCGGCCGGCCGATCAAGCTCGGCGAACGGTAAATGCTCACGCTTAGTTTGTCCGTCACTCCGTAGGCGAGCCCGAACGAGGAAATCGAGACTCCATCCAATCCCAAGAGCGCGCCGCCGCGAGCGGTGCCCGAGAAGGCCGGATCGTAAGCAAAACGGTGCGTGAAGTTGACGTACATGCCGTGGCGGTCCAGCCGGCGTCCCGTGGGCAAACTGAATAGCCGGTCATCCCCGGGCTGATAGATCTTGGACTGTGCGCTCTCATGCGAGGGCACAAGTGACGAGGCTTGCGACGGCTTCGCCGACCCGAGAGACCGAACGTAGGCTTGAACCGCTCGGATATCCTGCTCCGAAAGCTTGTCCCGCCAGGCCGGCATCGCGGTCCCTTTCTTTCCGTTGGTGATGATATCGATCATCTGCTGGTCTGTGAGCGACGCCTGCACCTTCGGATCCGTAAAATCCGGCGTTTTCATGGCGGCGATTCCTTTGCCGTCGGCGCCGTGGCACATCGTGCAGTTGGTCTTGAAGATGCTCGGACTGTCGGGCGGATCCTTCCGAGCGGCTTCAGCCACAGGCCCAGAGGCCGCGCTCGAAACATGGGCTACTGCCAACGGTTGAGCTTCCCGCACCGTTCTTGCCGCCAAATCGACAACGTATCGCTTCCCGTCTCGCTCCAACAGTACAGTCGTAGTCGAGTCCTTTACAAACTCGATTCCCAGGTATGTTGCCAAGGGGCTGGGCTGCGGATCCGGACGTCCCGCCGCGCCTGCGCCGGAGCTCACCTCTGTTGCGAGAGTGCTGGGCGCCACGCCGGCGATCATTCCACCAACTACGAAAACGACTGCAATTGTCGCGAGCGGCTTGCTCATTCTCCGACCTCCTCTTCTCCGACTCGTGCCCTATGACTCGGAATTGGTTCAAAGCCGATTTTGTTTTTCCGCCCTATCCTGCAAGGCTCTTGCTGAGAGTTCGATGCCCTTTAGATGCTTAAAGCCGCTCCCTTTATTGTAAACAATTTGTAACTCTGACGCCTAATGCAGGATTAGTCGACCAAACCGTGGCGTTTACTTCGGGAAGGACCGAGCGGAAGCAAGTGTAGGCAGTTTGAAGTAGAGGCAGCTTTGCGCCGCCATTTGGCGAGGTAAACTCGCCGCCACGAATTCAAACTGGGACACTACCCATTATTCTAATCAATGGAGATTTTTACAAATCTATGACAAGATCGGCATTATAGAGGCAACATACTTAAAAGTCCGGACCGGCCGATTGCCGGTCTGCGGAACGGGCAACGGCGCGAAAGCGCCGGCTGGTACCTCAGGCAAAGAACCGGTCAACTGGGCGTGATTTGAAATGGGCTCGAGAGATTTTCTCCACACGGACGCCGAAACGCCGCTCTCCGGAATCTTCGTGGTGGCTGGCGCAGTTTGCAAGCTGTCAACGAATTACCCGGATATTCTTCAAGCGGCGCATGAGAGTTTTTTCCCGCTGGAAGGCCCTCGCCGCCAACCTGACTTCCAACTACGCTTCTGGGTGGACACGTCTGCCCAGTCAAAGCCTCCGTGGCCTAAAGCGCACTTCAGGGGCCTTGGCCAACTGATCTTTGGCGCATTTGACTCCGAGAACGCAGTCCTGATTAATCGAAGTGCGAGGCGTGCAGTGGGGCGCTTCTCGCCCGGTATGGGCGCCGATCACAGCTATTGGAAACGCGTCATCTTTTCCAATCTACTGACGGCTTTCGGCGGCTCAATTGGCGTGACAGAGCTTCACTGTAGCTGCGTTGTGAAGGACGAGAAAGGGCTTCTGCTGTCGGGAAGTTCCGGCTCAGGAAAGTCCACGCTCGCATTAGCCCTGGCGCGAACAGGGTTCGCGTTCTTGTCCGACGATCGCACTTGGCTCTCAAGCTGCGACGGCGGGCTGCAAGCGTGGGGGCTCCCCACCCTTTTGAAGCTTCGCCCTGATACTGTCACCCTTTTTCCTGAACTTCGCCGCTTTCAACCGTCGGTCCTTCAGGATGGCAGGACTGCGATCGCCGTAGATGTTGAAACTCAACTTGGGCTTCCTCGCGCCTTGAGCTGCGAACCGCACTGGCTAGTCTTCCTGGAGCGCTCCGGATCCTCGACGAACACGCTGGTCCGCATGCCTGCCGACGAGGCTGCGGCGCGACTCAAGCACGACTTGCTGCCTGAGCCGCCGGGTGCTGCGGCCGCGCAGTTCGAGGCGATGCGGCGCTTGGCTGAGCGGGAATGCCGGCTGCTCCGCTACGGAGGAACGCCGCAGGAGGCGTCACAACTGTTGACACGGCTGATCGAGTCCGGTGTCGAGGCTGAACCGGTTAGGGCTACCATCTCGACGGGTAGGAAGCACGGGGTGATGAGGCATGAAGATCCCTTTCGCCGCCAGACACCAACGCCGCACTGCGCCGATTTGCGGGTCATGGGACGCAGGATCCGCCTGGAAACCAATAGCTCGATGGTCCTGGCTGAAACCCGGCGTCTGTTTCAATGTTATAAAAACCGCAGTGACAACGCAGAAGAACTTCCCCCTCTTGCCACCGTAGGGGCTCCCGAGTTTCGTTGGAGAATTGTGAGCGAAGCCCAGCCGGCGACGGAACCCCCTTGGCCATGCCGGTCTGCCTTCACGGATCGAGACCTTCGCTACACGAGCATCGGACAATACAATTTTGTTGCTGTTGATCTTGAACAGCGCGAAGCTGTGGGCTTCCTTACCGAAGGCTTAGCAAACGACAAGCCGGGCTTCTCGAACCTCTTCCTCGACCCTCTGTTTTGCATGACTGCGGAAGCCTTGGGCTTGACTGCCGTGTTTTCCTCGTGCGTCGGGCATGGGGACAGAGGGCTCTTGGTTTTTGGCTCGCCGGGCAGCGGCAAAACAACCTCGAGCTACATCGCCGGAGGACTGGGACTTCGATTCTGCGCTGATCAGGCGACTTTCCTCGAAGTGGAAGGCGACACAATTCGCGCCTGGGCTGGGTTTTTGCCGGCCCTGGTCCGCGAGGACCTGCTCCAATTCATTCCGCACCTTGGCAACGTGACTCGCCCGCTCAGGTATAGCGACTCGATTTACCTGGAGCTTGACATCGCTGGTCCCGGCCTGAGCCGGCCGGCCAGCGTGGCGCCGGTGGGCTGTGTATTCCTCGAACGGAGTTCCGCGTGGCCGGCGCGTCTTATGCCTCTCGAAGGAAGTGAGCTATCGCAAAGGTTGGAGCGTGCGTTGCTTTTCAGGGAGGATCTGCGCTTCAAGGCTCAACGCTGTGCCGTTCTTTCCGCGCTTGAGAGACTGCCCGCCTCGCTCCTCGCCTACGGAGACGACCCGGCTGAGGCTGCCGCCTTCTTTCCGCGCTTGCTCGCCGGCACAGAAGCAGAGGAAGCTTTGTCTTGAGCGGGGGCGAGAAATTGTTGTCTCACTGAGGAGAGAGGCTCTTTCTGAAATTGGCCTTATGGGCTCGCCGACACAGGTTAGCGATCAAAAGAATCACCAGCACCAGACGGGTTCGTTCATCTTGCTGGCCGTTGGCCTTTTCCTGTATCTGCAGGTGTTCATATTTCCGGCTATACCCCGCTGCGCGTCTGGTGATCAGGCCATTTATCTGCTGCACGCCACGAGAATGTTGCAAGGGGACGTGATCTACCGGGACTTCAGCCATTTCACGCCGCCGGCTACTGAGCTTATTTACACGGTTCTTTTCAAGGTGTTTGGGGTTCGTGCGTGGATCCCCCAAGTCATGCTGGTCGCAATTGGGACTCTATTGGCGTGGCTCAGCATCGCCATCTCCAGAAAGGTAATGACCGGCCCGGCCGTCTATCTGCCGAGCCTCCTGTTTCTGGTGTTTCCCTTCAGCGCTTTTCTCGATGCCACACATCATTGGTACAGCACCCTCGCCGTCACCGCGGCCTTAGCGGTTTTGCTCGAGAAGCGCAGCGCGGCCCGCCTGACCTGGGCGGGAGCGCTCTGCGGCCTGGCGGCGTCGTTCACACAAACCCAGGCATTAGTCGCTGTAGGCTTCGGTTTGTTTTTGTTCTGGGAAGCACGTCAGAACCACGAACCGCGGCCTTCACTGCTTAAGAAAGAAGGGTGTTTGGTCTCGAGCTTTTTGGCGGCAATGCTAGCCTGCGACGCATATTTCGTCTGGAAAGCAGGCTTGAGGAACTTCTTCCACTACACGGTCGTGTTCCTCACTAAGTACTATCCTGCCGAGCGATTCACTAGCTGGAGAGCTTACCTGGCGTACTGGCCGTCTGTGCATCTTTGGGAGAACTGGCCGGATCTGACGCCTGGTTCTTTGTCCAGGCTTTGATTCCGTTGGTCTACATCCTGTTTTTTGTGCGGTACGCGCTCCAGTCTCGTTGGCAGCCTGAGCAGCCGTGGGCACGCTTGATGTTGGTGAATGTGACGGGTGTTTGCATGTTCTTCGCCGTGGCCCCATCGCCCTCTTACGTCAGAATATACGGCGTGTCCCTCCCCGGTCTCATATTGCTTTCCTGGTTTCTTGATTCGTCTCATCGGACTGAGCGCATTCTTCAGCGGATCGTCTGGGCGGCAGTTCTGGTTGTGGGAATTGTGAGGCCAGTCATCGCACAGGTGCGTTGGCGAGCCTGCCTTGAACTCCCGACGGGCCGCACAGCCTTTTTTGAGCCGGAGCTGTATGAGAAGTGCAAGTGGCTTTCTGAGCGAACCCGGCCTTCGGAATACTTCTTCGGTGATCCGTTCCTTTGCTTTACGCTCGGACTCCGCAATCCTGCCCGGGTGCCTTTCGTAAGGCCCACGGACTACACAAGGCCCGAAGAGGTCGACGACGTAGTCCAGGCTCTGGAACAACGTCAAGTTCGTTTCGTGAACTGGTACAACGGGGTTGATGCGTCAAGCACGTCCGGAGATCATCTTGCTCCGCTGCGTCACTGCCTCGCCACTCATTACCATGTGGCGAAGACGTTCTCGAATCTCGACCAGATCTGGGAACGAAACAACCGTCTTGCTGAGCAAACGCGCCTCGGCGCGCATACCTCCGCATGTATTACCAGAAGGTGAAGACTTTCCCTAATGGTGAGCAAATCTGGGAAAGACAGGAGGCCGAGCGGTGAAGCGTAACTTCGCGCGCGCGATTACAGATTATCTCGCCGTTTCAGGCTCCTTTGAAGAGCACCTGACGACGCTGGCGAGCTTTGACGGGGGAGACTGGCACCACAGCTTGCAATGGCTCGATCAGACCGGCCTCGCACTATGCCTTTTAGACCGGCTGAAAGCCTCCGGAGCCCAAGATGCCGTCCCGTTCGGAATCACGGCGCGCCTCGAACGGAACACGGCGGATCATAGCTCCCGCGTAGCAGCCATGGCGGAAGAGTTCGATTCCATCAACCGCTTGTTCGAAGCCGACGGGATCGAGTATGTCGTGCTCAAGGGTTTCGCTTTAGTTCCCGAATACACGCCTGACGCCCGCTTGCGACCCGCTTACGATTACGACTACATGGTGCGACCGGAGTCAATGGCACGAGTGTCGCAGGCTTTGGGAAGCGTCGGGTATGTTCACCGGCGCGAACGCGTCGATCATCCTGTAGTGTATGTTCATTCCTCGCGCGCGCCGCGTATGCCGTCGCAGCCCGATGACCTTTATTCCGCCAACTTGCCTCGCAGCGTGGAGATTCACACTCGCCTCTGGGAGCCGGAGGCCCTCAAAATACCGCTGCCGCTGCCGGATGATTTCTTGGCGCGAAAACGCCCGCGAATCTGGCAGGGCCTGCGCTTTTACTCGCTCTCAGAAGAGGATGAGTTGTTGTTCCAGGTTTTGCATGCTTTTCGACATATCATCGAGTGCTGGTGCCGCCTTTACACCTTCCTCGAAATCGCACACTTCCTCGAGCGCCGGCAATCGGACTTGGCTTTTTGGCAGCGATTCGCAGATCGAATCAGGGTTAGCCCTCGACTGCCGGAGATGGTGGGGGTAGTTTTCTCGCTCGCTGCCAGTCTGTTTGGCGCACCTGTCCCAGCCGCGATTGCTGCCGGCGTTCTTTCCGACCCGCCGCATCCGTTGCTTCTCTGGGTAAGCCGTTATGGCTGCGACTCAGCTCTGGCCAATTTCACAACCAACAAGTACAGCCTCCTGCTCTACCGTGAGTTTATTCGGGACAACGCGACCTGGCGGGAGATCCAAAGAAAACGACTGTTCCCTTTACACCGGCCAAACCGCGTCGGCGGAACTCGGACTCCCGGTATTTCCGCGCGCCTCATCGCCGGCTGGAAGCAAAGCGCCTACGTGGCGCGACGCCTTTTACATCATGTGATCTCGGCGGCGCAATATGAATGGGAATCCATTCGATGGGAGCGCATCCGAATCGCGCGCCGATAGGCACCGTTCATGACAGGCAACCCAGCCGCGCCAATACCGGTTCTTTTCCTCGAACAGCAAGGCCATCGGGCGGGTGCACAGCGCGTTCTCGCTGAGGTGCTGCGCGCGGTCGAGCACGATTATCTGCCCCTCGTGGGTTTCCCCGAAGACGGGCCCTTTGTAGAGGAGATCAAGAGCCGCGGCATTGAAACCTTTCTCTACCCGCTTGGTCGCTATAGCTCCGGCCGGAAGTCGGTCGCTGACGTGACGAATCTGGCGTTACGAAGTTTTTATTGCGGATGGCTGCTGGCGCGCATCATCCGCCGGCGAGGGATCCGCTTGGTGTATATCAACGGCCCGCGCTCCCTCATCGCCGGGACGCTTGCGGCGCGCCTGACGAGCACACCTGCGGTGTTTCACCTGCACCTCACCCTGACCCGCACTACAGACATCTTTGTCGCGGCCAGGGCGGCGAAATATGTCACCAAAATCGTGGCTTGTTCCGAAACCACAGCCGCGGCATTGCTCGAAAGTCATCCCGATCTCAGGAGCATCTTACAGGTCATTTACAACCCCGTGCGCGCGCTCCCTGCCGCCACGCCGTGTGCGGCCCAAGCTGGCCGGCTACCTGCACCTGTCCCGAACGGGAGAGCCTTCGTCGTGGGCGTTGTCGGCCGAATTACACCGCAGAAGGGACAGCACGTGGTGCTCGAGGCTGCCCTAGAACTTGCCCGGCGCGGCAGGGCGCTGCGCGTCATCTTCGTGGGAGCTCCGGGTCCACACAGCTTTGATGATGATTTCTACTTAAGCTCGTTGAGGTTGTCCGTCAAGAACTCGAGCCTGGAAGGCCAAGTCACATGGGCGGGCTATCAGGAAGATCCAAACCCACTCTACGCTGTCTGCAATGTCGTCGTAATCCCCTCGACCGTTAGTGAAGGCCTTCCGATGGTAGCGATAGAGGCGATGCAATTGGGAATTCCAGTCATCGGTTCGAGCGTTGGGGGGATTCCGGAAATCGTTCGCGACGGGGTGAATGGTCTTCTGGTTCCGCCGAATAACGCGGAGGCTCTTGCTGACCGCATCCAGCAACTCCTGGACGATGAAGAGCTTTTGATGCGGATGAAAGCGAGAGCGCTCGCGAGCGTCGATGGGCGATTCTCAGCTGGGAACTTCGCGCCGGCAATTCGGCGCGTAATTGCTGAATGCGTTTCGGGCTGATCGGCACGTGTGGGTGGCTCTTCAGAACTGCGATTCGAGTCTGTGTGGGAGTGGAGGTCGGTGTATGAGTCCGTACAAACTAAGGTTGACGCTTGGCTTGCTGGGCGCAACGCTGGGATCACTTCTGCTCGGTTGTACTGCACACAAGCAACCGTCTCGAGTCGAAACCACTCTCGCCAATGTGGCGAAGGATGTCGTTATTCCGTTGGAGGCTGAGGATAAGAAAAACCCGCTCCCTAACTCGCAGGACATGCTGAACCAAGGCCGCGAATTATTCGTTCAATCGTGCTCCATCTGCCACGGAGCTGACGGTCGTGGTGAAACGTATGTTGGGCGAAACATGTACCCACCTGCGATGGACATGAACTCGCCGCATGTGCAGCACTGGAGTGACGCCGAACTTTTTTGGATCATTCAGAATGGTGTTCGCCTCACCGGGATGCCATCCTGGGAATCCAGCATTTCCGACACGGACACCTGGAAGCTCGCGCGATTCATCCACAGCCTTCCCCGCCTCAATTCTGCCCCGCCGGCCCCGCTGGAGGCCCAACATGCGGCCCCGCAGGCGGACGCTGCTTTGATTAAGTACGGGAAGACATTGTACAGGCAGGAAGGCTGCTTCACGTGTCACCGGCTCAATGGCGAGGGCGGGAGTGTAGGACCTGACCTGACTACGGAGGGTTCGCGCGGCCGCGCGACCGAATGGTTGGTGGGCCACTTCAAAGACCCGCCCGCGTATGTGCACGGTTCTGTGATGCCGCCGTTCAAGAATCTCACCGATGAGCAATTGCGAGCGCTCACGGAGTTCTTGCAGAACCAAAAAGGCCGGAACAAATAGGATTAACCTCTGTCATCCTGAGCGAAGACTTTAAGATCCTTCGGCTCACCACTTGTCATGAAAATGCCCTCTCCCCCTTGGGGGAAAGGGTGGCCCGTGACGGCGCTTTCATCAGCCGGCGCGGGTCGGGTGAGGGGTTCCAAGTTCGATTTTCTCTTGGCAGCGAAGGACCTCCGCACTTCCTGTTGGGCTGGTGATTCTTCACCGCTTTGAAATTGGCTGTCATTCCCAGCGGAGCGAGGAATCTCGCCCTGGTTTTTGTTCGGCAACGCCCCGGCGCAGAGCGAGATTCCTCTCTTCGCTCGGAATGACATTTCGTGGTTTCTGGGTGACGCCGGCGGCATCAGCGACCGCTTTGAAAATGCTTGTGTCGAAGGCGCCTTGGAGTGCGGTAGCGCCAGCTACCGCCGTTCGCTCGAATTTCACGGCACCAGCTCCGCTGCCGCACTCCACGACCCTCTCCGCGTTTTAGCGATCCTCTGCTGCGGCTTTCTTCTTACGGCTGGCCCTTCAGGATCGCAGTGACCGAAGGCGGAAGCTTGTCGGCATTCGCCAGCATCAGCGAGATTTGCCACATCTCCGTGGGCGACAGGCTCTGACTGAAGCCCGGCATACCCGTCAGGCGGATTCCATTCGCTACCTTCCAATATGTTTCGCCGGGAGGATCGTCGGTGACGCCTTTTCCCTTCAAAAGCTCGGGCGGCTTAGGAAACTCCCCGCGAGCGATTGCGGTCGGCTCCTTTCCGGGGACACCGTGGCACACCGCGCAATGTGTAAGATACTGCCGCGCGCCCGCGAGGTAATTGGCTTCGCTGGCTTCGATTGGGACGGTCTTGGGCATCTCCTTTTGCAATCGGGCATCGAGCGCCATATGCGCCAGCCTCCGTTCAAACGGCATGGGAGGCGCGGATGTTGCCACCGGCGCCGCACCACGCGAGAAGTAGGCGTACACTCCACCGGCAATGCAAACCAGGGTGACAATTACACCTGCCAAGAAGCTTTTCATTTCCGACTCCTGTATTGGGTTCGTCCTGATAGTTCTGAACAACTGCCGAGATCCGTCGTTCGCCGAACAACCCGGCGAGCTCAGGATGACTTACCATTCTTGCCCAACGTCTCCCTGATAGTATCTATCCAACTGGTGTCCTGAGCCAGAAGATCGTTGAAGAAGTCAGCCCGTCAGCCGACGGGCGGCAGCGTGTAGCCCACGGCGTAAGCCGTGGGTCAGCGCGCTGCACCCGTTCCCCCTGCCCCTCTCCCGCACGAGCGGGAGAGGGGTGCCAAAGACGGGGTGAGGGACATTCAACCCAGGGCTTACGCCCTGGGCTACCCTATACCGCCCCTGACGGGACTCTGAAACACCGGCTCAGGTGAGAGAGATTTTCTTAACGAACTTCTAACTTAGAACACTAATCCTTATTTACTTATTCCTATAGTGGATAATGGCCGGCCTGGCGTGCCGTGTCATACATGGCCAGCACGTTGGCTACAGGCACCTGGGCCTGGATGTTGTGAACCGCGTTAAAAACGAAGCCGCCGCCGTGGCCAAAAAGCTTAAGTCGCTCGCAGACTTCCTTGCGCACGTCGCCGGCTGAGCTAAAAGGCAAGGTGTGTTGAGTATCCGCTCCTCCACCCCAAAACGTGACTCGCTCGCCGAACTTCCTCTTCAACTCGCCGGGGTCCATGCGTTCGGCCGAAGTTTGCACCGGGTTGAGAATATCGAATCCCGCGCAGATGAAATCCTCAATCAGGTCAAAGATTGACCCGCAGGAATGGAGGAAAATCTTCCACGCCGTGTGCTGATGGATCCAGTCGTTCGTTTGCTTGTGAAAAAGCAGGAAGAGTTCACGGTAAGCTTTGGGCGCCAGAAGCGGGCCATTCTGTGTGCCGAAGTCCGTGCCCGTGACATACGCCACCGAAGGCCGGTCGCCGACGGCCTGATATATTCTCTCCAGGTTTGCCAGATTAATCTCAGTCTGACGTTCGAAGATCTTGTAGATATACTCGCGCCGGGCGCTCAAGCTGATGTACCACTCCTCAGCGCTGCGAATACCCTTGGGATCCTTGAGCATTTGGCCTGGGACCTTGGCAATGTCGCCCAAGCTGAGCATGCCGAGATTCAAGACAATCGCCTTGTCCGTCTCCGTATCGAGCCTCAGGGATTCACGTTTTAGATGCTGCAGTTCCGCGTCCGAAAACGGACCGAACTCTTCCAGGTTATCTTCAACCTTGAGATTGCCTTCATCAATGGGATGTTGGCGAAAAATGGGGTCGAAGTACAGTCCCCCCTTCGGCATCCTTCCACTCGGTTGTGCGGAGTGGTCTCCTTGCGGGTACATGAGGAGATCGCCGTCCGGCTCGGAAGTGGTGTTGAATCCCTCCGGAACCAGTGCGGGAGTTCCATCAAATGTCCGCCACTCCTTCCACCCTTCCAACTTAAATCCAAAGGACGTGCCAGTCCCTGCCAGCCTGACGGTGTCGATTCCCAAGGCCTCGAGAATGTCCAGCTTGATCTCGCCCAACATTTGCAGCGGCTCGATGACCTTCACCGCGGTTCCGGGTGGGTCGAGTGCGAGCGCCTGGCGAAGTTTGTAAACAGCGCTGACATGCATACCCGTCACGGTCGTTGCGCCGAGGTCCAAGGGGACACGGTCCGGTTCCCTGTGTTGAAGAGCCAGATTCACTCGCTCACGTGAGGTCATTATTAGTGACTCCTTCTCCTGCCACCTGCCATCGGAAGGGTTTTGCAGCCGGAACCTCAGCGTCGGCCTGGAATCGGATCGTCACGGGTGGGGCGCTTGCGTCAGTTGGCGCGCTTCCTCGAGCTTCTTGAACAGAAGCGGATTGACTTGGCGAGTCTGTTGGCGGAGCGCTTCGAATTCCGCTTCACCCTGACGCAGATAGTCGTCGATCTCCGATTGGTGTGCAAGGTAGAAAGCGAGGGCGCCGTAAACGTCCTCCAAATTAATTAGAGGGAAAGAACGGGCGATACTCTCCGGCGACGCCCCTCGCAGGAAAGCGTAAACGATGGAATCGAGCGAGATCCGGCTGCCCGTGATCCAGTACCCGCCATCGCGCTTATCGACGTAATCTCTCATCACTACAACCTCTAACCAATACTACCAGATTTCCTCGAAAGCCTTTGCGGCTGCTTCCAGCGTTCTGGCAACGTCACTCCCGGTGTGAGCGGTGGAAACAAATGCGGCCTCAAACTGTGAAGGCGGAAAGTAGATGCCGCGATCAAGGATCGCACGGAAGAAGTGGGCGAATTTAGCGGTGTCCGCCTTTTTGGCGGAAGCATAATCCGTTACCGAATCGCTCGTGAAGAAACAGGTGAACATCGACCCCACTCGGTTAACGGTGAGCGGCACACCGGCCTTCGTCGCCGCCGCTGCCAACCCCGTGGCAAGCAGGTTCGAAACCTCTTCGAGGCGCTCGTAAGTGCCTGGCCGGCGCAGAATTTCAAGGGTCTTAAGTCCCGCTGTAACCGCCAAGGGATTTCCGGAGAGCGTTCCGGCCTGATAAACAGGGCCTGCGGGCGCAACCCAATCCATCAGCGACGCTTTCCCGCCATAGGCTCCCACCGGCAACCCGCCTCCGATGATCTTGCCAAGCGTGGTAAGGTCCGGCTGAATCCTGAACAGCTCCTGCGCGCCTCCGTAAGCCACGCGAAATCCCGTCATCACTTCGTCGAAGATCAGGACAGTTCCCTGCCCCGCCGTCAGCTTGCGAAGCTTCTCGAGAAACCCGGCCCGGGGCGGTATGCAGCCCGCGTTGCCTACCACGGGCTCGAGAATGACGGCCGCGAGCTGATGATCGTGAATTTGGAACGCCTCTTCGAGCGCCATCGGATCATTGAAGGCCGCTGTGACCGTCAGTTCCGCGAGCGCGCGCGGCACTCCGGGGCTGTCGGGCAAGCCCAGTGTGGCCACGCCCGAACCGGCTTTGACCAACAAGCTGTCGCCATGGCCGTGGTAGCAACCCTCGAACTTCAGAATTCGCTCCCGGCCCGTGGCGGCGCGCGCCACACGCAGCGCGGAAAGAGTAGCCTCCGTACCTGAGTTAACAAGGCGCACACGCTCGATCGATGGATACGCGCCGTGAATCCGCTCCGCCAGCTCAACCTCGGTCGCAGTGCAAGCGCCGAAGCTCGTGCCGCGCTCGAGAGCCTTGGCCAATGCTCCAACGACTTCCGGATGGGAGTGGCCAAGTATCAAAGGCCCCCAGGACAAGACATAATCGATGTAGCTTCGCCCGTCCACGTCGACGATGGAAGAGCCCTTGCCGCCGGCAATGAACACCGGGTCGCCGCCCACGGCGCGAAATGCGCGCACTGGCGAGTTCACTCCCCCGGGCATCAGGCTCAAGGCTTTTTGAAACAGTTCTTGAGATTTAGTGGGCATGAGATTTCTCTCTGCATCGTGCCGAGATTGACTCCCCACTTCGGGTGAGGGGGGGCAGCAGCCGGGCACATCACACAACCACCCCCTGTCCCCCTCCTTAACTAAGGAGGAGAGTCGCTCGGTGCATTCTCGTAGCTTGACGGCAACACGCGGCGAAGCGAACTCGTGTCCCAAAGCGCTCTAGTCAAGCCGATATGTAGCTTCGCCGCCAGCCTCAAATAGGACTGCGATCCATCGAGCATATCTTGGATGACCTCCAGGAATCTACGGCTGCGCGCGCCGCATTCAACTATGCGGGTCGGGACTGCGCCGCCCAGGAATTCTCCGTAATAAAAAGTGCGGGCCAGCCGCGCGCCGAGCGCCAGTGCCTTGCCGAATTCTTCCTGCACTCGCTCCGGATAAAGCTCCGGCAACCCTTCCACGAGCGACTGCGCCAACAACTCGCCGGAGCGCATCGCGTAGTAGATGCCCTCACCGGTGACGGGGTCAACCAGGCCGCCGGCGTCTCCCGCCAGTGCCCACCCCGGCCCGGCTAATCGCAGCCCCCCCCACGAATCGACGCTCAGCGCGGGAAGCAAGTGGCTGTACACTCTTGCGCCCTCGCGAGCGTAGCCGAACCGGCGCATGAAGGCGTGAAGGCGTTCGCGCAGACCTGCCATCCTATCCTCACCCACTTTCCCGCAGATGCCGACCGAAAGGTGGTCCGGGCGAGGAAACGCCCAGACGTAACCTTCAAAGTCCTCAAAAAATTGCACGCGCAGCAGGTCATCGCGGCCCGGCACATAATAGCCAAAGGTCAGCATCAAATCGTGCGGCCCGAAGTCCTCGGCGAACTGAGCCCGCAACCGGGTTCGCGCCCCCGCCGCCAGAATAAGATAATCGCCTTTGTAATGGCCGTACTTCCCCTCCAATTCCCAGCCTGAACCCGCTGGCCGCAGTTCAGTGATTCGATCCTCCACAACCTCCGCGCCTGCCGATTGGGCGCGGTGAAGCAACAATCCATTCAGACCAGAACGGGAGTAGATAGCCAAAGGGTTGCGCGACTGGAATCGAAGCGAGGCATTGTTGGCGGCCACGAACTCAACTTCCCGCACCAGCTTGGCTTCCCCGATCGCCGCCGACAGGAAAGGGTAGCGCGTAAGAGCCTTGTGCGTCACCCCACCTCCACAGGGTTTTTCCCAGCCAAGCTTCTCCTCAAAGACAGTGACCCGCCGACCGGCGCGAGCGAGCGCTTCCGCGGCCATGGCGCCCGCCGGCCCGCCTCCGATAACGAGGGTGTGGTGTAGCCGACCGCTTGTCACTGCCTTGGCCTCACCCCATAACTCCTGACATTAGGATGATTTTCCCGAAAACGCGGCGTTCTTTGCTCCTTTGGGGGTCAAATTGCCAATAAATGGTGTGCAAAACGCGCATAATTTGCAACATTCACAATAGTGACTTCCTTTGTTTTCAAGTACTTCTTAGCTTCGTTCCCACTATTTTCTATTTTTCGTATTGCATTGCTTCCCGCCGCATCCCGAACCGCCCGGAATCTTCTGTGCCTCGGCGGTCGCGCCGCATGTTTACGACAAACTGTCCCCAACAAGACCATCCTAATAGGCTATTGCCTGCCTTATAGCTTGTCAAGCGGAAAATGCGAAAAAGCGGCGGCGGACCATCAGCCCCTGAAAATCAAACGCGCAGGGCGGTCATTGGCTGGGTTCGCGTGACGCGGCGCGCGGGAAGGTAGCTGGCGACAAGGGCAGCAAGCAGGAAGAGCGCCGCGACGCCTACGAAGGTGGCGGGGTCGGTGGCGCTGATGCGGAAGAGCAGGCTCGTCATCAGCCGCGTCAGGGCAAAGGCTCCGGCGAGCCCGATGCCAATTCCCACCAGTGCTAAGGCCAAGCCTTGTCCAACTATCAACCGCAGGATGTCGGCTTGCCGCGCCCCGAGGGCGCGCCGAATGGCGACTTCCTGGGTGCGCTGTGCTGCCGAATACGCTATCACGCCGTAGATGCCGACCAGTGCCAGCAGCAGCGCCACCGAAGCGAACGACCCCAGCAGCATCAGCAGCAAACGCCTCTGGCCGATATCCGACTCTACGAGGTCGTCCATGGTTTCGACGGAGGCAACCGTCTGATCGGGGTCCAAGGCCTGCACCTGTGCGCGAACGGCTCGGGTGAGCGAGAGCGGAGAGCGCGCGGCGCGTATGGCGAGCAGCGCCGAGGGTACAGGAGACTGAGGAGAGGTCACGTATACGCTTTCAGGCCAGACCGAATCGTCGAGGCTCTGACGCACATTGCCGACAATGCCAACGATGGTTGCCGGCTTGGGATTGACGCCGCCCACCAGAAGGCGCTGACCGACCGGGTCCAGACCCTTCGGATACTCCGGCCAAAAATGGTGAGCTAGATTCTCATCAATCACGGCCACTCGTTCCGTGTCTTGCTTGTCGTGCTCGGTGAAATCGCGGCCACGTTTGAGGGGAATGCCCATGGTATGGAAGTACCCGGGCATGACCGGCAGGAATTTCGCGATCAGGCGTTCGTTGAGTTTCAAGGGCGGCTTCGCGGCGTCCTGCACGGGCGTTCCGGGAAAGCCCATCATAGGCAGCGACATGGCCGCCGTCGCAGCCTCAACCCCCGGCAGGGCGTTGACCCTTCGAACTAACTCCAGAAAAAACGCCGTCTTCTTCAGATCGGTGTCATAACGCAAAGGAGGCAATGAAACTCGCAGGGTGAGCAGATTCGCCGTATTGAAACCGAGATCGACGGCGCGCAGGCGGGCGACGCTTTCCATCAGCAAGGCCGCGCCGATCAGCAGCACGACGGAGAGGGCGACTTGTGCGACGGACAGAAGGCTACGCAGTTTGACTCCCGCCAAAACCCCGCGTGAGCTTCCCACATTTCCGCTCTCGCCGCCGCCTCGCAAGACGCCCATGAGATCGGGCCGCGAGGCGCTGAGCGACGGCGCCAATCCAAAGAGGACACCGGTAGCCACTGAAAGCAGGGCAGCGAACCCGAGCACGGCCCAATCGAGGCCAATCTCACCGGAGCGCGGCAGATCGAGAGCCGTAAGATGGGGGATGGCACGAAGGCTCCAAGCAGCCAAGAGCACGCCCAGCGCGCCCCCCGCCAGGGCTAAAGCGAGACTCTCGACAAGCAGTTGGCGGATGAGGCGAAGGCGCGCGGCGACCAGCGCCGACCGCACCGCGAACTCGCGCGTGCGCACGCTAGCCCGCGCCAGCAGCAGGCTGGCCAGATTACCGCAAGCGATCAGCAGAACAAATCCCACCGCCCCGAAGAGCAGCCAGAGCATGGAGCGTACGTTTCGCACCAGGTCATCCTTCATCGGGGTGACCTCTTCCGGCGTTTTCGGCTTGGCGTCGAGCATGGCGGGATGCGCCGCCGCGTATTGACGGCGGATTACCGTCATCTCGGCGTTTGCCTGCTCGAAGCCCACGCCGGGCTTGAGGCGGCCGAAGACGCTCAGGTAGGGGCTCAGGGCGCGGGACCGTGGAGGGAAGCGCGGCGATTCCTGCGGCGCGGTCATCCAGACGTTGACATTCGAAAAAAGAAAGTGAAAATGCGGAGGAAGAACCCCGATGATGTTGTAGGGCGTCGCCGCCAGCGTGGCCGTCTTGCCCACAATCTGCGGATCGCCCGCGAAGCGGCGCTGCCACAGCTCGAAACTGATCATCGCAACCGGCGCGCCGCCCGCCGAATCTTCCTGCGGAAGGAAGCCGCGGCCAATTAGCGGTTCGACGCCGAGAATGTGTAGAAAACTCGCGGAAATTCGCACACCGGCTAAAACCTCAGGCTCGCCGACGCCTGCCAGGGTGATATCCTCCGTGCCGGAAAAAGCTCCAAGATCGGTGAACGACTGCGCGGCGGCCCTCATCTCTGCGAATCGCGTCGGAGTGGCGCCACCCGAGACATGGACGAGGCGATCGGGATGGGGGTACGCGAGCGGCTTCCACAGAATCGCGTGGATCACCGTGAACATGGCAGTATTGGCCCCGATCCCGAGCGCCACCATGATTACGGCGATCACTGCGAAGGTGGGATTCTTGCGCAAGGTTCGGGCAGCAAACCGCGCATCCTGCCAGATCGTCTCTGGAAGCCCAAAACTTTTCATGGAATCGGCCCTGCCCCGACTCACTAATTATACTCCTGCTCCTCGCCGTCGGGGGTAGCGTGGACACCCGGTTGGGTGTCGGCCTAGAAGTTGGGGGTCGGAATTCTCGCTTGTTAGTCGTGGCCCTCCCTGCCTACTGTCCACACGAACCAA
Organism: uncultured Acidobacteriota bacterium; assembly: GCA_963838915.1. Taxonomy (GTDB): domain Bacteria; phylum Acidobacteriota; class Terriglobia; order UBA7540; family UBA7540; genus CAVROP01. The sequence goes on from CAWIUZ010000139.1 coordinate 35,684, forward strand.
AGCCCTCCCGCGGAGCGGAACACCTTGAGTAGCCGTAGGCAAAAACTTCGGACTCCGGGTGCCAAAACGCTTGTCCGGCCCTGAAGGGGCCGAACTATAACCGTCAACCCCTTCGGGGTTGGTTACGGTTTTTCCGCCTTCTGCCCGTAGGTTTCACCTACGGCTACTCACGGGGTGGCCCCTCGCGGGGCCGCGTTCACCTGACCTTCGGCGATTCACAACTTCTATGTCGTGTACCCCCCGGTTTGGGTACGCGACAGAACAGTTGGGTTTCGGGATCTGCCGGGGCACTTATCGGCGCGCCGCAGCTAATTCGGCCTGGAACTGCTTTGCCCTCTCGGGCTGGTGCAAGGCTTGGTATTCGGCCACCAGATCTTCGCATGCGGCTCGACGGAAACTTGTCGAGGGGCTGGCTTGCTTTGCCACAATCCTGTAACCCTCTGAAGTTTGTACTTCCGCCTCCTGGTATCGCCGCTCCCGGAGAAGAACCCGGCCCAATTTGATTTGCGCGATCCCGGTGTTTATGTCCCCAGGCGAGAGCGCCTCGGTGAATCGGCGCACGGTGTCTCGGTAAAGCAGTTCGGCATGCGTGTACTCTTTTCGCTCCAGGTACACGCTGGCGAGATTCGCAATCGCAGTTGCGACGTTGTGGTCCTTGTCGCCATAGGCCGAGCGGTAGATGTCGATCACGCGGCTGCAGTCCGCCTCCGCACCTTGAAGATCGCCGCGTTTTATCTCCACAATACTCAGGGCGTTGAGCGCGAATGCAACGTGGGAATTTACTCTTCCATAGACTTTCTCCTGGGTCGCCACGGCCTGTCGAAGCAGCACTTCGGCCTCGTCATAATGCTTCTCAAAAGCCAGGGTCTGAGCAAGCGTAATCATATCTGAGGCAGTCTCTGGATTGTCTTTGCCGTACCACGTCTCCGTGATGTCGAGCGCTTGCCGGAAGTAGCGCTCGGCTTCAGGATAGTGCCCCAACTGATGTTGTACGTTCCCCAGATCGATGAGGTCGTCCGCGACAAAGGGATGCCGATCCCCGTAGACTTGGCGGTCGATCTCGAGCGCGCGCTGGTTCAGCGAATTGGCGGCTGCATAGTGGCCAAGGAAGAAGTGTGCCTCCGCCAGAGCCGTCAGGCTCCGGGAGAGCTCGGGCAGGTCCCCGCTGGCGACGAGTTGGAGCTGCACGGTTTCATCGAGCACCTTGATCGCTTGCTCGTGCAAATCGGCTGCCTCGAGCGCCTTTCCCAGAGTGGAAGTGGCTTTCGCCAGCGCGGGGGAATTTCGCGGGGAATGCGCACGCTCGATGGCAAGCGCTTCACGGATCAATCGCTCGCCTTCCTTAAAGTTGCCCTGATCTGACCGCAAGGAACCGAGCGCCACGAGGCTCTCTGCGGCTTCGATGCTATTCGGTCCTGAAACCGATCTTTGCTTGTCGAACGCAGACTGCAAAAGAGAACCGGCTTGGTCGAATTTACCCAGCTTCTCGTAGATGCCTCCCAGAGTTCCATACAGATCGGCCTGCACCGTCGGGTCCTGGTTGAGAGTCCGGGCCTCCTGCACGCCCCGCTCAAGCAGTTCGACCACCCGGAGGTCTTCGGATGGGCCGGCCTCTTGATGGCCTCCTTCGAACAAATTCAGCATGAAGCGCTGTATGCGCCTCGTGCGGGCCGTCTCAGCCAATGCCGCGTTGCGCGCCCGCGCCAGCCGGATGGTGAAGACGGCCGCCTCAGCGGCAATCAAGGTGAATACGAAGGCTGCCGCCGCCACGGCCTTGCGGTTTCGGCGGACGAACTTGGCGATTCTATAGGGCAAAGTATCGGTCTGAGCTTCGAGCGGTTCTCCCTTGAGGTAATGATCGATATCTCGAATCAGGGCCTCGACGGATCGGTATCGCCGCCCGGGATCTTTATGCATGGCGGTGAGGCACAGCACGTCGAGATCTCGCCACGCTGCTTTGCCGGCTCTCAGAATTCCCGGATGCTTAGCCGCCACGGCGGAGGGCTTCTCCGGTTCGCCGTGCACAACCGCGAGCTCAGCTTGGGCAGGTGTTCTCTTTGAGAGGTCAAACGGCAGCCGCCCCGCCAATAATTCGTAGAGGATGACGCCCAGGGAATAAACATCGGAGGTGGTGCCCGCGTGGCCGCTCTGAAGGCGCTCAGGAGCCGCATAGGCGGGGGTCATGAGCCGCAGCGAAGTCAGGGTGGGGTCCGCGGCCGCGTCAACACTCTCCAGTTGCTTGGCGATGCCGAAGTCCAGCAGCTTGACCGTGCCGTCGGCCTTCACGAAGATGTTGGACGGCTTCAGATCGCGATGAATGATCGCCTGCGAGTGGGCGTATTCAACCGCCTCGCACGCACAGCGGAACAGGCGCAGGCGCTCTTCGATGGAGCATTCACGATTACGGCAATAGTCCGTAATCGGCGCCCCATCGACAAACTCCATAACGAACCAGGGAGTTCCGTTCTCGAGGCAGTCCGCGTCATAAAGGCGCGCAATCGAGGGGTGATTCAGGCTCGCGAGCGTTCTCTGTTCGCTCTCAAAGCGAGCCATTCGCGCCGGCGATATCCACGCATCGCGCAGAACCTTGATTGCTACCAGACTGCCGAGATCTTCCCGTTCGGCAAGGTACACCACCCCCATGCCACCCTCTCCGAGAAGACTCTTGATGCGGTATGGCCCGAACTCTTGCCGGGGAATGGATTTGAGCGGCGCCTCCAGCACCTGACGTGCAATCCGGTCCAGATCGCGATCCAGCAGCGAAGAGTTGCTCGAATCTTCCTGGAGCATCGCCGCGACTTCGGCCAGGAGGCCGTCGTCGCCGCCACATGCGACCTTCAGGAATTCCGCACGGTCCGATTGGGGACGATCCAGCGCGTCATGAAACAACGATTGAAGCCGCTCCCAACGTTCCTGGTCCATGAGCTACCCCGTGCACAATGGTTCGACAGGTCAGCGCGCGCGGCGGATTTCACGGGCGAGCCATGCTTTCGCCGCCCGCCAGTCCCGCAGGATTGTGGCCTCGGAAACTTCGAGCAGTGCCGCGGTTTCCGCGATATCCATGCCTCCGAAAAACCGGCTCTCGATCATTATGGCTTGGCGGGGATTGAGGCGCGCGAGTTCCTCGAGGGCCAGATCCAGCGCGATCAAATCTTCATCGGATGACGCGATTTGGTCGGATGGATCGCCGAATTCCACAAAAACGATTTCCCCGCCCCCGCGCTTTTGAGCGCTCCAACGGCGCGCCGCCTCGATCAGAATCTGACGCATGGCCCGTGCCGCGATGCGTTTGAAGTGGAGGCGGGATTGCGCTGCGAATTCGGGTGAACTCGAGAGCTTCAGCCAAGCCTCGTTCACCAGCGTCGTGGGGCTGAGGGTGGCATTCGCGTCACTGCGCTTCACGGAAGAAGCCAGACGGCGCAATTCCTCATAGGTCACGCTGAACAGGGTATCGAGCGTCCGCCTCTCCTCCGGCACGCCGCTCGATTGTCCCGCACCGTCGGGACCGTGCACCACTCGGTTTTTTCGAAGTGGCATGACGGTTCCTCCTTCGGTCTTACGCAATGCTCAGTGAGGGCCCACAAAATCAGGGGAGTTACGAATTATAGCAATGCAAAAGGCCGCGTGCAACTTACTACCTTGTGAGGCGGTGGCGTCATTCGCGGGACATTGGCGGCCCACACAGTTGTCATTCCCGCGAAGGCGGGAATCCATTCCGCAGGCCATTGGAAATACGCCGCCGACGCACTGGATTCCCGCCTTTGCGAGAACGACGGGCGGCTCATAAGAGAGGTAATTCAAAACCACGCCACTGCCCTTTGTCGGCGACCTTATCGGAGGAATTCGAGATTCTTTGGGTGATTGTTCTTTAAGTCGACACTTTTGAATATGGAGGCGACGATGAAAGCGTCAATGCTGATACTCGTAGTTATTGGTTCTTTGGTTCTCCCTTCCTCTGGCAACTCTTCCGGGACCACGTACACCATTGGAGGCACGGTTTCGGGTCTCTCCGGTACAGGGCTTGTGTTGCTGGACAATGGTGGCAACAACCTGCCGATTAGCGCAAACGGAAGCTTCACGTTCACCAGAGCCATTGCGGATGGGGACACTTATAAGGTCACGGTTCTTACGCAGCCTTCCGTTCCGGCGCAGACCTGCACAGTAAAGAATGGCGAGGGTACGGCAATAGCCAAGGTCACGGACGTGGAAGTTGCTTGTGAAGACCTTACTGTCGCCTTCGAATCGCTATACAGCTTCGACAACGCAGATGGCCGCAACCCCTATGCGGGGCTCGTCAGGGCCAAGAATGGGGACTTGTACGGCACAACGTGGGCTGGCAACCACGATGGTAATGACTATAGTGGCGTAGTCTTCCAAATCACCTCGAGCGGCACGCCGACGACACTTTACTATTTCTGCTCCGAGACCAATTGCGCGGACGGCGAACTGCCCTACGCAGGGTTGGTTCAGGGCAGCGATGGAAACTTCTACGGAACCACGCAGGCTGGCGGGACTGACTTCGGCTGCGATGGGTACGATGGGTGCGGCACGATCTTCAAAATCACCTCGAGCGGCAAGCTGACAACACTTTACACGTTTTGCAAGGCCACCCCTTGCGCGGACGGCACGGATCCGTACGCGGCGCTGGTCCAGGGCAGCGATGGGGACTTCTACGGGACCACGGAAGCCGGGGGTCTAGGCCTGGGCAACGGCACGGTCTTCAAAATCACCTCGAGCGGCGAGCTGACGACACTTTACAAGTTCTGCCTGGAAAGCAATTGTACGGATGGCGGCAACCCCTACGCGGCGCTGGTCCAGGGCGCCAATGGGAACTTCTACGGGACAACGTGGGGAGGCGGGGCTAACGACGGTGATGGCACGGTGTTCGAAATCACTACCGGTGGCAAGCTGACAACGCTGCACAGCTTTGCTGGGACGGATGGCGCACACCCAGAAGGTGGACTGGTCCAGGGCGCGGATGGGAATTTCTACGGGACTACAAACGCCGGCGGGGCAAAGGGCGCCTGTCCCGGAGAGACGGGATGTGGCACCGTCTTCAAAATCACTCCAAGCGGCGGGTTTTCGACGCTCTACAGCTTTTGCTCCGGCAGCGGTTGCCCAGACGGCCAAGTGCCCAACGCGGCGTTGGTCCAGGGCAGTGATGGGAGCTTCTACGGCACCACGGAACAGGGAGGGCAGAAAGGCGCCTGCCCGAAGGTGGGAGCCTGTGGCACGATCTTCCGAATTACCCCGAGTGGCACGTTGACGACGCTCTACAGCTTTTGCTCGCAAGGCGGCGCTTCTTGCACGGATGGCTCCAACCCCTATGGAGCGCTGATCCAGGACCCCACCGATGGGGACTTCTTCGGGACAACGTGGGCAGGCGGGGCCAGCAACTCTGGCACGGTCTTCAGACTGAGCGTAGGTCTGGAGCCATTTTAGTAAACACTACATAAGGAGATACTCAACATGACACAACAAGTCAGAGGAACGATTATTAAGACACCAGATAGCACTCCGGGGCTGCTTGTCGTCGCTGGCCAACAGAAGCAATTTCCGCTTGAAAACGTCTGGCGGTCTTCAACAGCACCGGCTGTAAATATGCAAGTGGAGGTCCAACTGGATGATGCTGGTTCTGTTGTAAACATCACCGCCTTGGACACACAAAAGGTGGTTGGCGAGAAGATAAATCAGTATCTCGGTAGGCTGGCACAACTGTTCCAGCAGCGAGGAGTGAGAGGACTCGTTACCCAGGTTGGTAAGGGCACCCTGGTTGTAACGATTATCCTCTGGATTGCCTGGTTCTTTCTGCCTGGCATTACCGTGGATATTTCGAAAATTGCATATGGCATGCCTGCTGTCACCATGTCTCTCTGGGATGCCATGGCCCTTGATGTAGACTCACTGCACGTCATGACTCCCGGCAGTCACAACTTCTTCGGGGGCTTGTTTGTGCTGCTGGCTATCGCCGCTCCGATTGCTGTCCCGTTCATCAGGAGTAAGTGGTCACGCCTACTGTACTTGGCGCCCGGGCTTATAGCCATGGACATTGCGTTCATGACCCTTAACAATGAATGGGCTAGATTACTTGCCTTGGTGAAACAGCAGTGGGCCGTCTCAGGATGTTCAGATGCATTCTGGTGTGCACAGCTCATTCAGTGGAAGCGACAAGGCCCCACGATAACAATGGAGGCCAATTGGGGTATGTATTTAGCCACCCTCGCTACGCTTGTGATTGCTGTACGAGTGTTCAGGCCCCCGGCAAAAGTTTTCGCCGGAAACTTTGCCAGGCCGCTTCCCGATGGCGTCGCCTCCTCGGCAAGCGGTTCCTGAGCGAACCGCGGAAAGCCGCTGAGTGCAGACGCACGCGTGCGATTAGTACCTGACAGGAGAAAGATGTCATCCCCTTCGAAATTCAAGCCGTCCGCTCCTTAAGGGAGCAGCGAATTCGAAGACCGATAAATTCTTTGAAAACATAGGAGGCAACAATGTTTAGCAAGGTACGCAAGAGAGGAGCGGCCGGATTGGTTCTCGCCGCAGCGCTGCTTGCTGCGGGTGGGCGGTGTATTGCGGACGCGCAGGAAGCCGCCAGGCCTGAACCTGAGTATTTTGGTCAGGTTTACTGGTATGACGCCGCGGCGAACAAACTCAGCCTCCTGCAACGGCAGAAGTTGACTTTGGCGTCGAAAACGAAGGCATTAGGCTTTGGAGGTATGAAGGCCGTGTCTCAGACGGACGGCCCCAAGTCGAGTGTGAGGTTTACGGCTGGCCAAGATCTTCATTTCGTGTCGCAGGCTTCGCCGACTCTGGATCCACAGTCTTTAATTGAGATCGTCAAGTTCGATCAAAAAGGCAACCGTCGGGAGTTAACCCAGGCAGAGTCAGGGCCGATCTTCGCCGGCTATATCGGAAAAGGTGGGGCACATCAAGTTGACAAGGGTCGTGTGCCCTTTCAGGTGAAAAAGTACAGTGCCACATCCATTGAGATTTCGCCTGCCGAACCCTTGCAGCCCGGTGAGTATGGCGTGCGAACGCCGGGTTCGTACGACGTGTTTTGCTTTGGCATCGATCCGCCGGCTGCCCAATAGAGCAAGTGTAGACCAACTCCAGTCAGGATTTCGCATCCTCAAGTAGAAACGCGGTAGACTTCAGGACCCCGAGGCAAAACGGGCGGGGGGCGGCCGCAAGGGCCGCCCCAAAAACTTACGGCAGCGACGGCATCACAGGATGGTAATCGGGGTACGCAGGCTTGGGGTAGTCGGGCAAGGGATGCTGCTTGAGCAGGTCCATCACCGTCTCAACTGCCTTTTCGAGTTGCGGATCGTGGCCTTCGCGCACCGCCTTGGGGTCCATGGAGATTTCAATGTCCGGCTTGATGCCGTGGTTTTCGACCTCCCACTCTCCCTGAAGCCCGTAGATGGCCCAGCGCGGCGCCATGACGTATCCGTTGTCGAGGAGAGGCGGGTAGCCGCCGATGCCGATGAGCCCGCCCCAGGTCTTCTCACCCACGATGGGGCCGATGGCGAGCTTGCGGAAGTACCAAGGTAGAGCGTCACCACCCGAACCCGCGAATTGATTCACGATCATGACCTTGGGACCGTAGATCGCCCCTGCAGGCTCCCATTGATCCTTGCCCTCGCGAGTCATGACCTTGTTCAGAAGCGGACGGCGCAGGTAATCGACGATGAAATCGGCGAGGAACCCGCCGTGATTGAAGCGCTCGTCGATGATGGCCGCCTGTTTACCGACCTGAGCGAAGAAGTAGCGGTTGAAATTCGTATACCCGCCCGGGCCGGTATCCGGCACGTAAATATAAGCCACCTTGCCGCCGGTCAGCTGATCAACCTTGCGGCGGTTGCTTTCGATCCAGTAGAGGTTGCGCAAGTTTTCTTCGTTGTCGACGGGAACTACGGTGACCTGGCGCGAGCCGGTGTCGTTCGGATTCGGGCCGACCTTCAGAACCACCTGCTGGCCAGCGGTCTCGAGAAAGAAACTGAAGATGTTGTCGGTGTCGTGTAACTCGCGGCCATTGACAGCCAGGAGGTACTCGCCTTCCCGCACATCGACGCCTGGCTGGGTAAGAGGCGCTTGTAGTTTGGGATTCCAATTCTCGCCATCGTAAACGTGCGTGAAACGGTAACGGGCGTTCTCAATCTTGTAATCCGCGCCCAGCAGGCCGACTTTGACTTTGGGAATTTCCGGTTGCGTTCCGCCCCCCACGAACATGTGACCGACGGACATGTAGCTCAGCATCTCGCGGAACACGTAGTTCAGGTCTGCGCGGCTGGTGACATTGTCGAGGTAAGGCGCGAAGGTTTTCTCAGCCTGTTCGAGATCAAGGCCGTGGTGGTGGGGGTCATAAAAGAAGTCGCGCTCGATTCGCCACACCTCGTGGTACATCTGCTTCCACTCGGCGCGCGGATCCACGCGCACTTCCATCTCCGCGGTCTTCAATCCGCCCTTGCCCGCCTCGGGAGGCTTATCGGCGGGGTTGATGAACCACGCCTGGCCCTGCTTGTAGAGCATCTTTTCGCCATCAAACGACGTCGTGAAGGCGGAGATGCCCTCCACCAGCTTGTCGGTCTTGCGAGTCTTGAGCGTGAACTTCCAGGCTGTAAGGCTGGGCGGCCCTTCAAAACTGATGGTCGGAGGCCCTTCCACCAGAAGAATCTCGCCTTCCTTTCCGGCGACCAGGCCGAAATAATTCTTGGCGGGAATCGGCATGGCCAGGATGCGCTGGTTAATCTTCTCGAAGTCAATCTCGACTTTGGGCGGTTCCTTGGGCTTTTCCTTATCCTTATCTTTTGCTTCCGCAGATTCCTTGGACTTGTCGGCGGCGGCCTTGTCGCCGGAACCCTCCTTGGCGCCTTCAGCGTCGGTTTTCTTGTTTTCCTCGTCACTCTCGGGCGCGAGCGGCGAAGCCACGCCCTTCTTGAGCACTACAACGTACACAGAGCGTGACACCGGCCGGTCGATGGCCGACATGTCTCCGCCAGCCACCAGGCCCATATCCGTGCTGGCCGTAAAGTAGACGTACTTACCGCTCTTATCGAAATCCGGAGTTTGTACGTCGCTCATGCCGTCGGTGATTTGGGTGGCTTTGGCGGTCTCGAGAGAATAAACGTATATCGCGTGCATGCGATTCTCGAGCTGCTTCGTGTAAGCCAGCCATTTGCTGTCGGGCGACCAGACAGTGCTGAAGCTGGGGCCGTCGAAAAGGTCGGTGTCCACATGCACAGGGGTCTTCTTCTCGAGGTCGATGTACCAGAGGTTCAACCGCTTGTCGAAGTAGGTAATCTTCTTGCTGTCCGGCGACCAGGTGGGCGAGTAATAGAACGTAGGAGGCTTGCCCAGATCGATCTTTGTCACCGGGCCGAGGCCGTTCTGGGGGCTGATGTGCAGCGCATATTCGCCCGATTCGTCGGAGAAGTAGGCGATGGATTTGCCGTCCGGCGACCAGGCGGGATCGCGGTCGGCGACGGCGGGAGAATTGGTGATATTGCGGACGTCCCCTTTTTCCGCGGGCACGGTGAAGATTTCGCCATGCGCTTCGAAAACGGCGCGCGCGCCGGTGGGCGAAATCTGAGAGTTCTGAATCTGCTTGTCGACCTTGTCAAAGCGCGGCCGGACCTGTGGCATATCGCCATTCACTGTGATGTTCACGCGCTTGGATTTGCCGGAATGCAGATCGTACAGATAGATGGCGCCGAACTGCTCATAGACGATGGCGCCCGGCCCCGCCGATGCCGACTTGAAGTCGATGCCATCGTTCTTGATGAGTTGCTTCACCTGTTGCGATCTCGTGTCGTAT
>CAWIUZ010000140.1:0-3001 GCA_963838915.1 uncultured Acidobacteriota bacterium
GAGTTCCACCACCATCGATTCGAGCGCCTCGAATTCGAGCAAGGGCTTACAACTCGGACAGGGGGTTTGCCCCGGCAAGCGCACGAACCCCTCCACGCTGCACGGGATCACCGTGGACTGGAGGAAAGAGTGGAGTGCTCGCTCGGCGTGCTCGTCGGCTCCTATCACCAGCAAGCGGGAGCACTTCTCGCCCCTCTGCCGCAGGCTGTCGAGGTACGTCCTATAGACTTTCTGGGTAAAGAGGATAAGGACGAATAGGGCCACGCCGCTAATGACCACGAAGAGGCGGAGAAGCTGACGTTACGATAGAAAAACGAGGCGGCGGTGACCGCTGTATACGCAGTCGCACTGGCCGCGAAAGCGTTACGGGCTGCGTCGCGCGGCGGAAACAAGCGGTCCACTCGGGCGAGGTCAAAATGCTCGACCACCACAGCCCAAGACAGCACCGCCAGGAGCAGCAGACCGAAATAGGGTGTCGGATCGATATACCGCGCATCAAACCCAAGAGGTATGATGCCGGCCGCAAAGCGAATATAGGCCGCGATCACAAAGGCTGGAAGCGGCAGCATTAACACCGACAGCCGAAGTGCGAACTCGATCTGGTTGAGACGTTGTCGGATCAACGCTTTAGGCCCGGTACCCTTTTGGATGGTTCTGCATCCACACCCAGGCTGACTGAATGATGTTCTTAAGGTCCGAGTGCCGGGGTTGCCATTTCAGCTCCCGGCGCAGTTTTCGGGCGGTGGCAACCAGCACCGCCGGGTCACCGGGGCGTCGTCCGCTCACCTGGACTTCGAGCTTGCGTCCGGTGACTTCCTCGACGGCTTTGAGCACCGCCCGAATCGAATATCCTTTGCCGTGACCCACATTATATATCCGTGAACCGAGTTTTGAAAGAGAGTGCAGGGCCAGGATATGGGCTTGAGCAATATCCAGAACGTGCACATAGTCCCGAACGCAAGTGCCGTCCGGGGTCGGATAGTCATCGCCATAAATGTGGAAAGCGGCTTGAGAGCCGGAGGCAGCGGTAAACAGACGGGGCAGAAGATGCGTCTCCGGCCGGTGGTCTTCGCCGAACTCCGCAGTCGCCCCGGCAGCGTTGAAATACCTCAGGGCAGCAGACTGAATTCCGTAAGCGTGGTGGTACCAAGCCAGCGCGCGTTCGATCACGAGTTTGGTCTCGCCGTAAGGGTTCACAGGGCTAGTTGGGTGATCCTCCGGGATAGGAATGATCTTGGGCTCGCCGTAGACGGCAGCGCTGGAGGAAAAGATCAGCCGCTGGATCTTCAAAGAGGCCATGACTCCCAGAAGCCCAATCGTGCCGCTGATATTGTTGGAATAAAACAAATGAGGGTTGCGGACCGACTCCTCCACCAGAGCGCTGGCTGCAAAGTGCATGACGGCCTCAATGCCGTACCTTTTGCACACTCGCTTGAGCTTTTCCGTGTCGGCAATGTCTCCCACCACAAGTCGAGCGCCGCCGGCGACCGCTTGGCGGTGCCCCGCGCTCAGATTATCGTAGGCAACCACCTGGTTGCCTTGCGTCACCAGTTCCGCCGCGCAGACACTGCCCACATAGCCAGCCGCACCTGTAACTAGAATTTTCATAGGTCGATAAGCTCCTTGACGATTCACAAACTGCCCCACTCGCACTGTAGAAGCACGGAAGGCGAGTTCAGAATGTGCCCTCCGTGCGTCTCAGCGACTCCAAGGCGATGTTCCGATGTTATCAAACGTTCAGCTTGATCTTCTCCCTCCAATAATCCGTGAGCTCGCGCAGCGTATCGGCCAGCTCGTGACGAGGTTCCCAGCCGACCGCCAGTTTGGCTTTCGAATAATCGCCCCAAATCTCAGCCGCGTCATGCTTGCGTAGGGCGGACTTGTCGACTGAAACTTGAACCGGCTTCGAGGCGAAGGGAGTCACCATATCCAGGATGCTTTTTATCGAGACGGAATGGCCTGAACAGAGCTGATAGACTTCGCCCGGCGCGCCGTGTTCCAGCAGGTCGAAGTAGCCTCGCACGATGTCGCGCACGTCGCTGAAGTCGCGCGCCGCATCGATGTTCCCGGCCACGATCGTAGGGGGGCGCAGCCCCAATTCGATTTCCGCCACCTGCCGGGCGAAATTCGAACAGACGAATCTCGAGGACTGGCGCGGTCCGGTGTGATTAAAAGGCCTGACACGGACAATAGGCAGGCCGTAACTTCGGAAGAACTGCAACCCCAGCATCTCCGCGGCGGCTTTGCTTCCTGCGTACGGGTTGACGGGGCAAAATTCCGTTTCTTCCCGCGGCGGCAGTTTCTCCTTAGGAACTATGCCATAGACCTCGGCCGAACTGACCAAGAGAAATCGACAGTCCATCCCGGCCCGGAGCCAGGCTGACAGGAGGTTAAGAGTGCCCATGAAATTCACACGATAGGTCTCGACCGGGTTCTGGAACGAATCTGCAGGCGAAGAGAACGCTGCAAGGTGATAGATGCGCTGCGGCTTAAGTGACTCGATTACCTCGCGCACGCGGTCGAATTCGCCGAGATCCGCGCTGACGAATTTGAGATGGCCCTTGATGTGTTCGAGATTGTCGCAGTCGCCGTCGACGGCGAGGAGGCCAATGACCTCTTCGCCTTTGGCTAGAAGGTATTCAGCCAAGTGAGAGCCCGCAAAGCCCGCACAGCCTGTGATTAGCGTCCTCATTCCGCCCCTAGCCGCGACAGATCCTCGTCCACCATCATCTTGACCAGGCTCTCGAAACTCACTTTGGGTTTCCAGCCCAACTCCTGCCGAGCTTTAGTAGAATCGCCCAGCAGGTGATAGACTTCCGCCGGGCGCAGCAAGGCCGGGTCTATTTCCACGTGATCCCGGTAGTCGATGCCCAGGTGGCCGAAGGCGATTTCCGAAGAAGCTGACGTACAGAATGGGCTACTCCGCTGGCGACAACGTAATCCTTCGGTTTTTCTTGCTGGAGCATCCGCCACATGGCTTCCACGTAATCGCCGGCGAATC
>CAWIUZ010000141.1:0-13124 GCA_963838915.1 uncultured Acidobacteriota bacterium
GTGGTGCGAAAGCCCATGGGGTCTGCTACGGGATGGGTTCCTTGTTTCCTGAAAAGAGCGATGGCGCGAGGCATGTGAGAAGCTTCCGTCACCAGGATGAATGGCGTTTGGCCAACGACGGGCGCGATGAGGCGCGCCTCATCTTCCGTGTCCCGCGACTGGTCATCCAGAATCATATCCTGGCGATCCACTCCAAGCTCCTGGGCGATTTGGGCCATGACCTGTGCTATCGACGAGGCGCCGTCGGGCGACGGTCCCCCCGATACCACGAGCTTGCAACAGTGCAGCACTTTGCTTACCCGGACGCCTTCGGTGAGGCGCGCGACCGACCCATCGTCGAGTTCGAACTCAAGCGGGCGGCGGGCATCGCCCCTGAACCCGGCTCCCAGCACAACAATGAACTTCGCATCCTTAAGCGCCGTTGGGACGGGCGCTCCCGGCGTTATCGAAAGGGGAGGGTATCTGCTTTCCAACGGGTCGAGGAGCAGGCTGGCAAAGAAGTGGGTTCCGAAGAGGAAGAGAAGCACGCCGGCGAGCGCCACGACGCCTTTCCCTGCTTTCTGTCTGCGTGTGAAGCAAAGCAGCAAGCCGATCAAGAGCAGTTCGAGACATAAGGGAACGGGGAAGAGGAAACGGGAGACGACCTTCTTAAGGAGCCACATTCGTTGGGCACCTCCGCCGCTTCAGGCAGGAACCCGCTCTGGATGACTCCACCAGCAGGCCCGAAAGCTTTACCTTGGCGAGCGGACGGCTTCGAGAACCGAGATCATCCTTTCAGGTTGCTGGCGAGGAGGCCGCGCGGCATGGGTCGACTCGGCCCCACGCTGGTTCGCTCGGCCAACTCCTTCACCTGCGCATCGTAGAGCTTCTTGAGCTGCATCTCAAACGGCGGCATGAGGGTGTCCAGAAGGGAAGAGAACTGGAAAAGCAGGCGCTCTTTGCTCAGGGCGCGCCAAACCTGCAACTCGCCCACCACAATGTCACCGGCCCGCAGCGGGATGGAGACGCTCCAGTTGTCGGTCTTGCTCTCCTCGCCGCTGCGCGACCACCCGTCGAGGGAGGGCGCAAGGCCGATGGGCCACCGCGAAAGCTGACACGTGAGGCCATCGAAGTCCAAGGCATCGAGGGCGCTGGCCAGGAACTTCCAGCTCGCGTCCAGAGATGCGGCCTCCTCCAATTGCTTCGCGGCCTTGCGGATCAGGATTTGATTGGCCAGGACACGCCGCTGCGACCGCACGGCTCGCGACACATAGACGTTCAGCTCCGAGAGTTCTTCGTATTGGACCTTGCTTTTCAGAAACCAACCGGAGGCGCCCGCCAGCACTGCCACCAGGGCTACGAGGTTACTGGTGGAATGCACGATGAGAACCGATCCCAGCGAGAACAGCGCCCCAAGCATATACAAGAACAGGACGGCCACCTTGGGTGAGAGCTCCCGTTGAAGAAGCCGGTGGTGAATGTGATCCTGATCCGCCCCGAAGACCGGCCGCCTGCTCAGGAAACGACGGACCACGGAGAGCACAGTGTCCATTAAAGGGAGGCCAAAGGCCACGAAAGGGACCACCAGGGCCAGCAAGGTCGAACTCTTCTGGGAGCTATGAATGGCCAGCGTGCCGAGAAAGAACCCCAGGAAGAGGCTTCCGCAATCGCCCAGATAAATCGTGGCCGGGGCGAAATTGTAGCGCAAGAACCCGAGCAGCGCTCCCCCCAGCGTCACAGTCAGAACGCAAACGAAGCGGTTGCCTTGGATGAGGGAAACCGCAAAAACAGAGGCGGTGACGAAAAAGGCGATCCCAGCGGCCAGCCCATCCAGGCCGTCAATCAGGTTCAGGGCGTTGGTCACGGCAAGGATCCAGAAGACCGTGAGCGCGAAGCTCACGACGGGGCTGCGGAACTCGTAGCCTAGCACCGGGACGTTGACGATGCGGAAGCCCGCCCACCACACCAATCCTGCCGCCAGTGTTTCGATGGCCAGCTTGATCCGGGGGCTCGCGCCTTCCAGGTCGTCATACGCGCCTAAAACCAGGATCAGAGTACCGGGGATCAAGATCAGGACCAGGGTGTGCCACTCCGCCAAGAAGGCCGCTCGCACGGCGTTCGGGATCAGCAGCAACACGCCCCAGGCGGCCAGCGTGGCCAGGACAATGGAGAGGCCGCCCAGTCGCGGGATCCGGCCCTGCTCGCGCCCGCCGTCCGCGTTCCCGTAGGCGTGAAGGCGGCGGCCCGCCGCCCTCACCGCGAGCGTGAACAGCAAGCTGAAGAGTGCAGCCAATGCGAGTAATCCAAAGTAACTTTTCATGCCTATTCCACCACTTCTCCCGTGACCTCAAGGGGCGGGTTGGTTGCCTGACACGTCGGGGCGCCGGTGACCAAGCCGGTCATTCTTGGGATGAGTTCCTCCTGCGCAAACCTCACTCCCATTTGAGCTTCCTCTTCAAACCGGACGCCGCGGCATTTCCCCGCCGCAAGAATCCCGTCCACGACCTTGTCCACTTCGCCGTGCCCGGCAATATAGGCCCAAGTCCCGGCGGCGCCGGGGGGCAGAAGGTCGACCACGTGGCTCTGTGGGGGGCCAATATAAAGAAAAGGAATACCTAAATTAATAATGTTATATATCTTACATGGGTGAACGATCCCGACAAAGGGGTTGCCCATGACTGCCACCTGCAAGTCGGCGGCGGAGAGGGCCCCGGAAAGGCTGCCCAGCGGTTGATAAGGGAGGCACACGATGTTTCGAAGCCCCTTCGCCTCCGCGAATCCTTTCACCTTGATAAACTCGCTGCCGCCGCCCACAAAGCAAAAGGCTATCTGAGTGTTCTCGGCCAGGCGCTCGGCGGCCTGGAGCAAAGTGTCGAGGGGGTGGCAGGGACTGTGATTTCCGGCGTACATGACCACGAACTTTCCGTCCAGTCCGTGCCTGGCTCGAAATGCCTTGCGACCCTCAGGGTCGTAGCGCACCGCCCCGTTATGGGCCCAGGGCGGAATGACCTCCAGCTTGCGCTCGGGCACGCCTTTGTTCACGAGCCGCTCGCTCATGAAGCGGTCGAGCACCGCGACGGCGTCCGCCCTGCGCAAACTTCCGCCCATGACGTTTTCCAAGAAGCGCGTCGCGAGAGAGCCTTCGCGCAGCCAGCCTGCCGCCAGAGCCTCATCCGGGTTCAAATCCATAACCCAGACGATCAGCCGGCCGCCTCGCAGCCGCACGAAAGCCGCCGCCAGCGCCGAAATCAGCGGAGGCGTAGTCATGGCCACCACGACGTCGAAAGAGCCCAGCCACAGTAAGCGCCAGGCAGCGGCCAGGAGGAAGCTCGCGAAATGCGCGGCGCGCTGCCAGCGTGCGGTCTTGGCGAGGCCCAAACTCGAGACTCTCCAAATTCGTATCCCTTCCCACGTCTCTCTTCCCGGCAAGGACTGCCCGCCCCCCTCGTAGCCACGCCGCCCGCTGACCACGGTGATTTCATGGCCCTGCCGCTCGAGCGCCTGCGCCAGGTCGGTACTGTGCTGGGCGGTCGACGCCACGTCAGGGTAGAAGTACTCGTTGAGAATCAGAATTCGCATGTGGGTCGAGGTACGCCGAACGAAGGCTGTCATGCTGAGCGAAGCGAAGCATCCCCGCAGTTTCACGGAGAGAGCAAGGGACACATTAAACCAACCAAGCACTAGTCTCCTGAGTCAAAAGTTCGTTAAGAAAGTCTTTCTCGTGCGCGACCGTTCTTTAGAGCCCCGTCAGGGGCGGCATGGAGTAGCCTAGGGCGTAAGCCCTGGGTTAGACGCCCCTCGCCCCGCCTTCGGCACCCCTCTCCCGCCCGAGCGGGAGAGGGGACCGGGGGTGAGGGAGGCTTCAGTAGCCCACGGCTTGCGCCGTGGGCTACTCGCTTGCGCCCGCTCCGCGGGCTGACTTCTTCAACGAACTTCTGACTCAGGGCACTAGTTGCGGGGCTGGGTGCGGCCGGCTTGCTTCTCGAACTCATACAGCTTAGCGTCCACCAGGAACCTGTACCAGAAGGCCTGCAGGAAGTGGTAGATCAGCCCCTCCTTGCCATCCAGGAACCCTAGCCTAAGAAAGTAGCGATAGAACCAATAGAAGAAGGCGCGGTAGAAAGCCGGGAGCCTGAGGTACAGCCCCTTCTTCAGCACCCTTTTGCGGCTAGCCTGGGGGCTTGTAGGCAAGGGCTCATCGCTAGCCGGCGACAGGATCTGCTTACACTCCCGCGCGGCATACCCGTCGTGCTTGCTCGTCCAGTCGGAGAGGCTCTTGGGGATTTCGTGGACGAGGTCGCCGCGAAGTTTCACAGCCTGTCCTTGGGAGAGCACAATGTGCTCGTCCATCCAGGTGTTCTCGCTCCTCGCGCACCCTCTTTTCCACAACCTGAGCAGCCAGACGGGGTAGCTGTCGCCGTGGCGGATCGACCGGCCGAGGAACTGAATCCGGCGCGGCACCAGCAGTCCCGATACTTCGTTGCGCAGGCCCGCCAGGCGCCCGGGAAGTTCCCGGCGCAATTCCTCGCTCAAGCGCTCGTCCGCATCGATGCGCAGGACCCACTCGGCGGCGGATTGGATATTGTCGAGGGCCCAGTTGAATTGCGCCGCCTGGTTGAGGAAGGGATGCGTCAATATCCGGGCGCCGTGATGGTTGGCGATCTCCAAGGTTCGGTCCGTGCTTCCACTGTCCACAACAAAGATCTCCGAGGCTACGCCTTTCAAGCTCTCGAGGCACGCGGGGAGGTCCCGTTCCTCGTTCTTGGTCAGAATCACCGCCGCCAGGGTGGGCATGCCGGAATATGCAGAATTTCGAATATATGTGTCAAAAAGCGACAGCCAAGTGACATTCTTTCACAATGTGAAAGAACGCTGTTCCTCTATGTGCTTCAGATTCAGCCAAATAAAAAAAATCTTCACAGCTTCTCCAGCATTTCCCACCGTCCCACGCCTCTCTGATAAGCTACGGGCATGCGTCGAGAACTGCAGGGTAGCCGCTCATGTTCGCCAGTTGGCGAACACCCGGAAACCATGAAAACGAAGCCATCGCTGTGCGGCTGTGGTAGCGCGGACCCCAGGTGTTGGGGTCCGCGGTTCTTCAGTGGGGCCCGAGACAAACCGCGGACCCAGAACCGGCAGTCCGCGCTACCCAGCTGCTTATGAGTACAATGGGAAAGGTGCCAGCTTTTTGAAAATCACAAACCGTGTAATGACGAGGAAAGGTGACCGTATGCTGAAAAGAACACATGTCGAGTTTAAGGCGCCAAGCGTTTGGCTGATCTTGTCGGGGCTGGCGCTGGTGCTGGCGGGCGCTTGGCGTCTCGCGCCGCTTTTTGCCCAGCTTCCGGCCGGCACGCCGGTGTTCAACGCCAACGCCAAGTGGGTGACCGACCGTGGCAGCCAGGTGTTTAACGTCAAGGCTTATGGCGCGGTTTGCAACGGCACGAGCGACGATTCGACGGCGATTCAGGCGGCGATTAATGCCGCCAACCCCACCGCTGCGACGGGTTATTCCGGCGTTGGTGTCATCCTGATTCCCGGCGGGTGCGCGGTGGCCAATACTCTGAACATGAGCGCCGGCATCCTGACCGGCGTCGGACTCGGCAGCACGAACAACTACGGCGGCTCGGCCTACCTCAGGTGGATCGGGGCGTCGGGGAAACCGATGATCCAGATCAACGGCTGGTCCGTTTCGATCCGCGACATCGCCCTGATCGGCAACTCCACCACCCCGCCCTCCGAACTCATCCAGATCAATCGCCTCAACGGCGGAATCGCCGATCATGGCGAGATCGTGAACGTGTGCATCAACAACTGCACCCAAGGGTCCCTTACCAGTGCGAGCTCGACGAACGGCATCACCTGGAACGGCTCGGTGGGCGGCGACTCGTGGCGGCTTCAAAACGTCCGCATCAACAATTGCACGGCCAACGGAATCAACATTCAGAATGGCAATGCCTCGGACATCCATTTCGACAACCTCATGGTATCGACCTCTGGCGTGGGGTTCTATGCACTGTCTCAGGAATTGTACGGAACCAACTGGGAGTTTGGCGGCAACACGGTTGATATTCAGCTTGGCGTCGGCGCTGAACTCAATATCCAAGGGTACGCCTGCACAGGCGGTTGCGTTCAGATGTTGGTCAACAATGGCGGCATGTTTACCCTGGACGGAGGAAGTTTCGAGGAGATTGCCGGGACGACCGCCCCCTACTTCATTGACGACAGTCAAGGCAACAGCACCGGCACCTACACAACGATCAGAAACTTCAGGGTCTTTGGTACGGGATCGACCCAGATTCTCCAGTGCCCTTCGGCAACCCTCAATGACCAATTTGTAGGCGGGCTTAAGCTCGACAATGTTTACGGCATCACGCCCAACATGATTACCTGCCCTCTGACTTGGACGAACGTCACTTCGACTCAGACTAATGCGGCTATCGACTACCGCCCCAACCAGTCCAGCATCGAAAGCTACTATGACCCGAATCTGCACGAACTTTTGACCTCGTGGACGGGCTTCACGTTTGACCCCACGCGCAACGACCGCACGCTCCGAAACGATTTCTGGAGCGGGCCGATTGTCATGCAGCAGGTGCCACAGGCGCAGATCAGCGCGACCTGCACCCTAACCAGCGGCAGCGGCAGCACCACCTACTATTACCGCGTGGCGGCGGTTACTGGCGCGGCTCTGGGATCGACGCCGGAGGCATCGCTTCCCGACTACGCCCTCTCCCCCACGGAAATAAGTTGCGCGAGCCAGAGCGCCACGCTCAGCAACAGTGCGGTGAACCGAATTCGGATTTATCCTCAGCTCGGCGTGCAGGCATGGAACATTTATGGCCGCACGCAGGGCGCGGAGCAGTTTCTTGCTCAAGTGCAGCAGAACCCTGTCGGGCAGGACGCCCCGCCGCTCATTGACTGGTACGATAACGGGTCAGCAGCCCCCTCCGGTGCGCTCCCGTCCAGCACAAATACAACTGGCGCGCTTTACTTCGTCTCGCAAGGCGCATTTGGGAGCAGTGGTGCAACCACAACCGTCAACGGCAAGATCGACGGCGGCGGCAATGCCACGCTTGCGAGCGTCACCCTGCCCAATCTGACCAATACCGCTGTCCTGGCGACGAATTCAACGGGCCAGATCGTGGCCGGCAGCGGCAGCGGCGGCGGCGGCAGCGCCGGGCTCAACACGGTGACTTGTTCATCCGGCGTCTGTGCAATGAATGCATCGAAGGGAAACGTACAGAGCGTCACTCTCGCGGCCAACGGCACTGGCACCCTCTCGAATTGCGCAGCCGGACAGCAATTGACGGTGATGATCAACGAAGCCTCGGGGTCCGGGGCGGGGGGCTACACCTGGACCTGGCCATCGAATATGTACGGCGGAGGAAACATCGACCCGACCGCCGGGGCTTGGAACGCTCAATCCTTCGTCTGCGACACGAGCGGCAACGCCTGGGCCGCCGGGCCGCTCAGGAACACCTTTAACAGCGCGGGCGGATATCTCTTCCTCGACTTCCTGAACGGGAGCGACGGTGGTAGCGGTGGCGGCACAATTGGATCGCCGTCAAGCGGCATCGATAAAATCGTGGACGGGGGCTTTCCCAATCATCCCGGCACCTGGGAGCTGGCGAGCGGGACCGTCGCCAACGCGGGTTATGAGTGGGCACTGAGCAACAACAACGGTTCAGCGAATGACTATACGCCAAACTCCAGCCCGGGCTGGACCGTAGAATACGTTGTCTATCCGACAGCCACCACCAACTGGACTTTAAGATTCGGGGCCTTGGGCGGAGTTACCAGCAATCCGCCCACGAGTGGCGCTTGGATTCAACTCAACACTTCCGTAGACGGCAACTGGCACTGCGATTCCGCCAACGGCACCAACACTCAGGACCAATCGAGCGGGGTGGCCGTGGCTGCGAACACCTGGTATCGGCTGCGCATCACCCAGGGTCCTAATACGGTCACGTTCTGGGTCAACGGCGTTCAGGTCTGCCAGAACACTACCTACTATCCGACCTCGGGGCCGCTTTTCTACGAGGCGCAGAGCATTTCGTTGAGCACGACAAACAACACCGTATACATGGACAGCTTCGCTTGGTCACGCGGAGTCGCGAGGTAACGGAATCATGTAACAGCGCACGTGCTGGCCTGGGCATTTCTCGGCAGGCTCGAAATGCTCCGAGCCCTGAAGGGGCGAGCTAACAAAGCCCAGGCCAACGGCCCATATGCGTCAACCTAATGGCTCAGCTCGCGCTACGTCGGCCTGACTCGCCGCTTCCGGAGGCCCGGAGGGCCGGCAGAGAGTAGCCCATGGCGTAAGCCGTGGGACGCAGGAGCGGCCCCGGCGTTGTCTCAGCCCCGCAGGGGCGGCAGATACTGCGCCACCTTCTCTGTCGCCCCTCCGGGGCTGCAGATATGAACGCGGCACGGCGTCCCACGGCTTACGCCGTGGGCTACTTTCTGGCGCCGCTCCGCGGCTCTAGTAGCCCTCACATCTTTAGGTTAACGCTTATGGGCCAACGGCCTGGGTTGCGACCGAGACACCCTCGTTCTCTGGGAGCACGCCCTGCAAAGGCGAAATAACCAAGGGTTGGCGTGCGCGGAAGGTCGCCTCCGTCGTTTCGGACGGCTCATCACGCCCCTTCAGGGATGGCTAATTGCGCGGCATGGATTCCTCACCCAGGCCGTTGGCCCGGGCTTTGTTAGACCGCCCCTTTGGGGCTTAAGAATATCGTCAGCACGCTAGCGGGGCTCGCGGCACACCGTCGAAACGCCACGACTTACTTCACGAATTCCTTGTCACGACACTAGGTTGCCGGAGCCGTCACGGCGAGGCTCCGGCTTGGCACATGCCTACCTCAGTCGTGCAATACCACGTTTTCCGGATAAGGCTGGGCGCCAGACACGCGTTTCACCACGCGCTGCTTGATGAATCTGGCGGGATTGCCGCCCACCACGGTCCAGTCCGGAACGTCGTGGTAAACGGAGGCCGTGGCGCCCACCACCGCGCCTTCGCCGATTTTCACTCCGGGGGCGACAAAGGCTCGCGCCGCAATCCACGCGTAATCGCCGATCTCGATGGGTTTGGTGATCAGGCGGAACTCCGGGTCTTCGTAGTCATGGGTGGCGGTGCAGAGAAAGGCGTATTGCGAGACGGTGACATGCGCGCCTAACTTGATCGGGGCGACACAATAGCAATCCACGTCGTCCGCCAGGCAACTGTGCTTTTCCATGGTCAGATTCCAAGGCGCCCAGATGCGGCAGCTTGGGTAAGGGTGCGCGTCCTCTTTGACCACCGCACCGAAGAGACGCAACAAGGCTCGCCGCCAGCCAAAGCAGAAATTCGGCGACGGGCGGTAGAGAAACAGCCAGACGAGACCCCAGGCCGTTCGCGCCAGGCGGTTCGAAAGGCTCAGGCGATTGCGATAGACGTTACGCGGGATCGGGGGCGGTAACATGGCACTTCCGGTAAGTGAAAGCCCAGCAGGCCACAGCGACAATCAGGCCCGCCCAGGCATAATCTCGTCCCTCGCCCCGGCTGAGAATCCCCACTGCGGCGGCGGATACCCACCCGCAAAGAAGGTTGAGGGGGATAAGGCTGGTTTGAAAACCGACGAACTGGGTAGCGCGGACCCTCGGTTTTGGGGTCCGCGGTTCTTCCGTTCGATCAGTGACAAGCCGCGGACCCCAAACCCGGGGGTCCGCGCTACCAGACCTTGGCAGCGACTGAACTATCTTCACGGTTTCCGCGTTGGGCCAGCAGAGAGGAAGCGCCACCAGGAATGCCGGCCATCCCTGGAGCACCAGGCGATAGACGCTGGCCCCGAGCAACGGTCCGATGACGAAAGAAATCAGGCCGTAGAGCAGAGAGAAGCGCATAAGTAAATCGCTGCCGGCGCCCTCGAACCGGCCCTGGCGAAGAGCGATGTACAGAAGCAGCGGCAGCACGCCAAACGCTCCCATCCAGCACAAGAGAGTCGAGTAAAGGAAATGGAGGTGAAAAGGGCATATGCCAATCACCTTAATGGCCCCGAGATGCAAGCCCGCCGGCACGCGCCAGGTCCAATAGGGCGGCTCTCCCAGGCTGATGGTGTTTGACCAGAGCTGGACACCAAAGACGTTCTTGGCAAGATTATACGGGACCTTGGCCAGGAGATAGACGAGCGCCGGCAAGTTGTGGCGATTCGACTCGCTGCCGCTGGCCAGATAATGCGTCACCAGGGCTCCGGCGCCCGTCGCCAGCGCGGCCCCTGCCATCACCCGGGCGCGCAGGATTCGCACCCCCGCGATCAATAAACACAAGAGCACCAGCACCGTTGCTTCCCGGGCAATATAGAGGGGAAATAACATCCCCGCCCCCAGCCAGTAAGACTTTCTCGACAGGCAAACCAGAAACAGCATGAGTAGGGCGCTGAAGAAAATGTCGGGCAGCATGTAGGCATGATCAAAAGCCGCCCAAACCGGCAGCAGAGCCGCAGCGGCAAACAGCGGCGCCGGGACGTCTGCCCTGTAAAGCATGTAGCCGGCGCCACCCACGCATACTAAGGTCGAAAGCAGCGCCAGGAGCGCGAAGCCGCGATCCACGCCCATGGGAACAAGGGCCACGAGGGCCTCGACAGAGCGCGCTTCAAGCTGCCGGCTCGCGAAGGGTTCGAGCACCGATTGCATTTGCCCTTGAGCGATCGCCCGGTACCATTCAGAATCGGCAGCATCTCTTCCGCCTCGAAGTCCCATCACGCCCGCCAGCAGGGCGGCGGCAATGGCAATCAAGCCGTAGCTCCAGGGCGATGAGGTGGCGGAGCGGGTGGCGGTGTCCTCTATAATGCCGACTTCAGACATGCCTGTCATCGTGGGCTGAAACAATCATCGTTGACCGCCCTCTCCCTTGGGGAGAGGGTGTTCCGCAGCCGGCGCAGTCATCAGCCCGTCAGCTGACGGAGACGGGTGAGGGGTTACTTCCGAAGAATCCAAACACCCGTTCCGTTCTCGCCCGCACCACGTATTACAACTGCTGCACGCAATCCGGTTTCGGGGCGGCGTGGCAAACCCACTGGTAGACGCTAACGGTCTGTACGGCGGCGCGCCGCCAGGAGAATTTCTCTTCGACCAAACGGCGCCCCCGCGCACCCATCTGTTCGCGCTGGGAATCGCCCATTTGAAACAAGGCCCCGAGGCCACTCGAGAGCGACTCGACATTCGGGTCTGCGCTGATCGCGGCGCCGGCGGCGAATCCTTCGGGAAGGTTGCACTGGGGTGTCATGAGAACCGCAAGCCGCCACGCCCAGGCCTCCAGAACGCCGATCGGCAGGCCCTCGCTGAAGGACGGCAGCACGAAGGCCTCCGCCCGCTCGAACGCCCGGTCCTTCTTCTCGGCGAAGAGCGGCCCGGTGAACAGCACGCTGTCCTCGAGGCCCAACTCGGAGACGAGGCGCCTCAGTTCGCGCTCATGCCCATTCTCGTCCGCTCCGGCCACCACCAGCGCCCAATTCCGAGCTTCAACCTTGGTGTTCCGGCAGGCCGCCCAAGCCCGCAGCAAGGCGGGCAACCCCTTCTTCGGGTGCAAGCGGCCGAGGAAAAGCAACACCTTGCGGCCAGGCGCAAGGTCGGACCCTTCGGAGCAGCGGTGGGCCGCAGGTTCCGGGGGAAGGTCCTGCCCCGAGGGGATAATGCCGATGGGATTGCGCAGCCCCCAGGCCCGCATGGAAGCCGCCTCCGCTTCACAAAGAGCCACGAGACACGCGGACCCGCGCAGATGCGCGCCTTCATACAATCCCGTCGCTAGTTTCTTTTTCCAGGCGGACTGCCCGAGAGCCCAGGGATCCAGCATACCGTGGGGGGAAATAAGATAGGGAATATGTCGCGAGCGGCTAACCCTCAAGCTGGCCCGCGAAGGGTACATCCAGAGCCCGTGGACATGCAGGACGTCGAGGCCGGAGTTCTCGAGCGACGCGACAAGCCCGGGAGAGAACCCGAAGCCCCGCGGGCCGACCACCGCATGGGCCCGGACGGGAACCGTGCCCCAGGCCGGTGAGTCTTCCTCCGTGAATTCGTCCTTGGTGCCAAAGACCGTCACTTCATGCCCGAGTTGCTGCGTGTTGATCGCCAGATTGCGGACAGCGTGGAAAACCCCGCTGCCCCGCCTGGAGACGGAAGCTGTGAGGTAGCCTACGTTCATGTTCGGTGCGAGGAGCCGGGGACCGGGCGTGGTCACCTGCTGAGTAACGCCACTGCTCGCCCTACGACCCCCGTAGGCGCTAGATCAGGCTCGATCGGGTTCCGGAGCCCGTCAGCCGACGGGCGCAAGAATGTGGCCCACGGCGACAGCCGTGGGAAGAAAGCAGTGCCGATGCCCCTGAAAAGCCCCGGGAGGGGCGACAGAGCTGTCTTGATAATCGCAGATCTTCTGTCGCCACTACGTGGCTCAGCGTGCTCTCTGTGTGCCGTCATCCCACGGCTGGCGCCGTGGGCCACATTCTTACGCCGCTGATGCGGCTCGGCGTGGGGTGACGCGCTAGACTAAGCATTGCGACGGGGTTCCGAAGGGACCCAACATCATTAGCCGTAGGTGAAACCTACGGTAAATGCCATCCCAGAGTATTCAACCCAACCCCGGAGGGGTTGAATTCGACCCCTTCGGGGTCGCTGAGATACTCAACGTCTGCCTTCTCGTCCGTAGGTTTCACCTACGGCTAATTACCTTCATGCCCTTCGGGCATGTTTGGCGGCCCCCCGGTCGATATTCTAGCGCCTATGGGGGTCGGGGAGTGAGGGTCACTTAATTCTGCAATCCTCAATAAGCACCAACCGGTTCGCTGCCTCAGCGGTGGATGAGCAGCCATAAAACTGCTCGGTCCAGCGCCGAGACGCTCGGGCGGGGAGCCGCCAGGGCGGCTTGCATGGCTTTTTCCAGATTCTCCCCAAAAAGCTCGGGCGACCAGCGGCCGATTATTTCCTGGCCGGCTTGCCCCATCGCGTCGCGCTGATCCTGGGGCAACCCGGAAACCTTCAACAGCAGGTCCGCCAATTGCTCGATGTTGAGGGGGTCAAAGGTAAAACCGTTGCGGCCCTCCTGGACAAGGTCGGCGGCAGATCCGCAGCGATTCGAAACCACGACGGGCAAGCGCGCGGCCATCGCCTCG
>CAWIUZ010000142.1:0-9103 GCA_963838915.1 uncultured Acidobacteriota bacterium
GCACAGCCCGAACAGCGACCACATGAGTGCCCGACCCAGCCGCTGTTTCCCAGGCATAGGAATTGTGAGTTTGTATCCCAAATCGTCGCTCGATGGCCCTCCAGTTAGAATGTCGGAAGGTCGGCGGAGAAGCTTAAGTGCGGACGACATGTCCGGCGACAGGTCCCTCGTTCCGCCCGGAGCCGGCACGCGAGCATTCGCCTTTGCAGTTGATTGCCGGCGATGCACGCGGTTACGCTTGCCGATGCTATGCCTCGCCGATTCTTAGAAGCTGATTCAAAACCGCCCGGCAGACGAAATATTAGTGAATGCCACCCAGGATCCCCGGCCACCGCTTGAGCGCTTAGCCCCGCAGGGGCCGGACATGAGTAGCCGCGGGCAACGCCCCCGGAAGCGTCGCCCCTCACCCCCTTTCCCCTCTCCCCGCCTGCGGGGAGAGGGGTGCCGAAGGCGGGGCGTGGGGCCATTGTCCGGGGGTTTCACCCCATAAGCGCCAAGATACGCTTTGACCAATGTCCCCAAGGGGGCCCAACCGTGAGTAGCCGCAGGTTTTAACCTGCGGTAAGCGAACCCACCAGACGCTGGCCGACCCCAATGGGGTTGACCTGTGAATGGTCGGCCCCTCCAGGGCCGGGATGGTCGGTAGGCTTTTCTCTCCGTGGGTTTTACCCACGGCTACTCACGGTGTCTCGCATCGCGGGACATCAAACATAGCGGCAGAATGATTGAAAATCACTTCTCATCTTAGCGCTTATGGGGTTTCACCCCCGGCTATTCAATTTGCTCCCCTCCGGGGAGCAGGGCTTCACGCGGAGCTTTGTTTCACAAAGTACTTGACAAGTGTTTGCCCCGGCGGTATAAACGCCCTATGACTTGTGCGGGGCCAGTTCGCTCACGACATTCCAGGACGGCGCCCGTGCCGGCCCACGCCATCGACGATTTGCGCTTCATCCGCGAAACCATGGAAAGCGCCGCCTCGTTCACCGCCGTTCCCGGCTGGGGCGGGGTGATGATCGGGATCACGGCTTTGGGAGCCGCGCTGGTTGCATCGTTGCGCGCGCCGGTGGCGTGGTGGGTCGGGGTGTGGGGGTTAGAGGCTCTGTGCGCGTTCGCGGTGGGCGCGTCGGCGGCTTTCTGGAAGGCGCGCAAGGCCGAGACGCCGCTGTTTTCAAGGCCTGGCCGGAAGTTTGTGCTCGCATTGCTTCCCCCCATGCTGGCGGCGGCGGTGCTGAGCGCGGTGGTCTACCGAGCCGGAGTCTTTTACCTGCTGCCGGGCATCTGGCTGCTGCTTTACGGAGCGGGCGTGGTGACGGGAGGAGCGTACTCCGTCAAAGTGGTCCCGATCATGGGCCTGTGTTTTATGTTCGCGGGGATGGTGGCCCTCGTCAGCCCGCCTGCCTGGGCCAACTCGATCATGGCGGCGGGTTTCGGCGGGCTGCACATTGTCTTCGGGACGATCATTGCAAGGAGGTACGGTGGCTAGACAGAATTCCAACGCCGCGAGCCGGGCTGCGGGGGCGACCCGCCTGGTGCAACAGGTGCGGCAATTGCGGACGAGAGCGTCTGCGGGCTCGCCCGTGGAAGTGGATCGCTTGATTCACGAACGTATTCGACTGGGCATGGTCAGTGCCCTGGCGGTGAACGAATCGCTCAGCTTCAACGATTTAAAGAAACTGCTCAAGACTACGGACGGGAACCTGAGCGTGCATGCCCGCCGGCTCGAAGAGGCGGAATACGTGTTTTGTGAGAAGTCATTCGTAGGCCGAGTGCCCAAAACCGTCTATCGGCTGACAGCGACTGGGCGGCAGGCCCTGGAGCGATATCTGGATGATATGGAAGCGTTAATCCACTCCATGCGCCCGCGGTAATCGGGCGAAAATTTTTTTGAGCGAGTGCTTTGTATGATAAAGTCCTTTGAAGATGCCGCTGTTGAATCGTTGCCTCGGGTCGGGCGGGAGCGGCCACAATCGCCGCCCCTGCATCCCCTCATTCACGCCGCAATCATCATGGACGGCAGCGGCCGCTGGGCGGAAAGGCGCGGCCTGGGGCGTAGCGCCGGACATCGCGCCGGAGTAGCCGCGGTTTGCCGCGTCGTGCAGGCCGCGCCTGGCCTGGGGATCGGGACGTTGACGTTGCACGCTTTTTCTGCGGATAACTGGCAGCGTCCCACGTACGAAGTTCGCGAGCTGATGAGCATTTTTACGGAGTTCCTGCGCGGTTCCGTGGCGGAGTGGGTGGGCGCCGGAATAAGAACCAGCATCATCGGACGCCGGGATCGAATCGTGCCGTCGCTGGTGGCGGCCATCGAGGAGGCCGAGGCCGCGACCCGACAGGGGCCGGGATTGCACCTCCGCCTGGCGATTGACTATTCGGCCCGCGATGCAATAGTTCACGCGGCACGATCCCTGCCTGGAAGTGAAGAAGCCACCCCGCTCGAGTTCGGGCGCTTGCTTGGCGCGGACGGCCGCCGCGCGGAGCCGGTCCCCGAGCTCGATCTGCTGATTCGCACCGGCGGCGAGCGGCGATTGAGCGACTTCATGCTGTGGGAGTGCGCTTACGCGGAGCTTGTTTTCACGGAGCGCATGTGGCCGGACTTCGACGCGGAAGACCTCGCGGCCGCAGTGCGCGAGTTTCATTCCCGCGACCGGCGTTTCGGGCGGATAGTGGAGACTGTATGCGCGGGGGTGTGAGAGGCCGCGCCGGCCGGATGCCGTCATGCTGCGCGAGGCGAAGCACCGGCCGCAGTTACAGAAAGATAACAAACGAAGAGGCCCTTCGCCCTGCCCAGAGCCTGTGATTTATTGGTCCTGGCGGACGTTACGAGCTGTCATCCTGAGCGCAGCGAAGGATCCCGGCAGTTGAATGTGAAGCGTGAACCCAAAAGCAACTGCAGAGATCCTTCGCTGCTATGAAAATGGCGGAAGCTTTTGTTGAAAATACAGGAGTTACCTCCAAAGAGCCATTTTCATGCACAGTGGTGAGCCGAAGGATCATGAAGTCTGCGCTCAGGATGACAGGGGAGCAAGCTGCCGATCTATCAACCGAACTTTTTCCTGAAATGGCGAGTTTCCTGTGGGAATGAGCACTGCGTAGCTGACTTCCACGACACGGAGAAATGGTATGTCCACCAGGGCGCAGTTGGAACTACGTGTACTTGCAGCGGCGGTGGTACTGGGCATTCTTGCGGACGCGCTCTTGCGCACCTTTCCTTGGAGCCTCAACCTCTGCCTTTGGACGTCGACGCTGGCTACCGTCGTCGCGCTCCACACGGGATCGAGGAAGGAAGCGATTTCGGGAGCTGGCCGTTGGTTGCCGCTTGTGGTTTTTGTTTTTGCGCTGGTGTTCGCCTGGAGAGACTCGGTTGCCCTGAAAATGTTGAGCTTTTTGGCCAGCTTCACCGCGCTTTCCCTGATCATCTTCGAGGCACAGGGGGGCCGCATTCGCTTTGCCGGGCTTGCCGAATACGCACTAGGTGCCACAGTTGCGGGGCTTAATGCCGGGTTCGGCCTGCTGCTTCTGCTGTTCGGCGAGGCCGAGTGGAGGAAGGCGCTCGGCGGTCGTGCTTCGCGTCCCGCGCTGGCCGTGATGCGCGGAACGCTGCTCGCGGTTCCCTGCCTGCTCGTCTTTGGCGGGCTTTTCATGACAGCGGACGCCGTGTTCAATCACATCGTCCGAAGCACCTTGCGCGTGGACTTGCCGCAACTGTTTTCTCATTTGTTTATGGTGGGCTTTTTCGCCTGGTGTTCGGGCGGGTATCTGCGCGGCATGCTATGGGGCCAGGAAACGGCAGCCATCAAGGGGAAGCGCCTTCCCTCCCTGTCGCTGGGCGCGACGGAGGGAGGCGTGATGCTGGGCATCCTCGACGCTCTTTTCCTGGCGTTTGTGGCGGTCGAGGTCCGCTATCTCTTTGGAGGCTCCGCGCTGGTTCAAGCGACAACCGGACTTACCTACGCGGAGTACGCAAGGCGTGGTTTCTTCTCACTCTTTGACGTGACGGTGCTCGTGCTGCCACTGCTACTGGTTGTACACTGGCTGATGGCCCAGCGCGGGCCCCAGGGCGAGCGGGTCTTCAGGGTGCTTGGGGGCGTTCAAATCCTGCTGTTGTTCGTGGTGATGGCCTCCGCCGTCGAACGAATGCGTCTGTACCAGGCGGAATATGGCCTCACCGAGGAGCGGTTGTACGCAACCGCGTTTATGCGCTGGCTGGCGGTGCTGCTTCTCTGGTTCACGATTACGATGCTGACTGGGCGCCGCGACCGGTTTGCCTTCGGGGCGCTCGTGACTGGCTTCGGGTTGGTGATCATCCTGCAGGTGCTTAACCCGGACGCGCTGATCGCCCGCACTAATTTGGAACGCGCCAAGGCGGGGCGCCGGCTGGATGTTCGTTATGCGACCCTGCTGAGCGCGGATGCAGTTCCAGCGGTCGTGGCCGCCCTCCCGGATCTGACGCCGGCGCAGCGCTGCGCCGTGGCATCCGAAGTCCTCAAACGTTGGCCGCCCTCACACTCATCGGACTGGCGTACCTGGAACTGGTCTCAGGCGCGCGCCATGCAGGTGGTGCGTGCGCACGCAAAAGATTTGACGGCCGCGCAGGCCATGAAATGTCCCCCGCAGGACGAGATCATGCACTAAAACCAGCGGCTCGTGTGCGTCAGCGGACGGACACCCGGAAATCCTGAAGCACCCGGGAGCGCGGGCATCCTGCCCGCAGCGTGCGTGCAATTGCGGCGCGAAAGGCGGGCAGGGTGCCTGCGCTCCCGGACATCTTCTGGGCAGAGAACTGAAATCAGAAGCACCAGAAGGGATCGGCCCTGGCGCATGGCTTGAATCACGCCTCTCGGTGATACCACCGAATCACCCCGTTGTCCGCAGTACGCATTCCGGTTTAATCTATTAGTATCCTGCTTCGGGGGGCAGATGCTAATGACAAATGAGCTGAAAAGTAAGGTTGCGGTGGTCACCGGCGCATCGAGGGGAATCGGTTATAGTATTGCCGAAAGGCTGCTGCAAGAAGGTGCAAAGGTGTACATCTGCGCGCGCGACGCGCAGGTTCTAAAGCAAGCGCTTGCAAAATTGCGCGCCGAGGGTGGCGCCGAAGTCGAGGGGTTGGCCGCGGACGTGGGCCGCTATGAGGACTGCCGAGAGCTGATCCGCACAGCCGCCCGGCATTTCGGAGGTATTGATATCCTTGTGAATAATGCCGGAATAGGAATTTTGAAACCTGTGGATCAGCTCACGCCGGAGGAGTGGGATTCCACCATTCACACCAACTTGTCGGGAGTTTTTTACTGCTGCCGCGAGGCCATTCCCATTATGCGCCAGCGAGGGGGCGGCTATATCTTCAACATTTCGAGCCTCGCCGGCGTGAATCCTTTCCCCGGCGGGACCGCTTATAACGCCTCGAAGTTCGGGCTCAACGGATTTAGCGAGGCCATGATGCAGGACGTCCGCTACGACGGCATTCGGGTGAGCTACATCATGCCTGGCAGCGTGGATACCGACTTCGGAGGAGCGCCGGGGAGCAGGCGGCACGACAGTTGGAAACTCTCCGGCGAAGACATCGCCAAGGCCGTGGTGGACCTTTACACATTTCCCTCGACGACCCTCGCGAGCCGTATCGAGATGCGGCCTTCACAGCCGCCGCGCAAGAAATAGAGCCAGCGCGCTGGTCCACCACCCCCTGGCCCCCTGCTCAGAGAGGAGGGGAGTTAGTGGGCAAATTCCCCTCCTTGGTAAGGAGGGGCAGGGGTGGTTGCTTCGTTATTGCAGCGGGTCGCCCGTGGCCAGAAGGCGCAGGCCGGCAACTTTCTGAAGGGACGAGAAATCACGGTCCCGCGTAATCAAGGGTACGTCGTGATCGAGGCAGCTTTGAGCGATTAGAGTGTCCGCGATCTTGGGCCGGTACCCACGGCGGATCAAGTCTGCCCGCAGTTTCCCCGCGCGTTCCCAGTATCCGGGCTTGATCTCCAGTCGTAGTATTCCGAGGATGAAGTTCTCGAGCGAACGAGTTACCAGGGGACCGCTGAGTAGCTCCGTGACGGTGACCGGGGAAAGAACTAGAGAATATTCAGACAACGCTCGGTCAACCAACTCAACATCGGGTCCCCCTTCCCCGTGAATGTAGGCCACGAGTGAACTCGTGTCTGCGCAAGTCACTCTTCGCCTCTCATTTCCTGCCAAGTCAGACCGAACTTCACCTTACCTTGCAGTTTGCGCAGCCCGTCATAAGCATCATGAGCAGCCAGCAGTTCCAACCCCTTGCGCACTGTGGGGGTGGCGCCTGCCTTGGTTGCCCGCTGGGCCCTGCGAAGGAGGTCTTGAGGGACAAGGATGGTCAGTTTCTTCATCTGTTCTTTTGCCATATCCCGATTATACCAGCTTCGATGCCGTATTACCATACGGCAGGCGATGAAGTTGGATCGAAGAATTCTCCGGGGGTTCCATGCCGAGACAACCGCAGGGGTTCTTGGGCATACTAAAATGCCCACTCGGGATGACGAACAAAACGCTATGTTCCTATAGGGAGCTATGGCAGAATCCTGGAGCGGCAGACGATAAGTCAGTTCGGCCCCCAAAATGCCTATATGTCAGTGTGGGAGGGCGAGTAAGGGCATTTTGTCGCTGTGATCCCGGAAAGGAAGTGAGAAAATGCGCACTCTTTTGGGCTGTTCGGGACAAGTGGCGTTGGGAAATCTCAGCCCCGATACGCAACAAAGGTTGGGACAGGTCGAAGCGACCTGGCTGGAATTTGTCCCCGAGTCCGTGTCGCTGGAGATTCGCCATGTCCAACCCGACGACCGGCCGGTGCTTCCGGAGATCGTTCGGGAGTTGGTCGAATTTCTCAATCAACTGACCGATAACGAACGCGCTGCGGTGGCGGGGGGAGCCGTCTTCTACCAGGACGCCGTCAAAGGACAGTACGTCAGGGCTAAGGTCTGGAAAGATGGTTTCCTAACTATCTCCTGGGCTAGGCCGGACTATGAGCACGCGGACTGGGAGCAATACCGCAGCCAGCCCGTATCAGTTGTGCCTGAGCCCTACCAACGACTGAACGGGAAGTTCAGCTTCGAAGGGGTTCCCACCGCTGCGGATGACATTCGCAAACTTCTGGAGCGAACGGCGGGCCTATATTCCGAAGGCGATTTTGAAATTGTTGCGCGAGTGGATCGAATCGAAGCTTCTCTCCGGGATGTCAATGCGAGCGTTTTACCCCTCGTTTACGCGCTGCAGGTGCTCGCCAGGCCTGGAACGCTGGAAGGTGAAATTGACGTCAGTTCGTTTCGGGCCGGGGACCTTGAAGAGTGCTGTCGCTTTGCCTTCCGCACCGGCGAGGCATGGCTGGTGAGGCCGGCTTTGTGGCAAAGCTGTGCAGAGGAAGAATAGACGAAGATCGATATTCGGAAAACAGAAAATGGAGAATGCAATATCGAAGCTGGTATCTTGTATCAGAAGCTCGTTGATGAATTCAGCCCGCGTAGCGGGCGGCAGAGTTTAGCCCACGGCGCAAGCCGTGGGTCCGGAGGTGGCACCCTCACCCCCGTCCCCTCTCCCGCTCGGGCGGGAGAGGGGTGCCGCAGGCGGGGTGAGGGCCATCGAACCCAGGGCTCACGCCCTGGGCTACTTTATTGCGCCCCTGACGGGGCTGCTGACGCGTGGCCGAATCGTCTCGACTTATATTGCGAATCACTGGGACAGGACACTAGAGGTCCGTGTCAAGTTCCATACGTTGGCTGAACCATTTTCGCTTTTCCAGTTTCCATTTTCTATTTTCCAATTTCCATTCCGAGGTGAGTATGGATTACGGATTTACAGAGTATCAAAGGGCCATCCAAGGTCTAGCCCGCGAGATCGCGGAGAAGGAAATCCGGCCGGTGGCGGCGGAATATGACCGCGAGGCTAAGTTTCCCTGGCCGATCGTGAAAATACTCGCGCAGACCGACCTGTTTCGAGTTTTCATTGATGAGAAATACGGCGGGATGCCGGAAGGGACTCCGATCATGAACATGGTAATCGTGACGGAGGAACTCTCGAAGGCCTGCGGCGGGATTGCGCTCAGTTTTGCGGGCACGGCGCTCGGCGCCCTGCCGATCATTCTTTCCGGCAGCGAGGAACAAAAGCAGAAATGGCTTCCGGACGTGGCGGCCGGCAAGCGCCTGGTGGCTTTCGCGCTGACTGAACCGCAGGCTGGTTCGGATGCCGCAGCCGTGCGCACTACAGCCCTGCGCGACGGCGACCACTATGTGCTGAATGGCACCAAACAGTGGATCACCAACGGCGGCGAAGCAGAACTCTACTCCGTCATCGCGCTCACTAATCCTGCCAAGGGTCCGCGCGGCGCCTCCTGCATTGTGGTTGAGAAGGGCACGCCTGGTTTCACTTTCGGCAAAAAGGAAGACAAATTGGGGATTCGCGCCTCGGCAACCCGCGAACTGGTTTTTCAGGATTGCCGCGTGCCGGTCGAGAACTGCCTGGGACGTGAAGGAACGGGCTTCATCACGGCCATGCGGACATTCGACGTGTCGCGTCCCGGAGTGGGCGCTCAGGCGGTGGGGATTGCGCAAGGGGCTTTCGACCTGGCGGTCGAGTACGCCTGCACCCGCAAGCAGTTTGACGCGCCGATTGGCTCCTTCCAGGGTCTGCGCTTCCTGATGGCCGATATGGCGATGAAGATTGAAGCGGCGCGCTCTCTCGTTTATGCCACCTCGCGGTACATCGATACGCAACCCAAGGAGCGGCCGACGCTTTACTCCGCCATGTGCAAGTGCTTTGCCTCGGACGTGGCGATGGAAGTCACCGTAGACGCGTTGCAGGTTTTCGGCGGCTACGGGTACATGCACGACTACCCGATCGAGAAGTATATGCGCGACGCCAAGATCACTCAGATCTATGAAGGCACCAACCAGATCCAGCGCGAGGAGATGTCCAAAACGCTGATCAGCGGCTTCCATTCGAAACGCTCCGCCAGTGTTGCCCGCGCGGCGTAGGGAAATCAGAAAGTGGTGCCCTGAGTCGGAAGTAAGTTGAACATCTGAGCCCGTCAGTCGACGGGCGGCAGCGAGTAGCCGACGGCGTGAGCCGTGGGTCGCGAGACCTTCCCTCACCC
>CAWIUZ010000143.1:0-7597 GCA_963838915.1 uncultured Acidobacteriota bacterium
CATCTTGATGAAAAGCACTTCCTGGTGGGCGGCAGGCCCATTTCCGGCTCGCTGTTCGACTTCGGACTCTTCTTCTTTCACAACGCCAAGCGTTTGATCGCAAAGGGTACAGGACCCTACTTTTATCTGCCCAAAATGGAAAGTCACCTCGAGGCGCGCCTGTGGAATGACGTTTTCATTTTCGCGCAGGACGAACTGGGCATCCCGCGAGGGACCATTCGCGCCACGGTATTGATTGAGACCATTCTGGCCGCATTTGAGATGGATGAAATCCTCTACGAACTGCGCGAGCACTCGGCCGGGCTCAATTGCGGGCGCTGGGATTACATCTTCAGTTTCATCAAGAAATTTCGCAACCGGCCGGATTTCGTTTTGCCCAACCGGGCAACGGTTACGATGGATCGACACTTTCTTAACTCTTACGTTCTACTCCTGATCGAAACCTGCCACCGGCGAGGCATTCATGCGATGGGAGGGATGGCGGCCCAGATTCCCATTAAGAACGATCCTGCCGCCAATGAACGCGCGCTCGAAAAGGTGCGGCAAGACAAATTGCGTGAGGTGCACGCCGGCCACGACGGAACCTGGGTGGCACATCCGGGCTTGGTGCCGATCGCCAAGGAGATTTTCGACGCGCATATGAAAACCCCCAACCAGATCTCGCGTCGGCTTCCCCATCTGCAAATCACGGCCGCGGACTTGCTTAAAGTGCCCGAAGGCGAAATCACGGAATCCGGCCTTCGGCGGAACATCGACGTAGGCCTGCGTTACCTGGTGGCGTGGTTGAAAAGCAACGGCTGCGTGCCCATCTATAACTTGATGGAAGACGCCGCCACCTGCGAGATCTGCCGGGCGCAGGTTTGGCAGTGGGTGAAGCACGAGGCAAAACTGAATGATGGCCGCGCCGTGACCATGGATATGGTGCGCCGGGCCATTGCCGAGGAATTGGAGGAACTTCGCACCCAGCTTGGCCCGACGCAATATGAATCGGCGGGATTCGAGAAGGCCGCTGAGATCTACGAGGGCATGATGACCAGTGTGGATTTTCCGGAATTCCTGACCTCGGTGGCGTACAATTATATTGACTAGAGACCGTTACATAACATGGTGACGGACCAACCCCCTCACCTGTCCGTCGGCTGACGGACACCCTCTCCCCCAAGGGGGCGAGGGCGTAAACTGGGGTTATTTCTCCCCTCGCCCCCTTGGGGGAGAGGGGCCGGGGGCGAGGGGGTGATGTCATTTAAATCTGCAAGCTTAAGTAGTTATCTGTCCCCGGCTCAGGGTCACTCAAGCTGTGCGAAACCTCGACAAAGGCAAAATAACTACAATTCCTGAGGGCCTTCTCGCGCATCTCCGCGACGACCTCGGATCTCGCCGCATCGCCAACGGGATTGATTGCCTGATGCGACACCGGCGTGTGCTAGCGGCTCTGAAGCCGTCGCAAAAAGACGCGGCCTCCCTGCTCGGACTCCTCGCGCAGTGGGTGGACATTGGCTTTGACCAGCCGCTGTTAGTCAAAGATTTACTCTCGCGCTTTCCCCAAGTCACTCGGGAGTCCCTGCCATTATGCGACTATCTCCAATTGCGCATGGCGGAGGGCTTCGTGGCGATGTCCGAGGAGAACTACGAGAACGCCATCCGGCATTTCGAGACCGTGCTGACGTTTGAAAATGATCTCCACGATAGAGAGTTACTGGCGATCGCCAACTTCTGGATAGCCCGAAGCCAGCGAAAAATGGGCCGGTACGAAAGCGCCTTGAAATACGTCGTCAAAGGGAAGGAACTGGCTCTGGGTTTGCAATTGCCCAAGATGGCGGCGATCGGACAGGTCCTGGAGAGTTGGCTGAAGTTTCAGGAGGGCAAGCCGGAGGAAGCGCGGCGAACCCTGAAGGAGGCGGAAACTGCTCTCTTGGATGCAGACGATTTCGTGACCCGCGGCAACATTCAGTCCGCCTACGGAAGGATCGCGCGCCGCCAAGGCCGATATGAGCAGGCGCTCCAGCACTTCGCGAACTCCGTCGAAGAGTATAAGAAGCGAAATCCCCAACATCGCAATCTGGCCCGAGCCCTGGCCAACATCGCTCTCGTGAAGCGCTTGATTGCAGTCCGCCTGGGAAAGAAGATTGATCGGGAAGCAGCTCGGCGTTGGAAGACCGCGAGTGGCGCCATTCGGCCGGCACCTCCCCCAAAAGTGCGCGAGAGGGCGCAGTTGGAGAAGTTGCGGGCCGAGGCGCTGGCCCATCTGGATCAGGCGGAGGGGATCTACGCGCGCTACGACGACCATCGCGGCCTCGGGACGGTGCATGTGGATCGCGGATTGCTCTATTTGGACAGTGGTGATTTGGACGCCGCAGCGGCCGAGGGGACGGCCGCCTATCGCCTGGGGGAAGACAAGAAGGACTTCATCCTGGAGGCCCGGGCCCGCATCCTGCAATCGAGGGTAGAGAATGGCAGGTTCGAGGAGCAGGTGGAGGAGAAATCGGAATTGAGCCAGCGTGCCCAGGTAGCGCTGGATTTCGCGCACGAAGCTGTGGAGTTGGCCAAGCACACTCAGAACCGGCGGTTGCTGGCGCGGGCGCACATCGCGCAAGGGTTCGTCCTGGCCAATGATTTTTTCAGCGATCCCCAAGCTGCGGGGGAATGTTGCGACCGGGCAAGTGCGCTGCTCAAGCCGGAAGGCCAGGACTACGTATGGGAGGACCTTCAACTGCTGCGAAGGAAGCTCCTCAAGACGGGAAGCACCGACGCCGTGCTCCGTCAATGGTCGCAGGGGATCGTGGGCGATAAGACATTCCAACAGATCAGCGAGGAGTTTGCCGCCATTGTAATACCTAAAGTGTGGAAGCGGGAGGGGCGCAAGATCTCGCGCGTGGCGGCACGATTGTCCATCTCGCCGAAAAAGGTGCGGCGCATTCTCTCCCACACAGGGGTGATCGGAGAGCGTCCATCGCGCTGAGCTGCACACGTGGCCACGGTGGCCGCGCTAAGGCGATGTTTGGGTGGCGGAGCATTGACATCGAATTCCGGCCTCTGGGCGGAGATTTCACTTGACAAAAGCTGAACCGAAGGGCAGACTGTTGGTACCCGCCGAGACCTCGCCGCTCTGAGGAGTGTTGCCTAGATCATCAACAAATCCAGCGACTCCATTGTCTTTGGAAAGGAAGGGTACCCAAATGGCGATAGGCACGGTTCTGAAACCTGACACTGACGAACTTCTCGTCGACTCCCAAGGGGAAGCGCCTCCTTTTAACTTCGCAGCCGAGGAATTCGATATCATCGGTTTTAGACTCTGGCGGCGCGTAAGTGATCTCGGCGCGGTTGCCGACGATTGCGGGTGCTGCAAGGGAGAAGCACAACAATGCCACACCGCTTGCCGCTACGCATAAGTTCGAGTCGGAGTAGAAAAGCAAATCGAGCTAGCGTGGACATGGCTCCTCCATCTCCCGGAGACGACAAGCGCGCGGCCGTTAACCAGCCGGCGTATCCCCGTGATCAGCGCGCTCGAAGCTTGTCGAGGGGCGGGACCCCGGCAGTTCCCAACCGTTCTTTGTCCGCGGCCGACGCCGCCTTTCTTTACCTTGAGCGCAGCGAAATCCCTTTAGCTATAGCGTGCGTCACGATCTTTGACGGCCCCATACCCTTCGACCAGTTCGTCGCGAAGGTTGCCTCCAAACTAGCCCAGGTTCCTCGTTACCAACAGGTAGTGGTGATGCCGTCACTCAACATGGACTTGCCCACCTGGGAAGACGATCGGCACTTCGACATCCACCGCCACGTTTTCCGAGTGGTTCTTGACCCCCCTGGAGGAGAGGCGCAACTCGAGGCCTTAGCCGGGCGCATTTTCAGCCAGATCCTCGATCGCAACAAACCGTTGTGGGAAATCTACGTCGTGGATGGCCTCAAGGACAAACGCGGCGCCTTGATTTGGCGATTGCATCACGCGTTGGCCGACGGCATCTCTGCAAACCGGCTGCTGGAACTATTCTTAGATACGACACCTGAAGGCTCTCCTGCACCTAGCAAACCGCGCCTGAGGCGGCAGGTGGCATCGGATTCCACTCCAAAGGGCGGACTCGCCGGCGCCGTCCACACCGCGGTCGATGGCCTGATCTCAACCGAAAGAAGTCTGCTGGGTTTCGCTCAGGCTCTCGTGGGCGATCCGAAGCGAGATGGGTCCACGAACCTCTTCCGCTTACTCCCGGAACTGCTGATGTCGGTGGAGAGGCTCCCCTTCAATAAACCCTGCGGGAAACGCCGGAAGTTCTGCTGGGCGGCGTTTGATATGGCCGAACGTCAAGGCCATACGCGAGGCCGTGGGCGGGAGGGTCAACGATGTTATCCTGGCTGTGTTGACCCGCGCGCTGGCGCGCTACGTGAAATTGCACGGGCAGAGCACGGTCAACCGGTTTGTGCGCATCGTGTGTCCGGTCAACTTGCGCAAGCCTGGGCAGGAGGAGAGTTTGGGCAATCAGATCTCGTTCATGCCTGTGGCTCTGCCGATGGGAGTGCGGGACCCTGTTGAATCGCTACGAGCCGTGGCGGCCAGAACGGAAACTATGAAAAGTTCCGGGGCTGCCACTCTACTAGGGCTCGTGGCGGCCGGCATTGCCAAGGCGCCGCCTCCCCTGCAAGCGCTCTTCTGGTGGGGGCTTCCCGAGGTTATCTTTCCAGTGCCAATTCTCAACATGATCTGCACCAATGTGCCCGGTCCGCCCGTACCTCTTTATGCGCTGGGGCGACGGATGATTGCCGCCTATCCGCAGGTGCCCACAGGCTACGAATTAGGCGTCAACGTCGCTGTGGCGAGTTACGACGGAAAGCTCTTTTTCGGGCTTATCGCGGATGCTCAGGTGGCCTCCGACGTGAATCGTTTGCGTGACTTCTTGTATGTTTCTTTTCAGGAACTGAAGCGGGCGGCGCGGAAATTAGAGACGGTTCGCGCACCGGCCGTGCCGGAGAGCCCACGCCAGCGAAAAAAAGAAGTGCCCAAGCCAAGACGCTTGGCGCGCCCCAAGCCAACCAAGCCGACTGAACCCACGCCGCCAGAACCCGAGATGGGAAGCACTGCGCCAACGACCCCTGCGGCGGTGCCAGCAGCAGAAGACACGAGTGCGGCTTGATCGCCGCGCACCGGCCCTGCGCACGGTCCACCCTCTGAGGAGTTTTCATAGGCCTTTGGCCGACCGGAGGGAATGAAAATTAGCGTTGTCGTCCACGCGAAAGCGGGGACCCATTGTCCCTCAAATGGATTCCGGCTTGCGCGGGAATGACGTGATTTTAGCGAGAGGCGTCAACGCCCAGTGGTGATGGAAGCAGAAACATGACAGAGAAAATCGCAAACCTCAGTGAAGAACGGATTGCCTACTTGGAAGGCCTGGTCGGCCAAGCGCGGGCCGCGGCAGCCGTATTTACGCAATACACGCAAGCGGACGTGGATCGCATTGTCAAAGCGATGGTGATTGCGGGGATGGAACAGGCTCAACACCTGGCCCGCCTGGCGTTCGAGGAAACCAAGATCGGCGTGCTGGAAGACAAGGCCATTAAGAACATGGTGGCCACGGAATTTGTTTACAACTATATCAAAGACAAACCTACTGTCGGGACGATTCGCGAGTTTCCGGAACGAGGTATCTCGGAGGTGGCTGAGCCTATCGGGGTTATCTTCTCGCTTACACCGGTTACGAACCCCACCGCAACCGTCCTCTTTAAATGCATCATCGCGATCAAAACCCGGAACGCGGCGGTGTTCAGTCCACATCCGAAAGCCTGGCGCTGCTGCTACGAAGCTGTAAAAATCATGTACGAGACGGCGCTGAAACACGGGGCGCCCGAGGGCGTTTTCACTTGCATCGAAGCCCCGACGCTGGCAGATAACGCTTACCTCATGCACCACAAAGATGTCAGCCTGATTGACGCCACCGGCGGACAGAACGTTGTCAAGGCCGCCTACAGTTCCGGCAAACCGGCCCTGGGCGTCGGGCCGGGCAATACGCCGGTTTATCTGGAGAAGACCGCGGATCTGGGCATGGCGATCGTGGATATCATCACTTCCAAGACGTTTGATAACGGGACGATTTGCGCATCCGAGCAGACCGTAGTGATCGATGATGAGATTTATGATCTCGCACTGAAGAAGTTCGCTGAGCTGGGCGCGCACATCTGCAATGAGCAAGAGACGGCGCTTCTGGGCCGCACGGTGATCGATCCCGCAACGGGATTCATGCGGCCTATGGCCGTGGGGCAGAAAGCCTCCGATATTGCCCGCTTCATCGGGCTTGCGGTAGAGCCCAACACTAAACTCCTGATTGCTCCTATCCAGGGCGTAGGTCCCGCACATCCGCTCTCGGTGGAGAAACTCTTTCCGGTCCTCTCGGTCTATCGGGCGAAATCTGTGGACGAGGCGCTCAAGGTATGCGTCGACGTCAATCACGCCGGCGGGATCGGACACACGGCGGTGGTGTTTTCCCGCAATGACGGGATCATCCGGAAGTTCAGCCAGGTGATCAACGCCGGGCGGATCATTGTGAATTCGCCGGGATCCATCGGAGCAATCGGTGGTGTCTACAATGACATGGTGCCCACCGTTTCATTCGGATGTGGTACCGGCGGCGGCAACAGCACGATGGATAACGTAAGCGTGTATAATTACCTTAATATTAAACGTGTTGCTCGAAGGACCCGAGCGCCTATGTGGTTCCGCGTACCCAATCAAATTTACTTCAATATGAACGCGGTGGAATGTCTGCGTCAATTCCCGTCGCGCTCGACCATTATCGTGACCAATCCGATATTGGAACAAATCGGCCACGTCGACATTGTGCGGCGGCACCTTCCGCTGCAAACCCCCGTCCATGTCACGGTCATCCCCGAGGCGGAACCGGAAGTCAAAACCGTCATGCAAGGACTGGAAGCGCTCAATTTCTATGAGGCGGACCAGATCATCGCGCTGGGCGGCGGGTCCGTGATCGATGCGGCAAAGATCATGAAACTCAAGTACGAATCGCCGCAGGCTGATTTAGAGGAACTGGGCGCCCCGTTTCTGGATATACGCAAACGCGTGGCCCAGTACCCCACCGAAAAAACCAAGCGGGCGCGGTTGATCGCCATCTCGACAACCAGCGGAACGGGGAGTGAGGTCACTCCATTCGCCGTCTTGTTTGACAAAGAGCGCGGGCGCAAGGTGACGCTTGCCGACTATTCGCTGAGTCCGGACGTGGCTATCGTCGATCCGCAGTTTGTCATGTCGATGCCGAAGGCCCTCACGGCCGACACCGGCATCGATTGTTTGACTCACGCGTTGGAAGCCGGAGTTTCGGTATATGCGTCGGCTTACACCGACGCCAATGCCATGCAGGCCATTCGACTGGTGTTCAAGTACCTGCCTATCGCTTATGAGCATCCGGACGATGAAGAGGCGCGCACCATGATGCACAATGCCGCTTGCATCGCGGGGCTCGCATTTTCCAACGCGTCAGTGGGCGTATGTCACGCCCTGGCCCATGCTTTCGGCGCGCGGTTTGGCATCGCGCACGGCCGCGCCAATGCGCTTATGCTGCCGCACGTCATCGCCTATAATGCTTCGGTGCCCGCCAAG
>CAWIUZ010000144.1:0-11506 GCA_963838915.1 uncultured Acidobacteriota bacterium
AGGGAAAGACTCCAACAATACGCTCGACCGTCTTTGAGGCGTCAATCGTATGCAGCGTGGAAAGGACGAGGTGACCGGTCTCGGCGGCTTCTAAGGCGATCTCAATCGTCTCTTTGTCCCGCATTTCGCCTACGAGTATCACTTTCGGAGCCTGCCGCAAGGCGGCTCGCAGAGCAAGGGCGAAGCTGGGAGTGTCACTGTGCAGTTCTCGCTGGTGAATGATCGACCGCTTGTGACGATGCAAGAATTCAATGGGATCTTCGATGGTGATGATGTGATACGCCTGAGTTTCGTTGATTCTGTCGAGAATCGCCGCCATGGTAGAGGATTTCCCGGAGCCGGTTGGGCCCGTAACCAGCACGATGCCGTTCCTCAGACCGGTAATCTCGGACAGTTGCGGAGGCAACTTAAGATCCGCGAAACTGGGAATACCCTTGGGGACGACTCGCATCACGATGGCGTGGCTCCCCCGCTGCACGAAAATGTTCACGCGAAAGCGACATTGGCCCGGGAGGCTATATGAAATGTCGCAGGATCCCTGTTCCTGTAGCGCCGCTGTAGCCTGTTTGTTGCTGCCAATAAGTTCGGCAGATATGCGACGAGTGTCTTCAGGAGCGAGCGCCTGTAACGCTGGGATTTTCACCTGGACCAACTGGCCGCTCACCTCGACGTGGGGCAAGCTGCCGGGCGAAAGAATTAGGTCACTCACGCGGTTGGAGACATGAAGCATCGCCAAGAGCAACGCTGGCGTGGGCATAACTGGCCTCGTGGCAGCAGCCGCCCATCGCCGCCACGTCGCTCAGGGAGCGCGTCAAGGCACGGTGGCCCACGGCCCGCGCCGGATGCAGTTCGCAGGTGAAGTGGACATCCTCGATGGACATATCCGTGGTCAGGATCAGTTCGTATCCGTTTGCGACGTCCACGAGGGCAGCGTCATCGCCAATGCCGAGTTTCACGCCTCGTTCCCGCCTCACATGACGGGTGTGCCTCCGCTCGCGGGAGGCGGAGAGTGCCTGAAGCCAATGCACGAAATCGTTTTCAGTTTTGAACATCACTGCTGTCCGCTTCGCTCTCTGCGACCTCGGAGTACCTTTCGCGCCGAGTATCACAAGATTGATGCCACCAGGCTGGTAGAAACGATTCTAGTCCAGCCAGACTAATTATATGAGCTCGCATCAAAGTGCCCATGCGAGTTTAGGTTGCGCACTGGCATCCACGAGGGCAGAACTGAATTAGAACTTGACACGTCCGTAATGTTTACGTAATAATCGCTTTGCCAGCCAGTAAGAGTTTTCTTAGTCCGTCCGTTCCCGAGACCCTAGCTGCGCGCCGCTAGGGAATTCATAGCACGAAATAATCTTTCGACGGGAGAATTTATAGATGCAGAAGAAGTTCTATGCCTTCCTTATTTTTCCAGGGGCCCACGGCAGGCTCCACAAGATTCAACTGCCATTCTACATAATTCACATGGTTCTGGCTCTTAGCGCGGTTGGAATCATGACCGTCGCGGCGCTTGCCAATAGTTATGCCAGAATGCTTCTCAAGGTCTCGAATTACAATAACCTGCGCAGCGAGCGGGAAGCCCTGAAAACGCAATACCGGACGCTGGAGAGCGCGGTAACCAGCAACAACGCGAAGTTGGACTCACTGCAATCGCTGGCCGCGGAAGTGGCGCTGACTTACGGTTTTGGTGACGAGCGCCGCCCACGTTTCCCAGCGGCGGTTCTCGCCCTGGCGACTCAAACCAATGCCACCATGGACTCCAGTTTCCGCGCTTCACTGTACGCATTTAACCTGATTCGCAGGGCTTCACTCGATCCGGACTCGAGCGA
Organism: uncultured Acidobacteriota bacterium; assembly: GCA_963838915.1. Classification (GTDB taxonomy): domain Bacteria; phylum Acidobacteriota; class Terriglobia; order UBA7540; family UBA7540; genus CAVROP01. The sequence goes on from CAWIUZ010000144.1 coordinate 1,833, forward strand.
CTTGGGGCGGGGAATGTTTTCGAATCCCCTCATTACTCCGACTGTACCTTCCATCTGGCCCGTGCGCGGGCAGATCACGGCGGGGTTCGGGCAGCGCGAGGATCCATTCAGTGGTGAGGATGCGATCCACAAAGGCATAGACATCTCGGTTCCGTTTGGCACCCGAGTGGAGGCTGCGGCGGATGGAATCGTGCTCGAGGCCGGGCCGGAGTCGGGCTACGGCAACGAAATCTTGATTGACCACGGATATGGTTTGACAACCAAGTACGGACACTTAAGCAGGATCTTCGTAGTAGTCGGCCAAGTCCTCAAACGCGGGCAGGTCATAGGCGCGGTGGGAATGACCGGCAAGACTACCGGACCACACCTTCATTACGAGGTACACGTTAAAGACGCCCCGGTGAACCCAACAAAATACTTGCACGGCTAATCCAAAGGCCAGAAAAAATTTCCCTTGCAATTCTGAGTCCGCTCAGGTACAATTGTTTGGTTTGCGCGGCTGGCGTAGCTCAGCCGGTAGAGCATCTGATTTGTAATCAGAGGGTCGGGGGTTCGAATCCCTTCGCCAGCTCCAGCTTGAGCGCGCAGAGCCACAAGAATTACCGGCGGGCGGTGGTCGAAGTATCGGGAGCGATTTTATCAAATCTGAAAAATACCCAGTATTGCGCGGGGATCGGGGTGTGCCCGCGTCCAACCGCAGACACGAACTACTTGGCTCAAACTGACGGGACCCGAACACGGAGCGAAGGGGCGTGATTGTCCGTGTCGGCGCACGCCGAAACGAGTTGCGGACAGGTGGCTGAGTGGTCAAAAGCAGCAGACTGTAAATCTGCCGACCCTTGCGGTCTACGGAGGTTCGAACCCTCCCCTGTCCACCAGAAGCTGGAAAATGGAAACTGGAAAATGGAAACTGGGGAAAAGAGCTTCGACCTCGCGATCGTCAGCCACTTTCAAGTTTCCGATTTCCAGTTTCGGATTTAGGGATGCGGGAGTAACTCAATGGTAGAGTCACAGCCTTCCAAGCTGTTGGTCGCGGGTTCGATTCCCGTCTCCCGCTCCAGTTCGACGCTCGAAATTCGAAAATTGAAACTCGAAAATCGGGCGAGTTCCGGATTTCGAATTTCGATTTTCGGCTTTTGTCCGCGCGCTTCGCGCGCCCCGGGCCGATGTAGCTCAGTTGGTAGAGCACGTCCTTGGTAAGGACGGGGTCAGCGGTTCAATTCCGCTCATCGGCTCCAGAGTTTTTGAGGTTCTGATGAAGTGCAAACTCATCGACGCAGTCTTGTGGGATGCACCCATTCCGGAATCTGTGCGAACCCGAATCGCGGGCTTTCAGGCTAGTACAACGGAGCAGAGATAACATGGCCAAGGAAAAATTCGACAGATCGAAGCCGCACATGAACATTGGGACGATCGGGCACATCGATCACGGCAAGACGACGCTGACGGCGGCGATCACGAAAGTGCTGGCGAGGTCGAACCCGAAGGTAAAGTTTCGTCCTTTCGACTCGATTGACAACGCGCCGGAAGAGAAGGCGCGGGGCATCACGATTGCGATCGCGCACGTTGAGTACGAGACCAAGAACCGGCACTACGCGCACGTGGATTGCCCGGGGCACGCCGACTACATCAAGAACATGATCACGGGCGCGGCGCAGATGGACGGAGCGGTGCTGGTGGTGGCGGCGACGGACGGGCCGATGCCGCAGACGCGCGAGCACGTGCTTTTGGCGCGGCAGGTGAACGTGCCGTACATTGTGGTGTACATGAACAAGTGCGACGCGGTGGACGATCCGGAGTTGCTGGACCTGGTGGAGATGGAGGTGCGGGAGTTACTGACCAAGTATCAGTTTCCTGGGGACAAGATTCCGGTGATCCGGGGAAGTGCGCTGAAGGCCCTGGAAGGGGATGCGAACTGGGAGAAGTCGATCTTCGAGTTGATGGAGGCGGTGGACAGTTACATTCCGATGCCGCAGCGGGAGTTGGACAAGCCGTTTCTGATGCCGGTGGAGGACATCTTCTCGATCTCGGGACGCGGCACGGTGGTGACGGGCCGAGTGGAGCGGGGGAAGGTAAAGATCCAGGAGGAAGTGGAGATCGTGGGCTTGCGGCCGGAATCGTTCAAGCGGATAGTGACGGGCGTGGAGATGTTCAAGAAGTTGCTGGACGAAGGGCAGGCCGGGGACAACATCGGGGTGTTGCTGCGGGGGACGGAGAAGGAAGATGTGGAGCGGGGGATGGTGCTGGCGAAGCCGGGGTCGATCACGCCGCACACGAAGTTCAAGTCGGCGGTGTACATCCTGACGAAGGAAGAAGGAGGACGGCACACGCCGTTCTTCAACGGCTACCGGCCGCAGTTTTACTTTCGGACGACGGACGTGACGGGGGTGGCGACGCTGCCTTCCGGGACGGAGATGGTGATGCCGGGAGACAACGTGGCGCTGGAGATCGAGTTGATCACGCCCATCGCCATGGAGAAAGGGCTGCGGTTCGCCATCCGGGAAGGCGGCCACACGGTGGGCGCCGGAAGCGTGACGGAAGTTATACAGTAGCTTCCAGCTATAAGCCGTCAGCAGGAGCCGGTGCGCACACCGGTTGTCATTCTGGGCGAAGCGAAGAATCCCGGCAGTTGGGGGAAGAGCAACTGCAGAGATTCTTCGCTCCGCTCAGAATGACAGGCAATGCATGGGGATGTCAGGCACGAGGTGGTTGCAGTGGAAGACGGGCTGACAGCTGAAAGCTGACAGCTGAAGGCTGGTGTTATGCGCGAAATTATTACTTTACAGTGCGGCGACTGCAAAAACCGCAATTACACTACGACGAAGAACAAAAAGAAGCAGCAGGACCGGCTGGAGCTGAAGAAATTCTGCCGCACTTGCCGGCACCATACGGTCCACAAGGAAGTCAAGTAGGCAGTCGGCAGAAGGCAGTAAGCAGCAAGCCTGCGTACTCCTTACCGCCTACTGCTTACTGTTTTTTGCAGGGGCGTCAGATTAACGGCTAATCTGCCGGTCTCCAAAACCGGTCATGGGGGTTCAAATCCCTCCGCCCCTGCCAGAGTTTTCGGCACGAAGCTGAGGTTCTTGGAAGGCAAAGGGAATTATGGGCGAGCAGGTCAGCATCGAGAAGAGCACTTGGGTCCAGATGCGCGACTATTTCTCCGACGTTCGAACGGAGATGAAGCGTGTAACCTGGCCGAATAGACAGGAAATCTACGGCACCACCGTCATGGTGCTTGTCACCACGTTTCTTTTCGGGTTTTATTTCTGGGTTTGCGATCAGGTATTTTACGCTTCTGTTTCCCGGATATTGCGACACTTCCTGCACGGTGCGTAAAGGTTCAAGAGTCGCGGAGTTCAACCACGGAGGCCCGCGCTGCGAGCGGCGGGGAGGGCGGCGGAGCTAGCCCCCTTTGATTCTTGAGAGCTGACAAACAGGCATGGACAAGAATTGGTACATCATTCACACCTATTCGGGTTTTGAGAAGAAAGTGGCGGAAACCCTGAAAAGCCGCATCGAGGCCGCCGGCCTGGTCGGGCAGTTCGGGGAGATCATGGTTCCTACTGAGGACATCCTCGAAACGCGGCAGGGCAAGAAGGTAGTGACGCCCAAGCTCTTCTTTCCTGGCTATGTGCTGGTGGAGATGGAGATGAACGATGACACCTGGCACATGGTGCGGGAAACGCCCCGCGTGACAGGTTTCGTCGGTTCCGGACAAAGGCCCAGCCCCCTTTCGCCTGACGAAGTGGACCGGATCGTCCACAAGGTTGAGGTGGCCGCGGAACACCCGAAACCTCGGCTTAAGTACGACAAGGGCGAGAACGTGAAGATTGCCGAGGGTCCTTTCAAGGACTTCAATGGAATCGTGGACGAGATCCATGATGATCGTCAGACCTTGCGCGTGATGGTCACGATCTTTGGCCGCTCGACCCCGGTTGAGTTGGATTTTGAACAAGTGGAGAAAATCTGACGGGGTTGTCCGTAGTCCGTTGTCCGTGGTCAGTTGCTGGTCCCCACTCACTGCTATGGCAACTGACAACGGACGACGGACAACGGACAAAGCGCGCAGACCAAAGATCTATGGGGAGGCAAAAGTATGGCTAAGAAAGTCCAGGCGATGGTGAAGTTGCAACTCCCGGCGGGGAAGGCTACCCCCGCTCCTCCTGCTGGCCCGGCGTTGGGACAGCACGGCGTGAACATCATGGAGTTCTGCAAGGCGTTCAACGCGAAGACGTTCTGGACGCGATCAGGAAGGCCTGATCATCCCTGTGGTCATTACGGTCTACAGCGACCGGAGCTTCACTTTCGTGACCAAGACGCCACCGGCCTCGATTCTGCTCAAACGGGCCGCGGGGATCGCTAAAGGCTCGGGTGAGCCTAACCGCAATAAAGTGGGTAAGGTAACCGAGAAGCAGGTGGAAGAGATCGCCAAGCTGAAGATGCCGGACCTTAATGCCCGCGCGATTGCGGCTGCGGTTGAGACGGTGAAGGGCACTGCGCGCAGCATGGGAATCGATGTTGTAGCGTAACGATGGAGGATAGCAACAGCAAGTGCACTGTCATCCTGAGCGAAGCGAAGGATCTGCAGTTCCGGTCCGAGGCGAACTAAAGCAGATTCTTCGCTTCGCTCAGAATGACAGGTTCACGCTTTGCGAATTTCGACAGGAGTCACCGATGGCAAAGGCGGGAAAGAAGTTCACGGCAGCAGTTAAACTGGTTACCAAACCAGCTTACACCGTAGCGGAGGCGATGCCGGTTCTCAAGCAGGCGGCCTTCGCCAAGTTCGACGAAACCGTGGAAGTGGCGATGTGCCTCGGGGTAGATCCGAAGCACGCGGATCAGATGGTCCGCGGCACAGTGGTTCTTCCGCACGGTCTTGGGAAGAGCAAGCGGGTAATCGTGATCGCCTCGGGGGACAAGGTCCGTGAGGCTCGCGAGGCGGGAGCCGACGAAGTGGGCGGAGACGATATCGTGCAAAAGATTCAAGGCGGATGGGTTGATTTCGACGCCGTCGTCGCCACGCCCGACATGATGAAGTCTGTGGGCCGTCTGGGCAAGATTCTGGGCCCTCGAGGATTGATGCCCAATCCCAAGACGGGAACCGTCACGATGGATGTGGAGAAGGCGGTCAGAGAAGTGAAGGCCGGCAAGGTGGAATTCCGGGTAGACAAGACGGGGATCATTCATTGCCCGGTCGGCAAGGTCTCCTTTGACGCTCAGAAACTGGCCGAAAACGCCAGCGCTCTGATTTCGAGTGTCATCAAGGCAAAGCCCGCGACCGCCAAAGGGCGTTATGTCAAGAGCATCGCCGTGTCGTCCACGATGGGACCTGGCCTGCGCATCGATCTGGCATCGGTAGAAGCCGCTTAGGATCGTAGCGCTGACCTTCAAGTCAGCACCTGGGATGCCGACCCTTCGCTCCGCTCAGGGCAGGCTCTGAAGGTCGGCGCTACGATGTGTTTTCGAGGTTATCGCATGAAAAAAGACGAGAAGAAACAGAAAGCTGAGGCATTACACCAGGAGCTGGAAAAATCGCACACTGTCTTTCTCTCGGGTTTCGAGGGGATCACGGTGGCCCAGGACTTCGAGTTGCGGCGCAAGATTGCGCAGGTTGGGGCGAAGTACAAAGTTGTCAAGAACAGCCTCATCGAAAGGGCTTCTCAAGGCACGCCGCTCGAGCCGGCGGCGAAGGGCTTGAAGGGCACAACATCTCTGGCCTACACGCAACAGGACGCTGTGGCTCTGGCCAAGGCGTTGACCGCCTATGCCAAGGAGAACCCCATCTTCAAGTTCAAGTCTGGCGTGGTGCAAGGCCGGGTGGTCTCCATGGCGGACCTCAGCATCGTCGCCAGCTTGCCCGCCAGGGAAGAACTGCTCGCCAAGGCGCTCTACCTTATGAAGGCGCCGGCGCGCAACGTGGCGGTGGCGATCGCGGGAGTGGGCCGCAAGTTGGCGGTGGTGATTCAGCAGGCCGTCAAGGAGAACAAGTTTCGAGAGGCGTAGCGGAGACCGGCGTTTTGGGTTTCTGCCTGTCAGTTAGACCGCCTGCGCTACAGTCAGCGGCGGAGCGGGATTATAGAGGAGGATACAAGCAAATGTCGGAACGGATCGATAAGATTGTGGAAGAGATCAAAGGGCTATCATTGCTGGAAGCTTCCGACCTCGTCAAGAAGCTGGAAGAGGTATTGGGAGTTTCCGCCGATGCGGCGGCGCCTGTAATGATGGCGGCAGCGGGCGCGGCGTCGGCCGGAGCCGCAGCACCTGTCGAGGAACAGACCGAATTCTCAGTCATCCTCACCACGGTAGGCGCGAACAAGATCAACGTCATTAAGGCTGTCCGTGAAGTCACCAGTCTCGGCCTCAAAGAGGCCAAGGATCTTGTGGACGGCGCGCCCAAGCCCATCAAGGAGGGCATCACGAAAGACGAGGCCGAAGCCCTCAAGAAAAAGTTCACCGAAGCCGGCGCCACCGTCGAAGTGAAATAGCAGCTTTTCACCAGGCGTCGACAGGTCTTCTTCCGTCTCCCGAGCGGCGGTTCGGGAGGCGACGTTCCTCGCGTTCAGGAAACAGGAACCGCCCAGTGGAGCGTTGGGTCATGCGCAAAACAGTGCGGCATCCCCAAGCCCTCTTCGTGCATCACTCTAATAAGGGTGTTGTGTCAACATTGTCCGGCAGGGTATTGAAATCTCAGGCAAGGAGCAACGCGAATGGTTAACAGCGGCAATGGCGCTGTCCGTCAGCGCATCAATTTTTCCAAAATACCGACAGTCATAAAAATCCCCAATCTTATCGAGGTTCAGCGGCGGTCCTACGAGCGATTTCTGCAGATGAATTTGCTCCCCTCGGAGCGGGAGGATGCGGGGCTGCAAGCCGTGTTCAATTCCGTCTTCCCGATCACGGACTTTCGCGGCATCGCGCAATTGGATTTCGTCGACTACTCGATCGGCAACTGGGAATGCAAGTGCGGCAGCCTCAAGGGACTCCACCACTTGCGCAGCACGTGCCGGAATTGCGGCCACACCGTTATCACCGATCCCTTCAAGGTGGGAGATGTGCTCTGCACACGCTGCGGCACCTTCAATAAGAACGTGGTGACCTTCTGCAACAAGTGCGGCGACCCTGTCGCTCTCCAGCTCAAATATGACGTCACCGAGTGCCAGGAGCGCGGCATGACTTTTGCCGCTCCGCTTAAGGTCACTATTCGCCTCACCCTCTACGACAAGGATAGCGACACCGGCCACAAGAGCATTCGGGACATCAAGGAACAAGAGGTCTACTTCGGCGAAATCCCCTTGATGACCGAAAACGGCACCTTCATCATCAACGGCACGGAACGCGTCATTGTGAGCCAGCTTCATCGTTCGCCCGGCGTGTTCTTCGAAGCCACGCCCCAACGCACGTATTTCCTGGGCAAGGTTATTCCGTACCGCGGCTCCTGGGTGGAGTTCGAGTACGACACCAAGAACATCCTGTACGTCCGCATCGACCGCAAGCGGAAATTCCTGGCCACGATTTTCCTGCGCGCTTTGGGCCTGAAGAACGATTCCGAGATCATCAAGGCGTTCTACTCGGTCGAGAAGCTTCTGCTGAAGGAGCGCAAGCTCTTCCTGGAAGTTTCTCCGGGATTGATTGGAATCAAGCTCTCGAAGAACGTTGAGCATCCGCGAACCCACGAGGTGGTGGTCAACGCGGGCCGGAAGGTTTCGGAATCGGTCTATAAAGAGATTCAAAAGGCCAAGATCACGCAACTGGAAGTGATTGCCCAGGATTTGGAAGGCGCCTTCGCCGCCGTCGACGTCGTGAATCCGGCGACCGGGGAAGTGATGCTCGAGGCGAACAACGAGCTTACCTCCAGCGCCCTGAATTCCATTCAGGAGGCCGGCCTTTCGGATATCCAGGTGTTCTTCCCGGAGCGCGACGAAACCGGCGCGGTGATCAGCCAGACCTTGCGCCGCGATGCCTTGAAGACGCCCCAGGAAGCTCTCATCGAGATGTATCGCAAGATGCGGCCCGGAGATCCCCCCACACTCGATACCGCCACTGCGCTCTTCAATGGCATGTTTTTTGACCCGCGCAAGTACGACTTCTCGCGTGTCGGCCGTCTGAAGTTCAACATCAAGCTGGGTTACTTCACGAAACTCCGGAACCGCATCAACGACAAGGCCACCGAACTCGAACTCGAGGACGCCCGAAGCTTTCCGTCCGCCAACTTCTACGTCGTGGTTGATCAGGAGAAGATGTTCGTCGGCAAGCGGGAGGGGAACATCTGCTCGGAGGTCGTCAGGGCCTGTGAAGGCACGATGGCCACGGAGCATTCCGAACATACGCCCATTCAACTTCCGCTCGACAAGCGCACCCTCGAGCCCGAGGACTTCTACGCCGTCATCCGTTACCTGCTCAAGCTGCATAAGAACATTGGCGGTAATTTTACTGTAGACGATATCGATCACTTGGGTAACCGCCGCGTCCGCGCGGTGGGCGAGTTGCTCGAGAACCAGTTCCGCCTTGGCCTGGTCCGCATGGAACGGGCGATCAAAGAGAAGATGTCGGTTTATCAAGAAATGTCCACGGCCATGCCCCATGATCTGATCAACGCCAAGCCGGTCATGGCGGCTATCCGGGAATTCTTCGGTTCGTCCCAACTCTCCCAATTCATGGACCAGACCAATCCGCTCTCCGAAATTACTCACAAGCGGCGCCTGTCGGCTCTGGGACCGGGCGGACTCTCGCGCGAACGCGCCGGATTCGAAGTCCGCGACGTGCATCCCACCCACTACGGCCGCATCTGCCCCATCGAGACGCCGGAAGGCCCCAACATCGGCCTTATTTCCTCGCTCTCCTGTTACGCGCGCATCAACGAGCACGGTTTCATTGAGAGCCCTTATCGTAAAGTCCGTGGCGGCAGGATCGTGGATTACGTCACCATCATGCACTCGGGCGATAGTTCCTGGCGCGTGGGCGAGCACGTCGAGGTGGGCGAGGTTGAGAAGGCGAACGAAGAGCTTGCTGAGAAGAAACGTAAGCTGGTTGAGCACGAGCCTTTTTCCTTTTACCTCTCCGCCTGGGAAGAAGACCAGCACATCATCGCTCAGGCCAACGTTCCCGTGGATGACAAAGGCCGCATCGTTCAGGAACTGGTCAATGCCCGGCAGGCCGGCAACTTCGTGTTGAAGCGGCGCGATGAGATTGATTACATCGACGTCAGCCCGAAGCAATTGGTGAGCGTCGCGGCGTCGCTTATTCCTTTCCTCGAGAACGACGACGCGAACCGCGCTCTCATGGGTTCCAACATGCAGCGCCAGTCTGTTCCGCTGCTGCGCGCACAGGCTCCTTTGGTCGGTACGGGAATGGAGGAAGTCACGGCCCGCGATTCCGGCGCGGTGGTGATTTGCAAACGCAATGGCACCGTGGACAGCGTGGACAGCGAGCGCATCATCGTGCGCGTCGAGGGCGACGGGCACAGCGGCCAATTCTCCCGCGAAGTCGGGGCGGACATCTACCAGTTGACCAAGTTCCGCCGCTCCAACCAGAACACCTGCATCAACCAGAAGCCGGCAGTCTCAAAAGACCAGCACGTGCTGGCGGGGCAGGTGCTTGCCGATGGCCCCTGCACGGACCACGGCGAACTGGCCCTGGGCCGCAACATCCTGGTGGCTTTCATGCCCTGGCGAGGT
>CAWIUZ010000145.1:0-29055 GCA_963838915.1 uncultured Acidobacteriota bacterium
AGAGCGCAAGATCGAATTTTTCCTCAAGCTAGAGGTGCAGCGCCGGTACCGCAGGCGCGGGACCGGCACTTGTCGATGCCGGGCCCGCGGGGCCAGCGCCACTGTCGGGCTCAATCGTTGAGAAGCGGATCTTGTCGGTAGTCCTCGATCCTCGGCCTCTCTTCCGCCAGCCGGCGGACGAAGTGAGAGCAGCCGCTCATGCCCGTCGGCTGACGGGCAGCCAGAAACCATGAAAACCCTGTCATTCTTCGCTTCGCTCAGAATGACAGCGCGTTTTCAAAGCACGGACAGAGGCATCGTTGCGGTGCGAGAAGCGAAGGGCTACAATCTGGCTTCTTACAGAATCGCGATGCCCAAAGCCGAGATCACTCCGCGCACGGTTAATCGCAGGCAATTCCTGTCCCTGGCGGCGGGGGCAGCTCTCAGCGCCGCCAAATCGGGACAAGTAATCATCGACACGCACTTGGAAGTCTGGACTTTCGATCCCAGATTCCCTTTCCATCACCCCGAACATCCGGAGCTAAAGCGCGTGGACATCGAAGCGCCCATTGAAAACGAAGTCACAGAGATGCGGGAGTACGGATTGAAATACGCCGTGCTCATCAACCCCCGCTACTACGGATGGGACAACTCCTACATCAGTTACTCACTCCGGAAGTTCCCTGGCCTGTTTGTAGGCCACGGCTTGTTGAATCCGCTGGGCGACGACCCGGCCGGCCGGTTGCGCTACTGGATGGAAGAGCATGGCTTCCAGGGCATGCGGTTCAGCCCTATCTACGATCCCCGCTCGAGCTGGCTGAACGCCAGGGATCTTTATCCACTTTGGCGCGAGGCCGAGCGCCTGGGGGCCGTCTTCAACTTCTACATCCTTCCCCAACAAATGCCCATGCTGGAAGATATGGCCGGGAGATTCGCAGGAGTCAAAATCGTCGTGGATCACCTCGGCAAGCCGGACCTCAGCTCCCCCGATCCCTGGACCGACTTTCGCAAAATGTTCCGGCTGAAACGCTTCCCCCAGGTTTGGGTCAGCGCTTCGGAGCCTTACGAAATCTCGTTGACGAAACAATTCCCGTATCGCGATACCTATCCGTTCTTCAAGGCGACTTATGAGGAATTCGGTCCCAGGCAAATCATCTGGGGAACAGGGTACCCGAAACCACGTTGGGAACTGGGGATGGACAAAGAATTGGAGTTCGTGAATAGCGCGCTCGACTTCTACAGTCCCGAGGATCGAGAACTCATCCTGGGAAAGAATGCACTGCGGATTTGGAAATTCCCCGTGAGCCCCACGGAATCAGACCGTCGCACAGATAGCCCGCCAGGGTGGTCCAAAAACTTGCAGAAGCCCGCGGACCACCCTGCCGCACCAGAACCATAAGGAAGCTTAAAACCGAGGCTGAAATCGCCCTAATTCGCAAAGTTCGAGGGCGCAGCGGTGGGGCAGTTATTAGGTTCTAGAATTTCTCTCTGGGCCTGCGGGAAACCGCCTATGCTGTCTCTAGCGCTTGTCGCCGTAACTCACTGCATCTACAGGTGGAAGGTTGGTCGGGGCGCCCAGATTTGAACTGGGGACCTCTTGGTCCCGAACCAAGCGCGCTACCAGGCTACGCTACGCCCCGAAAAAGCGATGTCAGGTTCCAGGTGTCAGTGGAAAGCGATGACGCCACCCCTGAAACCTGACACCCAACACCTGAAACCTGTTTTTGGTCGGGACGGCCAGATTTGAACTGGCGACCCCTTGCACCCCAAGCAAGTGCGCTACCAGGCTGCGCTACGTCCCGATACAGCAGTGAGGAATGACAAGCAACGCATCAATCCCGTAACCGCTCGACACTTGTCACTCATCACTCGTCACTGCCTTTTTATCATTTGCGGGAAAGCATTGTCAAGATGGACTGAAGCTCATGCCGAACAGCACGCAGGTGTGCGGCATCAGAAACGGGCGGAAACAGGCGCGGTTGTTGCTGAGTGCGATTTTCGGAGCTCGGGGTCAGGAGCTTGCGCGCGCCGGAGATTGTGAAGCCCTTCGTGTAAAGCAATCGTTTGATCTCCAGCACCAATTCGACATCCTGGCGGCGGTACAACCGGTGCCCTGATTTGCTCTTGGTCGGTTTGAGCATTGGAAACTCAGTCTCCCAGAATCGCAGGACATACGCTTTGGTGTGGGTAAGCTTACTTACCTCGCCGATTCGGAAATAGAGCTTGTCTGGGATAAAGGTTTCCGGCGTCGCGGCGTTACTGGGGCGGCGAGCGCGCCGTGGACGAGTTCGAGGCATTCAGGACCTCAAGCAATGGTTGAAGATCAACTTCAGCCATCTTAGAGAACTGCGCACAAAGCGTCAAGGACTAGAAGCTATTTCAGAACCGCCTGGCAGAGGAGAGATTACAGAATGGCGCCCAGGATCCCCCGCCACGGATCGAGCCCTCAGCCCCGCAGGGGCTGGACATGGGTAGCCGCGGGCAACGCCCCCGGAAACGTCGCCCCTCACCCCCCCTCCCCTCTCCCCGCCTGCGGGGAGAGGGGTGCCGAAGGCGGGGTGTGGGGCCTTGGTCCGGGGGTTGCACCCCCGGCTACTCACTTTGCTCCCCTGCGGGGAGCACGGATTCGTGCGCGGTCGACCATCACTATTTCCCTCGAGAGCCCTTATGATGGAGTATACTGCCGAGTTTCGTGGGCGCGTGCCCAAAAAGCGAACGTGGGACCGGAAAACGAAAGGAATTCTCATACTGGAGACGGTGCGTCATGGCGAAGCTGATCATAGGCATTGACGTTGGAGGAACTAAGGTGGCCGGAGGTTTGGTGACCCTGAAGGGGCAACTGGTGAAGTCCCAGGTTGTCCCCACCCATGCGGATAAAGGGTTCAAAACCAGTTATGGCCAGATCGAGTATTTGATTGAGCGGCTCGTTAAGCTCGCAGGCGGCAAGGACAACGTGGTCGGAATCGGCATCTGTGCACCCGGCCCGCTCAACCCCAAGGCGGGTATTGTCATAAATCCTCCGAACCTCCCGGGATGGCGCAATATCCGGCTCGCGAGTTTGCTTGAAAACCACTTCCATCTTCCCGCCAAAGTCGAGAACGACGCTAACGCAGCAGGGCTTGCCGAAGTCCTTTTTGGAGCGGCGGTGGGATACCGGGACGTATTCTACGTGACCGTCAGCACGGGTGTGGGAACGGGGGTCATTATCAACAAGAAAATCTACCACGGCAAGAATGGAGTGGGGGGCGAAGGCGGACACGTTTCCATCGACTTCCGCAGCCCCTATCGCTGCGGATGCGGCACACTGGGCTGCATCGAAGCGCTGGCGGCCGGCCCCGCCATGGCCCGCCGGGCGCGCGTTGCCCTCGAGCAGGAACACAACAAGCCAAGCCTTCTGCGCGAACTCTCGGGAGGCGATCTGCGCAAGATCGACCCCGTCATGATTCAGCAGGCGGCCCGCAGGGGAGATGAGGTAGCGAAGTTCATCATTGACGAGACAGGATTTTTCCTTGGCGCGTGGCTGGGAGGAATGATGTCGTTATTCGATCCGGAGGCGATCATCATCGGAGGCGGGGTGGCGCAGATCGGTAAACCCCTTTTCGATAAAATTCGTCAGACGATGCCGAGTTACACGATTAACCGGCGGTTTGTTGCGGAACTCCCCATCCTGCCGGCCAAGCTGCAGAAGAACGTCGGTATTTTCGGCGCCGCCAGCGTCTTTCTCCCCTCGGGCGAAGAGGCTGGGGCCGCTGCCTAGTGTTGCGTGCGAAAATTGCGTTTAGCTGTAGCGCTGACCTTCAGGTCAGCACTTGCCGACCTAAAGGTCGGCGCTACTTGAGCTGAATCCGAAGAGTAAAACCATTTTGCTCACGAAACGTTAGTCCTGCTCGAAGCGCGAGAACGAGCGGTCGATAGTCAAGGACAGACTCGCTTTGGCATTCTCGACGTAGCGAGCAAGTGCGTCGTGATAGAAAGCCAGGCTCCGCTCGCGGATCGAGGTTTCCGGCTCCTGAGCATGAACCATGTGGTTGATTTCGTGCAACAGGATGCTGAGGAATTGCAGACGAAGGCGCGCAGCGTGGAACTCTTCGAGGCGGCTCCCGGCCGCAAATTGAGCATCGAGGGCAATATCCGATAAAGGCAACGCCACCCAACTCTCCACGCGCTCGAAAGCGATGTCCAATTCTCCTGCCGGATCCCCCCCTAACGCATCGTGAGCTTCGGCAAAGGGCTGTTCTTTTACGATCACGTGCCGATGCCCAAGGCATCCGCAGATGTTGGTGCGGTGAAACTGGATAATGACCAAATTCGGAGAATTCTCGAGGATTTGTTCGTACGCGTCCCGGCACTGCTGTGGAGCTTCGTTCCAGTCATGCTCGACAGCGCGCACCATCTCGAGGGCTTTGAGCGAATCGCGACGCGCATGCGCCACCACCACTAACGGCCGTACTCTATCGGGAAAGGAAGCCAGCGCATAGCGGCGACCGGCCAACCACTCACGCCAGCGAATCCAACGCGGGCGAGAATTGAGATAGGCCCTCACAGCGGTGGACGAGACTGTTGGCTCCTGCACCATAAAAACCGGCGACCGGTTGTCGACTCACGAACTCCCCTCCTCGGTAGAGGAAGGGTTGGGGTTGTGGGTTGTCGAACCAGCGCTTCGGAGGTCGCGGAGAAACCCTTCTCCACGAGTCATTCCGAAGCGCCGCAACTGGACATCCGAAATCGACAATCGTCAATCGTCAATCGTCAATTCCAGAATCGGCTTCTCATTCGAAGCCAGGATGTCCCTCGGGAGACCCAGCCAACTCGCGAGAGTCGGCGCCACCTGCGTCAAAGCGATGCAGCCTAAGTTCCGGCCGGGACTGATGTCAGGACCGGCCGCGATAAACGCTGCGCCCAAGCCGGGGCGCGTTGGCAACTGGCCATGAGTGCCTCGATCTTTGTCGGTATCTCTTACCAGCGGCCCGTCAAAGCGGTCCGAAAAGTAAACGCCGGGCACGGCATCGAGGCTTAATTCCGCATCCGGATCGGCTGAAAGTGACTCGAGCCGGCCGCGATCCACAACTTCCTCCACCACTCCCGCCTCAACCAGCCGCTTCACCGCCCGCTGGAGGAAAGCTCGCTCTCTTGTCGACGGCTCCTCGAGCCAGTAAACCGCAAACGATCCGCCAGCGTGGACACCGCCCAGCTTGCCCAGTTTGGGCGCACCATCAGCCTCTTTATCGAAAAGCCCTTCTTCCGCCAGCACCGAAAGCGGAGCAGCCTCTTTCTCAACCGGCACAAAGCCGTGGTCAGAAAGGACGACGAGCGTGGGCGACTCGCCTTCGAGGAAGGAGCTTCGAAACCGTCCGATTTCTTCGTCCGTGTTTTCGATCGCGGCCAGGGCCTCGGGCGAGGTCGGGCCGAACTTGTGGGCCAACTGATCGTAGTGAACAAAGTGGACGAGGAGAAGATCCGGTCGATAGCGAGCCCAGATGTAAAGCGCGGCCTCGGAGCGCAGCCGGTCGGGCGTTGCCGCGCCGAGAATCGGCTCCAGCGCCTTGATCACATCGGGAAATAATCCCCGCGTGGAGTGGCGGGCTGCCGTTGTGAAGTCCTGATGCGGATCCGCCAGCTTGGGATCCCAAATCTCGGGGATGTTGTAATCAATGGCCGCCCCGGCACTCACCGGCCAACTGACGGCCGCGGTCTTCCGCCCCGTGGCTCGAACCACGTCCCAGAGAGTGGGGACGCGCAAAGCGCCGGCAAACCAGCACCAGGGCCGCGCCTTTTCGGTCGGATCGAGCGATGCCAGGTGGCTGTAGATCCCATGCGCACGCGGAGGAACGCCGGTCACCAGGGTTGCGTGCGCCGGATAGGTCGTCGTCGGATAAACGCTTTCGACAAGGTCAGCGCTGGCGCCCGTGCTGACGAGATCAAGCAGATTCGGAATCTTCAGCCCGAACTCTTGCGGCCGCCGGTAAAAGTCCGGACGCATCCCATCCACGGACAGCACCACCAAACGCGATGACTGGCAGTTACCCTTCATTCCTTTGATCCCCCTTACGGGGCGCCTCGTGTAAAATCAGGACGCCGCCTTTTCCCCGTATACTGCCCCGCAAGAAGCGAGAGGGGCAGTTGGTAGTGTCCTAAATGTGTGTTGCCCGGTCTCTTAAACTCGAAGCTGGACTTCGCCTGCAACTCACAGCCCCGAAGGGGCGGCCTAGCACAGCCCAGGCCAACGGCCTGGGAAAGGAGGCGGTTTTCCGGGTCGAGCCCTGAAGGGGCGACCTACGGACTGCGCAGTTATCTCGCCCCTTCGGGGCTTGAGGCCGGAAATGCAATATTCTATTACCGCTTCCACCCAGGCCGTTGGCCTGGGCTTTGCTGGGCCGCCCTTTCAGGGCTGAGAGATTACAGGCAATGACCAACCCACATCTAGGACACTATCGGGCAGCCGAGAGAGTTTGAAAAGCCAGATATATATTGTATAATATCTTTCTGAGGCGATGGGGTTCGCCTAGCCAACCGTCTCATAGTTTTGGGACTGATAACCCCTATCATGACTCCGGGTCATGGTAGGGGTTTTTGTTTTGGCCCCTTCCTGACCCGTAAACTATGAGGTGCGTGTGAACGTTTGGTTGAGTGCTTCGCTCTGGGTGGGCTTGGCCCTGATCGCGGCGATGATCTCGATTCGGATCGGCATTTCCGTAGCCCTGATCGAGATCGGCGTGGGTGTTCTGGCTGGCAATTTCATACACCTTACTCCCAATGACTGGGTCAATTTTCTGGCAGGCGTAGGGAGTGTCCTGCTGACGTTCCTGGCGGGGGCGGAAATTGACCCGGAGGCCCTTCGAGCTAACCTGAAGGAAAGTCTGCTGATTGGATTCTTCTCCTTTTTGGCCCCCGCGGCGGGGGCTTTTGCGGTTGCCTTTTGGGTCTTCAAGTGGAGCATGCATGGGGCCGAGATTGCCGGGATCGCCCTCTCCACCACTTCCGTCGCTGTGGTCTATGCGGTGATGATTGAATCCGGCCTGAATGAAACGGAGCTGGGCAAAGCGATTCTCGCCTCCTGCTTCGTGACGGACCTCGGGACGGTTGTGGCGTTGGGGCTGATCTTTGCCAACTACGACCGATGGCTCTTGATCTTCGCTGTCGTGACGGCTGCGATCCTTTGGGAGCTGCCGGCGTTCACGGAATGGTACTTCCGCAAAGTAGGCAATCGAGTGAGCGAGCCGGAGGTCAAGCTCATTCTGTTGATCCTTTTCGGCCTGGGCGGGCTGGCAACGGCGGCCAGAAGCGAAGCCGTGCTGCCGGCTTACCTGATCGGGTTGGTTATGGCGCGCCAGTTCCTGCACAATCGAGTTCTGATGCACCGGATGCGAGCCATCGCCTTCTCAATTCTCACACCCTTTTACTTCATCAAAGCAGGGTCGTATGTCTCCTTCAAAGCTCTCGCTGCCGGCCTGGGCTTGATCGCGGCGTTTTTCGTCATGAAGATGATCACCAAAATCTGCGGCGTTCTACCCTTCACCCTGACGTTTGGCTTCGGGAAGCGCCGCGGCATGTACACCACGCTGCTGATGGCCACCGGGCTGACCTTCGGATCCATCTCGGCTCTCTTTGGCCTCACGCACGCATATATCGATCGGTCTCAGTACTCCGTTCTTGTGACGGTCGTCATCTTGAGCGCTGTCATTCCCACACTGATCGCGGAGCGATTCTTCCGTCCTAAGCTCGAGTCCGAAACCGCAAGCGGCCGGCAATTGGCCGTCCCCAGCGCGGCGAAGTTGGAAAGCGAGGCATGAACAATGTTCAAGAAGATTCTGATCGCTAATGATGGGTCGGACGGTGCGAAGAAAGCCCTTCGCAGCGCCCTCGCCCTGGCGAAGACGTTCGGCGCCGAACTCCAATCGATTTCGATCAAAGAGCGGCCCAGCCATTTTGCTGAGACCGTGGGAGAAGTGGTCGAGGAACAGGAAGAGGCCGACAAGTTCTACGCGCGGGTTAATGCCGAGGCCATGGCCATGGCCGAGCAAGAGGGATTGGAGTTGAAGTGCACCGTACTGCCGGGCCATGAAGTGGAAACCATCATCCGGTTCACCCGCGATGGGGGATTTGACTTGTTGGTCGTCGGCTTCATGGGACATAGCCGAGCCTTCGGACGAATCTGGGGCGGCACGTCTCAAAATCTGGTCAAGACTTCCCCCTGCGCCGTTCTGGTCGCAAAGTAAAAGAAGCCTGTAGGATGGTGCTCCCATGGCTGATAGCGGCAAATCGAGTTCCGGGGCATTGTTGGCCCTTTCACCCGCCCATGCCGGCGCACTCGCGGCGCGCATGCTCATCCTCGAGGAAGACTGCCGGGAAATCGAACGCAACCTGGACGGGTTCCACGGGATTCTCTACGAATACGCGGGTGAAATTCCGGAGGCCGCGAAAGAGCGATTGCGGGCTATTCTGGCCGAGATTCTGGATAAGCTCGAATCCATCAGCCTGGAGTTGGGACTTCGCAAGCACGTGGTTGAATTGGACAAGCTGATCGAATCGCGCCTTTCCCGTATCTGGGTCACCTTGCACGAAAGCAAGTCCCGCGGCTTGCGCGGATACGGAGCGGTCCCGGAGGAGTTGAAAAGATACTTGGATCCGCGCATGGACGGGATTCTGTCGCTTTTGACTCAGCTGCGTGAAACGCTTCGGGAGACGAAAAAGTGAGCGCATCGCCAGACGGCAACATCGTGGCCGGACCTGCTGCGGCGAGTGATGTCGATGGCGCGGCCCGGCTTCTCCGCCTGGCCGACTTGAGTGAACAACTCGGCACGCAAGCTTTGGCCGAAGAGGCCCGCGAACTCGCCGCGCGCATCTCCGAGGGCCGCTTCTACGTGGCGTGCATCGGCCAGTTCAAGCGCGGCAAGTCGACGCTCATCAATGCCCTGATCGGCGCGCCGATTCTTCCCGTGGGTTTCATTCCGGTCACCGCGGTGCCCACCGTCATTCGTTTCGGAGAGCGCGAGAGTGCGCGAGTGCGGGGACGCGATGGGTCTTGGCGCGAAATCACCGTCGCGGATTTGGGCGAGTACGTATCCGAAGAGCACAACCCGGAAAACGCCAAGGGTATCGCAGGCGTGGAAGTGTTTGTGCCGAGCCCGCTGCTTGCCTCGGGCATGTGCCTGGTCGACACGCCCGGGCTGGGCTCGGTGTTTACGGGAAATACTGCGGCCGCCGAGTCGTTCATTCCCCACATCGATGCGGCACTGGTGGTGGTCGGCGCGGATCCGCCGCTGGCAGGCGAGGAGTTGACGCTTGTCGAAGCGGTGGGGCGGAACGTCGAAGATTTGATCCTGGTGATCAACAAGGCAGACCGCACTACGGACGAAGAAAGGGCTGCGGCCGCGGGATTCACGCAACAGCTGCTGCAAAAACGCTTGCAGCGGCCCGCCGGACCTGTCTTTGAGGTGAGCGCCACGGAGTGCCTCGAGAACCGCGGACCAGAGCGCGATTGGGGAAAGCTGCTCGCGGCGCTTGGCCAGCTTGTCGAGGGCTCCGGCCGGGAATTGATCCGCGCTTCCTGCGAGCGGGGACTCGAGCGGCTTGGCGAACAGTTGCTGGCCGTGACGAGCGAAGAGCGCGAGGCCCTCGAGCGGCCTCTCGAGGAATCCGAAAGGCGAATCGGTGCCCTGGAAGAAAGTCTCGGCGCGGCAGAGCGCTCGCTGCGTGAGCTGGGATTTCTCTTCACGGCTGAGCAGCATCACCTTTCGGATACCCTCCTCGAGCGGCACAAGGCGTTTCGCGATTCGGCGTCGCCCCGAATCCAAGCGGAATTCGACGGCGCTCTCCGATCGCTCGCGCGCGGCATGGGACCTGCCTACCGGCGGCGTGCGATGCACGAGGCTCAGGACGTGGCGCGCAGGCACGTTCTGCCGTGGCTGCAGGCTGAACAACTGGAAGCGGAGAAGGAATACCGGCAAGTCGCGCGGCGTTTCGCGCAGGCGGGCGATGACTTTTTGAGAAAGCTTGCCGGCGCGGGCATCCACGAAATCGCGCGCCTGCCCCACGCGCTCGACTCGGAAGCAGGATTTCGTGTCCGCTCCCGCTTCACGTTCCACGACCTCGTTGAGATCGCGCAGCCCGCATCACCGTTGCGGTGGGTGGCGGATTTGATGCTGGGCGTGGTTCGAGCCTATGGGGTGATCGATGCCGACGCGCGGCGGTTTCTGGCGCACCTGCTCGAGACCAACTGCACGCGCGTACAGAGCGACATCCTCAATCGCGTCCAGGAGAGCCGCAGCCGCCTGGAGGTGGAGATTCGCAAGCTGCTGTACGAAATCCGCCGCATCGCCGAACAAGCCCTCACGCATGCCCGCACCGCGCAAGCAGAGGGAGCGCCGGCAGTCCAGGCTGCCCGCGCGCGGCTGGATCGCCTGGAACTTGAGATTCGGCAATTGTAGCGGTGAGTTCGCTTCCCCAAAACCGCGGCGTGCCGGACCGCGAGCGGCTCTTCCGTCTGTACTCGGATTACTCATATGGCCTTGGATGAACTCCACGCCCGCCGCCTCGCCACGGTGATCGCCGTATTCGAAGGCGCCCTCGACCGGGTGGAACTGCTGCTGGAAACCCTCCAGACCGGAAGCGCAGATGAACCCTCGGATTTTAAGCCGGAGCAGATCTGCCGGGTCCGCGAGAGGATGGCGTCCGTTCGGGAAAGGCTAGACGAGTCAGCCAAACGATTCTCCGTTCGGGTTCGCAAACCGGGCCCGAGGCAAGTCCTCGCGGCGGAACTTTCGCGGCTGTGGGTCGTTCTCGAAAACGCGCGGCCGGAACGGATGAAGGGCTACGGCCGGGAGTTCAGTCCCGGGGACAAGGTGGATTGGGACAAGATGATCGAAGGACTGATGTCTGACATCAAAGAAATGCGCCGCATGCTCGCCAAAAAGGACACCAAAATCTGAGTTTAGGCCGCGATTTGCGCCGGGATCCGGGCCAGTCTTACGAACGAAGACTCGCGACACGGGCCATATGGACGATGGCTGGGCGTTCGATCGCACCATCGATGAGGTCTACAAACAGACGAAGATCGACGCTTACCATGAGTTGACTTCCATCCTCGAGTGACTATCGTGGAGAGGGCTATTTGAAGCCTGGCGAACGGGATATCACCATACCGTATGGATGTTCGACGCACGAATGCGGCCGTCACGGCTGATGACGGGCACTTGCAGGTAAACCGCTGTGGCCGCCACGATCCGATCAGGCATGTCGGGCACGTCCGCACGCGGGACTTGGCGAAGAGCTTCGACTACGCCGACGGTAAAGGGAGCTTCTCGAATCACATATTCGGGATCAGCCAGGGCGTCCCTAAGTTCCTCATAACCGGTCGGCGGCGGCCGTTGGCGTTCGACCAAGTAGACGATTTCCGCACGGCAGATGGGGGACAATGCGATGTCGTGGCCAGCACTGGCAGCTTCGTCGATGAAGGTTCGTGCTTTGACCGACAGGCGCGGATTCTTGTGCAAATACCAAAGCGCCGCATGTGTATCGGCAACGCCAGCAATCACGGAAGATCCTCGCCGAAGCCGTGAAACATTTCCCGCCGGTTCTCGTCGACCTCTTCCTCCGTTGGACCCGGACCGTACTTAGCAAGCAAGCCATAAGCAGATTTCTTCGGCTTAACCGGCTGATCGGGCACCTGGGCGAGTATTTTGTCAAGAGCCTCGCGTACGAGCGCATCTGTTGAGAGGCCCCTTGCTCGTGCGGCGGCGAGGAGCCTGGCTTCTTCTGTAGGTTGAAGCGACAAGGTGATGGTCATTCTATGGTTCCCTTCGCTATCCCACTTCCTCAAATATTGTACGCGAAAAGCCGCTCGACCAGCAAACCATACCCGACAGCCCGACGGTGAATAACGTGGCACTGGCCTCTGGCGCCCGAGACCTGCTCTTCACCTCGGCACCTGATACCCGACGCCTGAAACCTCCGCTTCATCTATGCAATTCCACCACATCCTTATCGGCCAGAAGATAGTCGCGGTTCACCATCTGGCCCTCGAATCTCCCGTGGCCCCAGACTCGCGCAAACTTGAGTTGGGAGAGAAAATCGTGGTGAACGTGAGCGGCCAGGTCGACCAGGCGAGAGCCGCGCTTCAAGATGTAGGGCGCGGTCATGTCCAGTTTCTTGCCAGGAGCCTTTGTGTAGACCCTGATTACCTCCAGCAGGTTAAAAGCGCAGCGGCGGAGTTCGTCCAATCCTTCGCCTGTTTCGGCAGAGATCGGAAGTATGCCGAAGCGCCCGCCGTAGAGGTCCTTCAGGACTTCAACGGCGTCGAGCGCGCCGCCTGCATCGAGCTTGTTA
Organism: uncultured Acidobacteriota bacterium; assembly: GCA_963838915.1. Classification (GTDB taxonomy): domain Bacteria; phylum Acidobacteriota; class Terriglobia; order UBA7540; family UBA7540; genus CAVROP01. Next base: position 12,304 of record CAWIUZ010000145.1, read on the forward strand.
GCAACCAGCAGACAGCGCTTGGCAAGCCAGCCTGTGACGTTCGGTGCCGCGCCGCCGCCGAGGTGTACCTTGGCTTGGGCAAGTTGGGCAAGTGTGGTCTCGAGGTCCTCGAGGAGGTCCGGATCGCTGAGATCCAGCACCAGCAATGCCGCATCGGCGTTGCGAATGATCTGGTAAAGCCACGATTCAGGGAAATCGGGATGAACGGGCGGCAGGTCCACGAGCTGAATTTGAACGTCCTCGAACTTCATCATGCCCGGCAAAGGAACGCGGGTCGTGAATGGGTAGTCAGCCACCTCCGGCATGGCGTGGGTCAGTTGCCGGACCAGCATCGACTTGCCGCCGTTGGGCGGTCCCACAAGGGCCATCTGGCCGGCTCCCTCCTTGTCGATGCGGTGCATGATGCCGGCGCGGCTGATCGGCTTCCTGGCCTGTTCGGTGCGTAGCTTTGAAATGCGCCGCTTCAGGTCAGCCTGCATCTTTTCCGTCCCCTTGTGACGGGGGATGGTGGCCATCATCTCTTCCAGCGCCGTCAGCTTTTCTTCTGACGTGGTGGCAGCCTTGAACCGGCGCTCGGCTTCCATGTATTGGGGGGTGAGATTCGCAGGCATAAGAGCAGTGACGAGTGACGAGTGACGAGTCCGGTACGTATTGTACTCGGGGATCAGGGCGAGGGAAAGGGCAGGTGGGCAGGTGGGCAGATGGGCAGGTAGGCAGGTGGGCGGAACGGAAGTGGATTTCGGCTTTCTTCTTTGCGGGCTTTGCGCCCTTTGCGTCTTTGCGTGAAACGGTTTTAGCTGTCATCCTGAGGAGCCGCAGGTGACGAAGGATCTCCGCAGTTCGCAGAAACTGCAACTACAGAGATTCTTCGCTCCGCTCAGAATGACAATCTCCAAGCTTTCGTCCGCAGCCTGCGACGTGGAATCGGCGCGCATGGTATGATTGCGGATTCAGCTTGGTGAGTTCCTTCAAGGAGGTGCTGTTTATGCGCAGCCAGCCACGGCGAGTGCTGCTGATGAGTTTCTTTACCCTGTTGTTTATCCTGCATGACGCCGCGTTTCCAGCCCAGCAAGGGGCCGGGAATGCCGAGTTGCGCGCGCCCGCTGGTGTTCGGCCGGTCAAAATCGATCTTGCCGGGGAAACGATACTTCCCAATGGCCGCCTGATAACTCCGCTGGGCCGGCACGTCATGGTCGCGCCGCATCCTTACGGACTGACGCTCAGTCCGGACGGAAAGACTCTGGTGACCGCCAACAGCGGAACGCACCCGTTCTCCGCCTCCATCATCACGCAACTCGACAGTCCCGAGCCCCAGGTGGCGCAGATTCCGCCGGGCTTCAAGCCTGCCGACGCCGACCCGGACAGTGTCTTCCTGGGTGTCGCGGTGGGGCCGGACAACCGAACGCTTTATCTTTCGGAGGGGAATAACGGCAGGATCGGTATCTTCGACGTCACGACTCACCAGCGTCTCTTTTCGGTGAGCATCGACAGCGCGTTCCAAGGCAAGACATACGCGAATAGCCTTACAGCTTCCATGCAGCTTTCGCCGGACGGCCGACGCCTTTACGTTCTTGACCTTGCACATTTCCGCCTGGTCATCCTTGATACGGATTCAAAGGATGTCGTCGCAAGTATTCCTGTGGGGCGCATGCCGTTCGGCCTGGCGTTATCGCCGGAGGGCAGGTTCGCCTACGTCTCGAACGTGGGCATGTTTAATTACACTCTGGTTCCCGGCTACGACGCGAACCGCTCTAAAGAAACCGGGTTGGACTTTCCCCCCTTCGGTTTCCCCTCCAAAGAAGCCTCTGAAGGTGCCACCGTCCAGGGAAAACAGATTCCCGGCCTGGGCGATCCGAACGTGCCGGAGTCGAATTCGCTCTGGGTGATCGATGCGGCTGACCCTGCCGAGGCCAGGGTGGTTGCGAAGGTCAAAACCGGAATTCAGGTCGGAGACATGTCCGTGGGAGGCTCGAGCCCTGGCGCTGTGGTGGCCGGCCACGATAAGGTGTTCGTTTCGAACGCCACCCAGGACAGCGTCACGATGCTCGATGCGCATTCGAACCAGGTTGAGAAAACCGTGTTGCTCGAGCCTGCCGACGCCTTGAAGGGATTGCGCGGCCTGCTGCCTTTCGGCATGGCGCTCAGTCCCGATGAGAAGCGGCTTTACGTGGCCTGCGCGGGAATCAACGCCGTTGCTGTTTTGGATACGGCCACCGGAAACGTGCTGGGTTACTTACCCACGGCGTGGTTCCCGGCACGGCTCACCATCAGCCCCGATGGCAAGACCCTTTACGTGGCCAACGCGAAGGGATTCGGCGCAGGCCCCAATGGCGGGCCAAGCTTCCATGAGGGGCCGGAGGGAACTTATATCGGCGACATCACGCACGGATACGTCTCCATCGTTTCCATCCCGGACGAGAGCCAGTTCAAACAAACGACGGCACAGGTGTTGAAGAGCAACGGCTTTGTAACCGCGGCGCCTGCAGTGTCGCGCAGCGCAGGGTCTCCTGTTCCCCCGCCCGCGCAGCCAAGCACCAAGATCCACCACGTCGTGTTCGTAGTTCGAGAGAACCGGACTTTTGACGAGGTCCTCGGAGACGTGCAGATTGCGGGCGCAAAGGTGGAGGGCGAACCCAGCCTGGCGCGCTGGGGTGAGAGCGCGCGGGTGAGAGACAGGGAAGAACCCGTCGTCGTCGAAAAGGCCACGGTGACGCCCAATGCGCACGCCCTGGTGCACAAGTTTGCATTCAGTGACAACTACTTCGTGGACTCCGACGTTTCCGTGGACGGGCACCACTGGCTGGTGGGGAATTATCCCAACGAAGTGCTTGAAACGGAATGGCCGGCCTCTTACGGCCGCCAGCTTAGCTTTGTGGCGGACGCCGACGCGCCCGGGCGCATCAGCCTGGAGTGCGGAAATCCTTGCCCGGAAACTTTTCTCGAGGCGGGCTCGCTCTGGGAGCACCTGGCGCGGCACCACATCACGTTCCGAAACTACGGCGAGGGAGTTTCGTTTCCCGGCAACGAAGGCGGTGAAGGCCTTCAGCCTACCGGAATGCGGGAAGCAACTAACATGCCCATGCCCGAGGTCCTCTTCGAAAACACGTCTCGAGACTATGCAACGTTCAACACCAACATCTCGGACCAGTACCGCTTCGGGCAGTTCCAACGCGAGTTCCAAATTCGGTTTGCAAGCGGGAAAGAACCGCTTCCGCACTTCCTCTACATCTGGCTGCCCAACGATCACACGGCCAAGCCGCGTCCGGAAGACGGCTACCATTATCGCGCTTCTTACGTTGCGGATAACGATCTGGCGCTGGGGAGGCTGGTCGAGCTGTTTTCGCACAGTCCCTTTTGGAAGGACATGGCCATCTTCGTGACGGAGGACGATGCCCAGAACGGCCGCGACCACATTGACGCGCACCGCAGCATCTTGATGGTTATCAGCCCTTATGCGCGCCACGGCGTCTCACACGTCCACACCAGCATGGCCAGCATCATCAAAACCTTCGACCTGATTTTCGGCTTGCCCTATTTGAATCAGTACGACGCCGCGGCCACGGACCTTTCCGATTTGTTCAGCCCCACGCCTGATTTCACCCCCTTCGAGGCGCTGCCTTCCGACGCGCAGATTTTCGACCCTACGAAAGTCAAGGAACCGGGCCTCCAGATGCAGGCTCGCCCCGGCGAACCGTTGGACGATCCCGATACCATTCGCAGAGAAATGCGCGACCGGGATGGAGAACACGAGAAGTAGGGGCGGTTCGCGAACCGCCCCAACAGCGGATATTCACGGGAGGTTAGACATTGGGGACGCGCATTCGTGTACAATGGACGTTCGAGCCGAAGGGCAAACAAATCGCGGAGTGGTGATTTGGGAAACGTTCAGGCTCAGGAGCCGCTTTGCTTTCAACTTTCGACTCTTGACTCTCGACTCTCAACTTTCGAATGTCCAATCTCCTCGACCAACTTAACCGTGAGCAGCGCATCGCCGTAGAAACGACGGATGGACCGCTGCTGATCCTGGCCGGCGCCGGCAGCGGCAAGACGCGCGTCATCACTTACCGGATCGCTCATCTGGTCGAAGCGAAGGGAGTGCCGCCGGAGAATATTCTCGCGGTTACATTCACCAACAAAGCTGCCGGGCAGATGAAGGAGCGTGTTGAGAAGCTGCTGGCCGGCAAAGTGACGCTGCGTCCGGGTGCGCCGCACGTTTCCACCTTCCATTCGTTTTGCGTCAGCGTATTGCGCCGGCACATCGAGCAGCTCGATTACCGCCGCGATTTCACTATTTATGACGATGACGATCAATTGCGCGTGATGCGGGCCTCGATCCACGAACTGGGCCTCAGCGAGCAGATCACGTCGCCGCGCAGCGCGCTGGCAAAAATCAGTTACACCAAGAATCGGGGGACGACCCCTGAGGAGCTGACCAGCCAGGCTGCTGGTCCGGAAATGCAGAGACTTGCCGCGCTCTACAACTTATACGAGAGCAAGCTGCGGCGCTCGAACGCATTGGACTTTGACGATCTGCTGCTCAAGACGGTCGAGCTCTTCTATAAATCTTCGGAGGTCTGCGAAAAATACAACGAACGTTTCCGTTATGTTCATGTGGACGAATACCAGGACACCAACCACATCCAGTACGAATTGATCCGCCAGTTGACGATGCTCCATCAAAATCTCTGCGCGGTGGGCGACGAGGACCAATCGATTTATCGCTGGCGCGGGGCCGACATCGCGAACATTCTCAACTTTGAAAAGGACTATCCCAACGCCCAGGTCATTCGCCTCGAGCAGAACTACCGCTCGACGCAGCTCATTCTGGACGCCGCGGGAGCGTTGGTGAGCCGGAACCTGGCTCGTAAGGGCAAGACGCTCTGGACGGACCGCAGTCGCGGCGAAAAGGTGCGCTTATTCGAAGCACGCAGCGCCGACGAAGAGGCCCAATTCGTGGCGGCGGAGGTGGAAAGTGCGCTGGGCGACCCGGGGGCTGGAAGCGTGGCGGTCCTATATCGCACCAACGCCCAATCACGAGCGCTCGAGGAAAGCCTGCGCATGAGGGGGATCGTTTACCGGCTGGTGGGCGGGTTCAGCTTCTATGCGCGGGCCGAAATCAAGGATGCCCTCGCTTATGCACGCCTGGCCAATAACCTGCGCGACGACGCGGCCCTGGGGCGCATCATCAACGTGCCGCCGCGTGGCATCGGCGACACCACGTTCGGGGCGCTGGCCGAGACCGCTCGCCGCGAGAAGCTCAGCCTGTGGGAAGCGCTCGAGCACGAGCTTTTCGAGAAGCGGCTGCCGCCCCGCGCCCTGGCTGCGCTCGAAGCCTTTCACTCGCTCATGAACGATCTGGTGGAAGACCGCCAGCACCTGCTTTTGGGCGAGTTCTTCAAAAGCATCCTGGAGCGGACACGATATCTCGAGGTTCTTGAAGAGGAGCGCCAGCCGGGCGCCGAGGACCGGATTGAAAACCTCGAGGAATTGGTGAATGCCGCCACGGAAGCGGAAGAGCAAGGCGTGTCGCTTTCGGAGTTCCTGGACCACGCTTCGCTGGTTTCCGACACCGACGACATCGACGAACGTTCTCGAGTGACTCTGATGACCTTGCACAGCGCCAAAGGACTGGAATTCGAAAACGTATTTCTGGTTGGCATGGAGGAAGGACTTTTTCCGCACCAGTTTTCCATCGACGATGACGCCGGAATTGAAGAAGAGCGGCGGCTCTGTTATGTCGGCATGACCCGTGCGAAGGATCGCCTGACCGTTTCCTGGGCGCGGCAACGGCGCTCTTACGCTCGAGAATCGTTCGAGCAAACAAACCCTTCCCGTTTCCTCGGAGAGATCCCGCGGGAACTTCTCGAGCCTGTAAGCCCGTCGTCTGCGGGTTGGAAAGCGCGGACGGAGTGGGAAAACGCGGCTAATTCCGTCTCGAGCGTCGAGAGGTTCTTGAAACAGCGGGGAGTGCGCCTGGGCGCAGGAGGTTCTGCCGCGCGTTCCAACACCAACTCGCAATGGCGAATCGGCTCGAAGGTCCGCCACGCCAAGTTCGGAATGGGCACGATCCTGGCGACGGAAGGCGACGGCGATGACACCAAGTTGACCGTGAGTTTTCCAGGCTACGGCCAGAAAAAGTTTATGACCAAGTACGCGGGACTCGAAAAGGCATAGCGGAAAGGTGCACCACAGAGGCCACAGAGGTCCAGAACGTCTGTCATTCTGAGCGAAGCGAAGAATCTCCGCAGTTCCGCCATCCCCGAAACTAAGGTGATTCTTCGCTTCGCTCAGAATGACAGGTATCTCTACGGTGCACGCTGCGTTCGATCGTCCAGCCAAGGAGAGATAAGCACGCATGAACACGAAGAACATTAAGGACAAAGCAGAACGAAAGAAACTCAAGCGGGAGGTGCGCAAGAAGCGCCCTCCCCAACCCAAGCGGACGGAACCCCGCGGCTCGCGCAAGCCCAAGCTGAAGAAGCGTGGACCCGGAGCGCCGGCGCACCGCTAGTCTCCCGTCCCAGAAGTAAGGGAATTGAACGCGGGATGGGATGGCGTTCATTGATGGGGAGCCGCATGGCCAGACCGATTCTGAAGCCCCGTCAGGGGCGGCAGAATGTAGCCCACGGCGTGAGCCGTGGGTCTGCGGTGCGCCCCTTCCCCCAACCCTCTCCCCCGCAGCGCGGGGGAGGGGGAAGAAAAGGGGGTGGGGCCGCTCCACCCAGGGCTTGCGCCCCGGGCTACTATCTATCGCCCCTAGCGGGGCTGCTAGGACTTACATCACGAATCACTGGGACGGGAGACTAGCTGAGAGGCAGCAACCTCCCGGTCCTTTTACTTTGCAAATGCGGTTTTCGCCGCCTGCATGAACGCGTCGCGGCTCTTTTCGCCGCCGCCGGGGAAGCCCGCGTGCTGGACCATCCAGACAAAGACCAGCCCGTGCTGAGTGTCGATGGTCATGTTGGTTGCGTACGCGCCGCCATGGCCAAACTCTCCGTCACCGATGCTCAAGCCCAATCCGTATTTCTCCTTGACCGTGTCGGGCGTTTGCCGGGTGGTCATTTGTGCTACGGCCGCCTCGGAGAGGTAGCGCCTGCCGTCCAGTTCGCCGCGATTAAGCATCATCTGGCAAAACCGGGCCACATCCGCGGCGGTTGAAAACAGGCCGCCGGCGGGCATCGGCTGGCGAGTCCGGTCAGTGAGCGGGTAGCGAAGTTGCGTGATCGTCGTCTCTTCCAGACCATCCTTGGCCGCGTTCGGTTTGTAAGATTTCGCCAAGCGCCGAACTTGCTTCGACTCAGGCCAGAAGGTCGTGTCCTTCATCCCAAGCGGCTTGAACAGACGCTCATCCATAAACTGCTCGTAGGGCATTCCGCTCACCACCTCGATGATGCGCCCCGCGGTGTTGATGCCGGCATTCGAGTAGGAGTACTTGGTGTCCGGCTCAAACTCGAGGGGCAGCATGGCGTAGCTCCGCACCCGCACAGCGAGCGGAAGCACGTCGAGCGTGGGCGTCTCGATCGGTGAGCTGAACGGCAGTCCGCTGGTGTGGCTGAGCACGTTCCGGACGGTGATAGGGTGCGCCGGCCGCTTGAGCAAAAGGTGTTCCGCATCTTCCTCCGCCTTGAGCCACTGGCCTTTGAATTCCGGCAGATATTTCTCCACGGGATCGTCCAGTTTCACCTTGCCCTCATCCACCAGCATCATCAGGGCGGCAACCGTCATCGCTTTGGACTGCGAAGCGATCCAGAACAGAGCGTCGGTCCGCATCGGCCGCTTCGCCGCGATATCCGCGTACCCCACAGCTTCCACGTCGAGCACTCGATTCGAAGACGCCACCAGCACTACCGCGCCCGCCAGTGTGTGATTATCCACGAACGGTTGCAAGGCGGCGGTAAGCGTCTTGGACGATTCAGCCGCAGCCAGGCGAATCGGCGCCGCCAATGTGAGCGCTCCAGCCACGAGAAGCACTAACGGGCGAAGCCCGATGACGCGATGACGGACAGTAAACGTGACGCCCGGACTAAGTGATTCTCTTCGATCCATATTTCCTCCAGGAGGCAGCTATCATTCTTTTGTCGTCCGCCGAAGCGGGATGACATCTGCCGCGAACCTCAATTACGGGATACGAGCCCGCCAAGAAAACAGCTAACTGGTTCCCTCAGTCTGCCAATTCGGCGAAGATATGATACACGACAGCGGACTATTCTAGGACAATTCGGGAGTCATCGCGTGGTGGCTCAGTCCGCGACGATGGATCTCCTTCGAGTCGCTTCACGGTGTGGCCTCTGTTACCGCTGTGTTGCGGCCCCAATCCGCCGATAACGGAGGTCGAGGATGGTAGGCCGATAGCCCTCCGCATCCACGCCGCACGCGGCTGGACCCGGGCGGTGTAGGGGTAGGGCTTGCCCTACCCACGTCGGGGCCAAGCAGAAATGCGGGGACGGCAAACCGTCCCCCTACGTCGGGGCCGTTATCAACGGGCGGGGGTGTCGCAAGCGCAGGTGATATTTGACTCTTGATGTGATAATGTTTGCCCGCTTTGTTTAAGGCGAGACGGCAGCGGGGCAATGACGGACTGGGAGCGAGGGCTTCCAGCCCGCACCGCAGGACGGCGGCCAGGATGGCCGCGCCCCAGGACCGGTCGGGAGGCCCGCGTACAAATGGCTACTGTCGAAACGAAGTCGCTTTCGGAAAATGCGTACCAGCCATTGAAGGACGGCGAAATCTATGTGCCGCTGGTGCCCACCGGCACGGCGCCCCCGGAGGTGACCTGGCGGGCGGTGCTGTGGGGCACGTTGCTGTGTACCATCTTCAGCGTCGCAACAGCCTATTCCGCCCTCAAGGTCGGCCAGGCAATGGAGGCGGCGATTCCCATTTCCATCCTCGCCATCGGCCTGGCGCGCTTCTACCAGCGGCGCTCCACGGTGCTCGAGAACGTGATCATCACCGGCATGGGCGCCGCCTCGGGCAGCGTGGTAGCGGGCGCCGTCTTCACCGTGCCGGCACTCTACATTCTCCATCTCAACCCGCATCCCGTGCAGGTCATCTTCATCTGCATTACCGGCGGCTGTCTTGGCATCCTCTTCCTCATTCCGCTGCGGCGCTACTTTGTGCTCGAAATGCACGGCAAGCTGCCCTTTCCAGAGGCCACGGCGATCACGGAAGTCCTGGTGACCGGCGAGAAGGGTGGCTCCGAGGCCAGACTGCTGATTCAGGCCACGATCATCGCCGCGGTTTACGACTTCTTCGTCACCACGTTTCACGTCTGGAAGGAGTACTTGAACTTCCAGTTCGTACCCGTGGTGCGCTCCGTGGCCGAGCGCGGGCGCATGGTCTTCAATTTCGACGCGATCGGCTTCATCCTCGGCCTGGGCTACGTGATGGGCCTGCGCATTTCCCTGATCTTCTGCGCCGGCGGCATTCTGGTGAACTTCGTGCTCGTCCCGTTGATCTGGTTCGTCGGCAGCCACATGGGTGACGCGACGGTGTATCCCGCTACTCTTCCTATCTCGCACATGGGCGCCGCCGACATCTATCGCAACTATGTGCGCTTCATCGGCGTAGGCGCCATTGCGACCGCCGGCCTCTTCGGCATCTTCAAGTCGCTGCGCGTGGTGGCCGGATCGTTCGGCATCGCGTTGCGCGCTTTCCGCCACGGCGAAGCGCCGCACACGGAGCGCGTCGACCGTGACATTCCTATCCTCACCATAGTCCTCGGCGTGTTGCTGGGGACGATTGCGGTGGGCGCGCTCTTCAAGTACCTGCATGTTTCGTGGACCGTGGTCGTCGTGGGCCTGGGGCTGACGCTGCTCTTCTCATTCTTCTTCACCACGGTGGCCGCCAACGCCATTGCCACCACGGCCAACAACCCGGCGAGCGGCATGACGCTCATGACCGTCATCGTCAGCGCGGTGGTGTTGTTGAAATTCGGGCTCTCCGGGACCGCCGGCATGTTGTTCGTGATGGCCATCGCCGGCATGGTCTGCGTCGCCCTCTGCGTCTCGGGACAGTTCATTACTGATCTCAAAGCCGGCTACTGGCTCGGTTCCACACCTGCGGCGCAGGAAAAGGTGAAGTTCATCGGGGTCGTCGCATCGGCCATCGCCGCGGGCTTAACGATCATTCTGCTCGCCAAGGCCTTCCAGTTCGGAGAGGCCGTGCCCGGCGACCCGCGGCAGGTGCTGGTGGCGCCCCAGGCCTCGGCGCTCAAGGCCGTGGTGTCAGGATTCATGAGCGGCCAGCCGGTCGCCTACATGTTGTTCGGCATTGGAGCCATGGTCACTGTGGTCGTGGAGATGTTCGGCCTCTCTTCCATGGTCTTCGCGCTGGGAGTCTATCTGCCGCTGCAACTCACTACACCGATCTTAGTCGGCGGATTTCTCTCGCATCTGGTGAACAAGCGCGGGGAGAAGGCCGGCGGCGAACACGGCAAAACCATCCGCGAGCGCGGCATCATCATTGCCGGCGGCTTGATGGCGGGCGGCGCACTGGGCGGTGTGATAGGGGCGGCGCTGCGTGTGCTGCCACACTTCAAGGAAGAGTGGATCCAGACGCCTTTCTACGCGCACGATGCGTTTTCGCAAAGCGCTTCCGCCCTGCTGTTTGTTGGCCTGTGTCTGTATGTATGGTTCAGTTCGCTGAGGAAAACATCCGCCAGCGGGTAGCGCGGACCACTGCTTTTGTGGTCCGCGTCTTTTCGCCCTCGCGATGGAACGATCAAATTCGTGCGCACGGAACGGAGGGTTTCGCAGGGATGTGAGACAGGACCGAATTTCGGGCGCTTGCATTTTATGCCTACATTGCCTACAATTTGTGCATGCAGTACACGGTCCGAAAAGTTTCAAACGCCCTCGACGCCGTTCTGCGTCGCTCGGCACGTGAGCAGGGCAAGAGCCTCAACGAAGTGGCCATTGAAGCCATGGCCCGTGGGGCCGGCCTCAACGGACGCCCTGTGCGACAGCGCGACCTCCACGATATTGCGGGAACCTGGCGGGAAGACCGCGCCTTTCGCCGCGCCCGGGCGGCGCATGAAGCGATCGAGGCGGAGTTGTGGCGGTGAGGCTCGCGCTCGACACCAATCGCTACGCCGATCTGTGTCGCGGCAACCCTCGGGCGTTGGAGATTGTTGAGGCGGCCGACGCGATCTGGCTGCCGTTCGTAGTGGTGGGCGAGTTGCGGGCGGGATTTGCCGTGGGGAGCCAGGGACCCCGGAACGAAGCGGTGCTGCGGCGGTTTCTCTTGAAACCTGGAGTCGGCGTCCTTTACGCCGACGACCAGACAACCTACCATTACGCCTCGGTCTACCGGCAACTGCGGAAGCAGGGAACCCCCATCCCGACCAACGATATGTGGATTGCGGCGCTCGTTCTTCAACATTCGCTCTCCTTGTACGACCGCGACCGCCACTTCGACGCGCTTCCCCAGCTCCTGCGGGTGGAGCCGACGGGTTACACCCCTTAGAGAGGCGACACCCTCGTCCATATGATCATTGTGAATTACTGTGCATGAAAGATAATGACGCAGTGTGGAGAAATCCGTCGCGATCCCGGAGACCGCAGAGCTTCGCTCTGCGCCAGCCCCCGGAAGAGGCCGGAGGAGGGGAAGAAGCTGTGTTCCCGCGTGAGTTGCGCTAGAATAGGGCCTAGGGAGAGGGAAGCCATGACTGGAATCCAGTTCGTCACCGACGACAAGGGGCGCAAGACGGCAGTGCTTATTGACCTCAAGAAGCACGCGCGTCTGTGGGAGGATCTCTGGGATGGCCTCGTTTCCGAGTCACGCCGCAAGGAGAAGAGCATCCCTTACCAGGAATACCGGGCTAACCGTATGAAACATGGCCGTCCCCGTGCTTAAGTATTCGCTGGAAATCACGGCCTCTGCGCAGTAAGAATTCGATTCGATCGATGATCCTCTGTTTGAGCGAATCGACCGGAAGATTGTGGCGCTTTCCCAGGCCGGTGGGATCGAAAAAACTCAAAGGGTTCAGGGACTCCTGGCGCATTCGGGTTGGCGACTGGCGCGTCGTATACGTTTTGGATGATGCTGCCAAACTCGTCACCGTAACCCGCGTTGCTCATCGTAGAGAAGTTTACGACCGTTGAGGCCCTCACTGGACTAAGGTGAATGTACTCGACCTTTTCGTTCGCCTACGACGAGCGGTACGTATGGGATTGAAGGGGGTTGGGCCGCCCCTTCAGGGCTTGCGAAGAAGATTGGTGGGGGTTCGCCGACCCAGGGCGTTGCCCTGGGCTTTGCTGGTGCGCCCCCTTGGGGCTTCGACTGCTCTCACCGCCTGGGCCTGCGCTTTGAGCCCCAAAGGGGCGAACTAACAGAGCCCAGGCCAACGGCCTGGGACGAGATAGCATCCCAGATTTCAGCCTTCAGCCCTGAAAGGGCGATACAGGTGTTTCGCCATGCCGCAATCCCTATCCCAACTCTACGTGCACCTAATCTTCAGCACCAAGCATCGTGACCCGATGTTATTGTCGCCGCTGCGAGAACACTTGCACGCTTACTTGGCCGCGGTTTTTAAGAACCAGGACTCGCCGGCCCTCAAGGTGGGTGGCATGAGCGACCATGTTCATGCGCTCTTTCGACTTTCAAAGAACTTCTCTCTGGCGAAAATTGTTGAGGAGGTAAAAACGAGTTCCTCGAAGTGGGTCAAGACGCAAGGGCGCGCCTTCGCGAACTTCCATTGGCAGAACGGGTATGGCGGGTTTTCGGTGAGCGCGGCGGACGTGGAAGAGGTCGTGGAATACATCGCGCAACAGGAAAACCATCACCGTGTGGTCAGCTTCCAAGACGAATTCCGAAAGTTGCTGGAAGCTCACGGGATCGCCTACGACGAGCGGCAAGTGTGGGATTGAAGGGGGTTGTGTCGCCCCTTCAGGGCTTGTGAAGAAGATTGGTGGGGGTTCGCCGACCCAGGGCGTTGCCCTGGGCTTTGCTGGTGCGCCCCCTTGGGGCTGCGACTGCTCTCACCGCCTGGGCCTGCGCACGGCGACAATGAAACACCGATCATAAAGAAAAGGACGCCGCAGTTTCGACACCGCGATAGAATACGGCACGGTAACGATAACGGCTAGGGAAAAGGCTAGCTGTAATATCGTCTTCTACGTAGAAGCGGATCGAGGGGGACAGAAAGAGAGGAGGTACAGAGTACGTTAGATTTCGAATTTGGCGAGACGCTAGAGGCAAAATCATTCTTCGAGAGAAATCCGAAGTTTATGCCGACCTTCGTCGAGTTGATCGAGCTCGCGAACAAGTATCTTGGGAACCGACCGGCTCCAATGGACCAAGTTGAGGATATTTGCTTTGGGCTCGGCCACGCGTGCCGGCACGATTTTCTCGAGGCCATCTTTTTGGCAGTTAATGGGTATGGCGGCGGAGCTACAAAAATTACACGGAGCTTGTTTGAGCGAAGCGTAACTCTCGCCTACCTGGTTCTGAACCCTACGATGGTTGACAGGTTCGTACTCTATGGTGCCGTGCAAGAGCACCGGATGTTAGAGGCTGCGCTCAAAGTAGTGAGTGAGTCCGATTTTGACGCCGCCGTGGGGCCCACAAACACAGTTGCCGAGATTCGGAAACGGTATAAGGACGTAAAGCCAGAATTCGAAATTGATCGGTGCGCGAAGTGCGGTACAAAGCGCTTGAATCCATCATGGGACCTCGACATAGCCGCAATGGTTCACAAACTCGGCGGCGTGTACCAGCAGTTCTATTTGCCCAATTACGCTTTACCGAACTCCAGCATACATGCAACGCTCTCTTCAGCGGCCATAACCTCTGATATAGAGCAGAGCCGGAGCGAAGCTGACCTCCAAGTGGCGTGTGCCAGCTTCCTCATGCTGCTCGCACTTCGGTCTCAAGAGGCAGTATTCCATCTTGGCCTCGGAGAAGAACTGGAGGCGTGCGAACGTGCGGTGAGTAATCTGCGCCCGCAACGCAATGGAGTTGGAAAAATCGGCGGGGTGGTGGCGGCTGCCGCAGAGCGAATCCCCGCGACCGAAATCTACCAGGAGCAGGTAGCGCCACGCGTTGCGCAGACATTGGTTTGTATGTCTGCGCCTCAGTTGGAGGAGGGATCCATGGACGCGATAGGACGATTGGTCGCAGACGCAGTTCTCGGCACCGACACGCTCTGGGGTGGCGATGTCATGTGTGCGTCGGGAACGGGACGGTTCATTGCGGACTCGTGGTTCTCGGATGAGCCGTTGCCGGCGGCCTACAAGGCACCGGCGGCGGCGCGGGTGCGGGCGAGCGGCGGGGTGGCGAGCAAGACGGTGGATCGACAGGCTGTCGAGGAGTATCTCCGTGAGGTGGATATTCCCCAAGCCATCGCCGGTGTTCGAGATGAGGCAGGGAAGATAGGCGGCCCGCGCGGCGAGTATCTCGCGAGCCTGGCGCTTTGTCTTGAGACCATGTGGGATCTTGCCATGGAAGTGCTGGGGAAAGGCGAGCCGGTTCCCTACGTCCGATCTGTTGAGGCCTCGACCGGCCGGCCGCCCGAAGCCTCGCACCCCGAAGCCAAGCGCGACCGTGTGGCGGAGTTGTTAGGCCGGGCGGGTTACGCGGCCTCGGGTTCAGCCAGCCTGCTCGAGGCGGTCGATGCGTGGCGACGGGACCGGTCGGTTCCGATGGCTTCTGTCCGCGCCCTCGGCGCCGCCATGATTGCCCACTTTGACCGCCTGAGCGCGCTCAACTTGCTTCCGCATCTTCCGCCGGATCTCCTGCCTGTGCCTCGCGCCAATATTGAATTCCTGCCCATCAAGGACGCGTGGTTTTCGGGCTCGATGAACTACCTGGGGCGAGCGCGGGAAGCGGATGGCAGGCCGAAGTACGAAGCCACCTACGAGATTAACGCTTCGCTCAAGATGTCGGTGCCGGAGTTCGAACAATTGGTGAGTCACGAAGTCGTGCCCGGGCACGTCACTACGTTTGCCTACTTGCAGAATCTCTATGTGCGCGGGAAGGCCGGCTTCGAAGTCACGGTGCCGACCATGAACTCCCGCTCCGGCACCCTCTACGAGGGAATCGCGAACAACGCGATTCTCATCGCCCATGGCGTGACTGAAATCGAGCAACTGCCCGACGAGGATTTGCAGATCGGCGTGTTGCTGGCGCTACTCCAGGACGATGCCAAGAATCAATCTTCCTACCTGACCTGGGGCGAAGGAGTCGAGCGCGAGAAAGTGGCTGCCCAACTCCGACGTGATTTCCTGGTCACTGAAGAGCGCGCCGACAAGCTCTCCGGCGCATGGGGTCGACATCCGTTGCTGGGCCGAATGTATCTTCCAGCCTATCGGGCCGGTACGGAGAAAGTTGCGCAATTGCGACGCATCCACCCGCCGGATCGCATTCTCCCGGCAATCTATGGCTGCTCTGGGCTGGCGGATATCGTGACCATCGACGAGATATTAAAGCAGTGAAAATGACTCCCCTCCTCAGCTAAGGAGGGGGTAGGGGGTGGTCGGTCGCGTCGTGGTGCTGGCACCCCCTGCCCCTCCTCAGCTAAGGTGGGAGACGTAGGCGTTAAACCCGAATTCCGAAGTTGCGAGGCCCAATGGGAAGAAACCCCTCACCCGGCTCGCTACTCTCGCCACCCTCTCCCCAAGGGAGAGGGCTTAATCAACCATCGTTGGCGGCCCTCTCCGTCGGGGAGAGGTCGCCCGTGGTGGGTGCATTCTGTTCTGGAAGCTGGCCGCCGATTCGCTGCGGCCCTGAAGCGCCGCTCTGTTCAGGGCCTTCCTGCGGCAGCTTGAGGGGGAGGCAACTTCCCGGAGACGGTTTCTTCAAACTTCTTCCGAGCTTCAGCCTGCAAACGTCCTGCCTCGCTGATTTCCTTCCGGGCTTTCTCTTGCTGGCCTAGTTTCAGGTAAGCCTGGCCCAATTGGAAGTGCATTTTCGCGCTGTCGGGTGCGAGGTTCAGGGCGCGCTGGAAGCAGGGTATGGCCTGTTCCCTGTTCCCTGATCCCTGGAAGCGCCCTAGCGCTTGCTAAACTGGAACCTCTTCCGGGCGCCCTTCTGCCCGTACTTCTTGCGCTCCTTCATGCGCGCGTTGCGGGTCAGCAGTCCTTCAGCCTTGAGCGCCGCGCGCAGCTCGGGGTCGAACTGGACCAGTGCACGGGCAATGCCCATCTTCACCGCATCGGCCTGCGCCGCCACTCCGCCGCTCTTCGCGGTGGTCACCACGTCGAAGCTCGCGGCCAGCTCGGTCACCACCAAGGTCCGCTTGGCCGCCACCCGCTGCTGCTCGGTCACGAAGTACGCTTCGAATTTCTTGCCGTTGACCTTCCACTCGCCCGTTCCCGGACGCAGAAAGACGCGGGCGATCGCCGACTTGCGCCGTCCCGTCCCGTAGTACTGAACCAGATCTGCCATTCTCTGACTCTCTCCGCCTGGCAAGCCTTCCCCGGCCAATCTGAAAACCGTCAGGTGCCAGGGTCTTAATTGATCCCTGTTCCCTGTTCCCTGCTTTACTTGATCTCCATCGCCACCGGCATCTGCGCCTGGTGGGATGCTTGTCGCCGCGATAGACCTTCAGCTTCGAGCCCATCGCGCGGCCCAGCTTGCTCTTGGGCAGCATGCCCTTGATGGCCTGTTCCAGAATCGCTTCCGGCTTGCGATTCAGCAGGCGGGTAAACTGTTCCTCGCGCAGCCCACCCGGGAACCCCGTGTAGCGGCGATAAAGCTTCTGCTGGCTCTTGAGGCCCGTCAGCCGGACCTTCTCCGCGTTGATGACGATCACGT
>CAWIUZ010000146.1:0-16501 GCA_963838915.1 uncultured Acidobacteriota bacterium
GTTCCACCGCCTGCTGGTAAGCGTAGGCGGCATCGTGAATCTCCTTCTGGGGGAAGCCTTTTTCAATTGCTGCCACCATGCCTCCCAGGGCGTCGATCTTGTCGAAATAGCGATAACAGGCGCGCTCCGTCTCGGTGGTCAAGTTCTCCAGAAAATAGGAGCCCGCAAGCGGGTCCACGGTGTTGGTTATGCCGCTCTCGTGCGCAATCACCTGCTGCGTTCGCAGCGCAATCGTGACCGCTTCTTCGGTGGGTAAAGCCCACGCTTCGTCCAGGGAATTGGTGTGCAGCGACTGCGTTCCGCCCAGTACGGCCGCGAGCGCCTGAATCGTGGTGCGCACCACGTTGTTGTACGGCTGCTGTGCGGTCAGCGAGCAGCCCGCGGTCTGTGTATGAAAACGGCAGAGCCAGGAGCGCGGGTCCTGAGCGCCCAAGCGTTCGCGCATTACCCGGGCCCAAACTCGTCTCGCCGCGCGATATTTGGCCACTTCTTCAAACAGGTCGTTGTGGGCATTGAAAAAAAAGCTCAGGCGCGGCGCGAACTTGTCCACGCTCATGCCAGCGCGCATCACCCACTCGACGTATTCGAGCCCGTCGCGCAAGGTGAAGGCGAGTTCCTGCGCCGCCGTTGATCCCGCTTCGCGGATGTGGTAGCCGCTGATGGAGATCGGATTCCAGCGCGGCACTTCCCTCGCGCCATAAACAATGGTGTCCACCACCAGGCGCATCGAGGGCCTAGGTGGGAAGATATACTCCTTTTGGGCAATATATTCCTTCAGAATATCGTTCTGTGTAGTCCCCGAGATTTTCTTTAGGTCCGCGCCGCCCTTCTCTGCCACCACGAGGTACATCGCCCAGATAATAGCAGCGGGGGAATTAATGGTCATGGAGGTGGTAACCTGCTCGAGCGGCAGCCCGGCAAGCAAGGTCTCCATATCCGCAAGCGACGAAACCGCCACTCCGCATTTGCCGACTTCCCCTTCGGCGAGCGTGTGGTCGCTGTCGTAGCCCATTAGTGTAGGCAGGTCAAAGGCGATGGAGAGCCCCGTCTGGCCTTGCTTCAAAAGGTAGTGCAGGCGCCGATTGGTGTCCTCGGGGCTGCCGAATCCCGAGAATTGGCGCATGGTCCAGACCCTGCCGCGGTACATCGTGCCATGAATACCCCGCGTGAACGGATATTCGCCCGGGTCACCGAGATCTCGCGCGTAATCAAAATCCGCAAGGTCCGAGGGCGTGTACAACCTTTCCACCGGCACGCCCGAAAGCGTTCGAAAGACTTCCTTGCGCTCGGGCGAGCGTTCAAGGGCCGGCGCGAGGACTTTTTCCTTCCAGCGGGTTTCAGCAGCCGTGGACTGGCGCTCCGGGGTTGCTGTCCCGCGTTCTGCCACTGTTTTTTGGCCATCACTCATTTTATTCTGACCTCGGCCCGCGGCGCTCCCATGGTTAAGCCCATGTTAGTTCAGCGATAAAAGCAAAGTCAAACTTGGCCAGTGTCCTAATTTGGCCTGTTTCCAAGTATGCATGTCATTCCGAGCCCTTCGCTGTCATCCTGAGCGAAGCGAAGGATCTCGCTCCGGGTGCTCAGGGTAAACTCCGCTCGGAATGACATCCCCCTACGGGATCCGTCAAATTAGGACACTGCCCGAACTTGGTCCGGTTTCAATCGCAAATCACCAATCGCAAATCACCAACGCCTCTAGCTCTGCGGCTTGGGCGGCGATGTCTGCTGAGCAGGCTCGTCGGTACTGCCTGGAATATTCGGCGCGCGCGTCACCTTGCCCTGAAGCGCGTCGTTCAACTCGATTTGATAGTCAGCCAGAATGGTTCCGGCAGCCTGGCGAAACTGGGTCAGGGCCTTGGCATAAGTCGAGCGCGCCTTCACTTCGTTGCCCTCCGCGGTTGCCAGGTCGCGTTGCACCTGGATCACCAGAAACACAGTGGATTCCCCCAACTTGAATTTTCGTTGTTCCGCATCAAGCGTTTTCTGGGCCAGCACCACGGCCTTCACCGCCGCCGCAATTTGCGCCTTGGCCTGAATTACCCCGATTTCAGCGCTGCGCACATCCTGCTCGACTTGGTTTTTCTGCTTCAAGACCGTCTCCCTCAGTTGCCGCTGCTCGAGGAGGGCACGCGCAACGTCTGCTTGCGCGGCGCGATTGCGAATGGGGAATTGCAGCGTGAAGCCGAAAGAGTAGTCCGGATAATTACCGTGGAACAATTGAGAGAGCGATTGAGAGATCCCCTGGTAAGAAGCGACCAGCGGCCTTGCGATCCCTCCCCCGCTGCCGGCCAGGCATTGGCTGGCGCTCTCCGTGTACCCCGCGGGGCATCCGTAACTGAGACCCGACAGCCCGGAGGGAGCGTAAGTCGCGAAGAGATCGAGCGTGGGGAGCAAGGCGTTCCTGTTGGCCTTTACAACGATGTCCGCGTAGCGTGCATTGAGATTTGCCTGCTCGACCTCGGGGCGGTTTCTTACTGCCTGGTCCAAGGCCTTGTCCAGCGGCGGAACATCGTCCGGGCTGGGTTCCGGAAGCTTGTCCACCGCATCCACTTGAGCACTTCGAAGTTCCGCGTCAACACTTCTCGCCAAGGCGGTTTTGATCAACTCCGCCTGCTGTTGCAAACTCGTCTGCGCCACGATCAGATTCTGCTCATCGGTCGCCACTTCGGATTCCGCCCGCACCACCTCGATCGGCGCCAAGGTACCCACCGCCACCTGGCGCTTATTGTCAGAAAGCAGGCGTTGCGAATAAGCCAGCGCTTGTTCCGCCACGGAGACGTTCTCTTTAAAGGACAGGTAATCCCAGTAGAGATTCAACACCTGGGCGACCGTGGTGATAACCTGCTGGCGAAACACGCTACTTGATATCTTCATGTCGTTTTGGGCGATGCGAATGAACTTGGCGTTGGCTCGATAGCCGAATCCGTTCAGAAGTTGCTGGTCAAATCCCATTGTGAGTCCTGTAGGCACGACGGGGTTGAAAAGCGTATTCAGCGATGTGGTGGACTGCCGATAGCCCTGGACGGCGACGGCGTAGCTGGTGCCCGTCAAAAAGCCTTGGCCGAAGTAAGCGACGCCATTGGTAGTTTGGGTCGTGACCACAGGCAAGCCGCTGACCAAAACGTAGTTGAGGGGGGAAGTTCTACGATCCCAGCCAAACTGGGCTCCCGCCACCGGGTCGCAACAGCCAATCACCCCGACATTTGTCGCCCCGCCCGTGCCGGTGACTCCACTGGCACTGGTCGTGCTGCCGCTGCTGATCGCACTGACTCCACTTCCAATGGCGCCCGAGAAGAGCGCCGAGGATTGGAACGCGCCCGGCACACCTCGGGTTGCGCCGCCGCTCCTCGACCGCAAGAGGTCGGCCTGTGCGAAACCCAGGTTGTAACGCGCTATGGAGATGTCGAGGTTGTTTTCGAGCGCCAGCGCTAAAACATCCTCGATCGAAAGGCGCAGCTTATTATCGCTGAGGAGTGCATGCAGCCGCTCCGAGTTGCTCATCTTGGGCGCCGGAATATAGGGCGACCCATAGGGCTGCCAGACATTCGGAAACCAGTGGGTGTTCCCAATCTCTGCCGTTGCAGGACTGGCAGCGTCAGACACCTGGGCCTCGACGCCCTGCGCAACTAGAAGTAAGCCCAGAAGTGAAACGAAAATTGACACACGTGCGCACTTTAGCTTCATTGAGAGTTCTTCCCCCTCGACAGATTTGAAAAACATCTAAAGGCCAGAGTATAGCGCCTCACGGGTGAGCGCGTCCCACCTCTTTAGTTAGAGCCCGGGACGTTCGGAACACTCTTGCAGCTCTCGAGAGGCGAGTTCCGCACCGCGTCCTGCCCCTCCCGCGCTGGCATCTTAACCATCGCGAGTCGGCTTCAGAACTCCGACGGTTTGTTGCCCCGCCGAGCAGGACTCAGCAACCGTTGCGCAAACCTCCTATATTTGAAACCGGCATCTGGCGACCCGACGGTTGGCGGTACCGACAAAGTTGAACGCGGCTCGATCCTCGTCCTGCTTGACGGATTACCGTTTCGCAGGCACTATCTTCATGATGGCACTGTGGGCCTGTAGCTCAGTTGGGAGAGCACATGGTTTGCAACCATGGGGTCGGGAGTTCGAACCTCCCCAGGTCCACCAAGCTAACTCGCCTGGTTTCACTGGATTAACTTACTGGCAGACTTCAATTCGGCGAGCAAATTGGGAACATTCGGGAACAAAACCTTTGCCAATTGCTCCACCGCCTCACGCTGGACCCCCTCCAGGGGGTGCGTGTAGATCATGGTAGTCTCGGCATGAGCGTGGCCAAGAAGCGATTGGAGGACCGGCATGGGCACACCTTTGTTTCCGTTGAACGTGCTGAACGTGTGACGGAGCGCATGCCATCCGAACGGGGCAATGTTGAGCTGCCTGCATACGGGTTTGGCATCCCTCCGCATCAGGTTCCGGTCGTGATACGGCGTGCGCGCCTTGCTCGGAAAAAGCCAGTCGGTCTCCGTCGAGCGGATCACCATCCACTCCGCGATGGCGGCTAAGAGCACAGCGGCGAGCGGCACGCGGCGCTCGCTCCGGGGGGTCTTTGGCGACTCCTGAACATGCCCCCGGTGGATAGTTCGTCGAACGTTCACGAGCCCGGTTCCCACGTCGACATCGGTGGTCTTCAGCCCGAGAATTTCACCGATGCGCAACCCCGTCAGCAGCCCCAGAATGAAAATGGTGCGAGCCGGTTCGCCGAGGTTTGCGTTGAGCCGGTTGATCTCTTCCGGCGTCAAGACCCTTGTCGCGCGTCGCCGCTCCATCGGCGGCAACTCGATCGCGCTCGCAGGATTGCTGTTGAGCCACTCCCATTTCATCGCTACGGCAAAGACCTTGCTCAAGCGATTCCGCAAGTGTGCCAGCGTTTTCGGAGCGTAGTCCTGCCGGTGTTTCTGACCAATGAATGTCTGGACGTCATATCGTGCGATGTCCGAGAGTCGTTGCCTTCCGAAGAAAGGCAACAAGTGGACCCGCGCCAGGTTCCGGTACGATTCCTGCGTTGCCAGCTTTCGCGCGGGGATGACCTCCTTGTCAAAGTACTCTTTCCAGAAGTCCTCGAAGGTGATGGTGGTCTGGGGACGCCGCGTCCCGTTGTTGAACTGGAGCAAGTAAGTATCGGCGGCCCGACGAGCCTCTTTCTTGTGGTCAAACAGACCGAGCACGACGCACCGATGAACGCGTTCGAGGCCTCCCTGCGGATTTCGCACATCTTCCCGGTAGCGCAGCACCCAGCCCTCACCCCTTCTGATCAAGCATCCTTTCTGATACCGGCGACGAGCCATACGAGTAATCTCCTCTCTCTCGTTGACTCGCCCGCCTTTTCTTCGGTCGGTCATCAGTGTATCGCGATTTTCAATCACGGCGCAAAGCCTCGATGTAACTCTGCAGATCGCTCTGGCGGAAGCGGAGGTATTTGCCGACTTTGACGTGGGGCAGGCGGTCCTTGCCGCGCCGCCGCGTACGTTCGTAGACCCACGACGCAGGAACGCGGAGAAACTCGGCAACCTCCTTCACCGTGAGGAGCGACTCGACGCCGGACGTCATCGGAGAAAGTCCCGGCGTGGTCAGACGGATTTCATCCGTTACGGAATCAGATGCCATCGGAGTACGTCCTCACGTTGTTCGGTCTGGCCGCCCACCCGCCGGGGCGCGTCGCCCCGACGGAACCTCATCACACCGGAAGCTCAGGGAACTTCCGGCTCATCGGCGGGAAACTGGGTTGGACGCTCCAACAACGACCCAAGGCGCTGGATCATTTCCGCCTCGGTTTGGTACTCACGCGCACTTCGGGGAACCTTGAGCACCTTCGTACCGTCCACGATTTCAACCTGGGAAGGATCAAGCTCCAGAACCACCCTTCCGTTCGAAGCGTACCACTCGAAATAGGGATAGGGCGCGTAGGCATACGAAGGTTTCCCGTTGTCCTGAAGGCCCGGCGGCAGACCTGCGGTGAGGTCGCCAGCCTGGCCATGTTGGACGGGCGGGAAGCCCTCCATGTACGTCCCTTCCCTCTCCAAGGGTTCGTTCTTTTCGGAAGGATTCGGGTTTGAAAGCCTGACAACCTTTCCCCGAATGTCCTCATGGAAGTCGCCTGCGAGC
This sequence comes from uncultured Acidobacteriota bacterium, assembly GCA_963838915.1. Classification (GTDB taxonomy): domain Bacteria; phylum Acidobacteriota; class Terriglobia; order UBA7540; family UBA7540; genus CAVROP01. Next base: position 6,133 of record CAWIUZ010000146.1, read on the forward strand.
TCCAGGATCACGCGCAGTGGCGTCATACCTCTCCGATGGAAACGTATCCAACCCCTCACGCTGCCTGGCGTCCGATTGTCCAGCTCCCCCGCGATGAGATTCATACTCGGTCTCCAAGCCATGTAGGTTTGAAGTGAGGTTTACCGGGCTCGACCTGCGCCCGGCGGGTGAGCGAGAAAATTGTCAGAGCTGCCTCCCGAAGAGGCGAACGACGGGTTCGAGGCTAGTCGAAATCGGCGATTGCGCCCCTGCCAGTTAAGGTATAGGAAGCGGCTTGAATTGCGTGAACGACCTTGTGCCAGCGAATCGTGCCGAGATCGAGATCCACGTGCTCCTCCTTGGTATGTTTGAGCACGCCGCGGGCGTAGACCTCGCCCTTGCGCGGGCCGACTCGGTAGAGGGCAGCCTCTTCGAGTTCGTGGTGCCCGTCCTTGCCCAGTACGTGCCGTTGCCGGAAGACCGCGAGTCCCCGGTCAACGTCCCGCATGAGCTCCGACGTTAAGTGCTGCGTCGGAATCGCGAACCACTCGCCCTGGCGACGCACGTTGGCCCCGCGCGCCTCCGCCTCTTGTACCACCTTCGGTTTGAGGTAGTTGAACGCCTCCGCGAGCGACGCGGGCGGACGGTCGGTCAGAAGTTCCGCAAGGAAATACATGCCCGCCCCTTGGCCGGTCGGATCCACCGCGGAGAGGTAGAAATGATCTCTGATCTTTACTACGCTGTCTCCGAGCGTGTGGACCTGCCGGGTCTGGGGCCGGCCGTGTTTGTCCTTTTCGGTCACTTCCTGCCACCGTTCCCCTGCGCTCGGGACGACGACCCCCACCTCGCGCTGAAGGTCCCGGAGAGGAATCGGTTTCTGGCTCCAATCGCGGATCTCGCCGTCAGTCTAGGCGGCCACGATCGAATGGAACGGCACCACGCCGAACCGGCGCGGTGAGTCCTGGAGGGCCCGGAGGACTTCCGTCTGGTGGCCCGCTGCCGGCCAGTCCAGCCGTGCGCCGTTGACGAGAACATTGCCGTCTCTGAGCCGCACGGCCAGCAGGTAGGAGCGGCCATTGAGCGGATGCCATCCCCAACGCCCCCACGGACGATAGTTCTGGGGAAACTTCGAAGAAAGGACGTTGTCATCGGCTTTGACGTATGTTCCCCGTCCCTCGCTTCCCCGGTTGATGAAGTTGTCGATTACTTGTGTGTGTTGCATGTTTTTGTTTGGTTGTGACTTGCCTTTCCCCGCCGTTCGCCTCTTCCGAAAGCAGCGCTAATGCATCCTGAACCCTCCTTCCGCCCTAATAGGCCTCGCGAACCGAACGCTAACCCGTTGGTTCGTTGCCGCTTCGCGGCAAAAAACTCTCTTCACGACGAGAGACTTCGAGAAGAGACTTTGACAAGAGAGGAACCGGGTCCGCATCCATCCGGCGATAGAACACGGGCGCGGACAAGCCCCGCGTCCGCACGTCATCGAGGATCGCAAAGAGAAACTGGCCGCGTTCGTTCGGAATGCTCCGCGCGAGGGAGACTGCCCTGGCCTTCCGGTCGGCGATGACGAGTATCCCCGCAAGCGGGAACCCTGCCAAGCCCCGCCGATAATGAGCGATCTTGGTCCTAACGAAGAACCTGACGCTTTCCACGCCCCGGTCAAACTCCATCGCAAACGTCCTCTCGCACATGGAAAACACCGCGTCGGGAATCACGGGATGGCGCCAGCCTACTCCCGGCAATTCCCAGTGGGCGAAAAAGTACGCGAGCGAGCCCGCGAGTTCCGCCGCGATTCGCACGTCATTGACCCCCGTAAAATGCTCAAGCTGCTTCGGCGGCGTGCGCTCCAGGACAATCTCCTCCGCGCCCCCTCGTTCCAGCACTCGTTTCCCCTCACGGCCAAGAGTGAACAGCGCTTCGCTCATCCGGTGTTTGCGAACCATGACGAGATATCCGGCTTTCGCAAGTTTGCGGAGGCGCTTCCGCGCGGCGTCCGCCGTTGCCCCTGGGAAAAACCTCCGGCGCACCTGTCCCGTGGTGAGCCACCGGGCGGCCCTCAGTATCGTGAGAAGTTCTTTGCATCGCTTGGTCACTCTCACGGTTCCGGCAGTTTCGTGGTCAGACCGCATTCGTAGCAGCGCACCATGCGGACCGCCGAGCCGCAGATCGGGCACGCACGCATGAGGTGGCCTCGATACGTATATCCACAGGCGCACCTCCAAAGACCCAGAAACCAAATCGTCCCCCGGCAACTTGAGCAAACGATGCGCGGCGTGTAGGCCATGCGCCAGAACCTCCAGCGTCGCCGCACCCGCAACAGCCATTTCGCGAAGAGCACCGGGCTGGCGAGAATCCACAGCAGGAGATCGATCCAGAAACCCTTCACGGCGCCACTCCGTGAGCGCGGCGGTATGCTTCCTCCATGCTCGCTCCCAGGGTGCCTTTCTCCTCCCTCCATTCCTCATCACGCTCGGCAATCAGTCTTTCGTATTCTCTGCGAGAGTAACGCATCCCGATGCCGGGGTCCCGCCGTATGGAGCTCGTTGCCATCTCCAAATCGTCGCCCTGCGGGATCGTGAGTTCCTGCGTCTTGATCTTGATCGCCTCCTCCGAGCGCGCTTTGAACCACAGGTAACCCGCCCGATCCGGCAGCGCGGAAATTTCGTCCAAGGCCAGCGCGCGCTCTTCGGCAACGGGGTAAAAGCTTTTCTCCGCAAACGGATTCACCTGGGGGCGGACCCTTCTTCCGGTAACCGGCAGAGCCGGTTTCAGGAATGCGCAGTCCGCGGGCTCGCCGCGCATCGCGAACGCCCAGCGGATGTTGGTGTGTAGGACCGAGAGCATGCGCGCATCCTGAACCGCCGTCGCGATGTTTTGCGTGAGGTAAAGGAAGTGGGTGCCGAAGCTGCGGGCCATGGTCAGGAGATCGCTCATGTTGTCCCGCAATTTCGTCGTGGAGAAAAAGTTCTGTGCCTCATCGCAGAGCCACAAGAACGGGTTTCCCTTCTCGCGCCGCGTAAAGGCCGACTGCCGGATGTCTGATACGACCAGCGCCTGCAGCAGCCGGCGGACGCTGCGGGCAATGTTCGCGCCGAAGCAGTTGATGAGGACGATCTTTCCGTCGTCCTGAAACTTCCGAAAATCTGGCGCCGTATTCCCGGCGAGCGCCAGGCGCACCCCCTCGGAGGCGAAAAGCGCCTCCATGCGCCGCTCGATGGCGGCCAGGGTGGGCTTCGGCACGCCGGGAAATTGCCGCGCGAAGTACGCCGTGACCGAGCCGTTCCGGCAGCTCGCAAGATGGCGGCCGCGCAGGCCCTCGTCGTGCAGCACGTCGGTAAGAGAGGTGATCGGCAGGCCGATTTCGGAGAGCAGTAGGAGGAGTCTCTGGAGGGCGGCGGTTCCGCCGAGGCTCAAGCCGTCGCCACCTTCGAGCAGATCGAGCAGCAGATCGGCGCGGTTCGAGGCAAAAAAATCGGGTTCCGCATCCGGCCAGCGCCCGAGAATGTTAAACGAGCTCACCGGATCGCGGGGGCTGAAATCGAAAATCACGATGCGCCGGCGAAGGACTTCCGCTGCCACGGGATCAGAACGCGACAGTCGCTTGAGGCGCTCGTGCAACAAGAAGAGCGCTCCGTAGAAAAGATCGCCCTTCGGATCGACCACGCCCCATCCGGTTACCCGCTCGCCCGGCGCCGTTTCAATCAGCGCATTCAGAATCAGCAAGGCGAACATGCTTTTCCCCGACCCTGTGCCGCCCGTTACCAAGCCGAATGCCGGCGTGAGTTCGTGAAGCGGAACGATCACCGGCTCGCCCCACGCGGTTTCGCCAAGGGCAACGTGCGGTCCGGGCGCGGACTTGAAGCGCTGAAGAACCCCGGTCGCGTTTTTCCGGGACGCAAGCGCCGGCGCGAGGGCAAGCTGGCTCAAGTACCGGTTGGTTTCCTGCTCCATCTTGGTGCCGAATACCCTGTCGAGAATCCAACGCATAGTTTTCATTCTCCGCTGGGCAAGATGGGTTTCCGCTCGGCCCTGCCGGGCCTCTCCGGCCGCTTCGGAGGCCGCGTGCGGTACTCGCGGACCCAATACGCCACGCCGCTCGCGAGCATGAAGAGAATTACGGCGCAGAACCCGCCGAGCTGGTGCACGATCTGGCAAACCAGATCCAGCCCCGCCAAAAGGCCGAGAAGCGAAAGCAGCAGGCGTTTAAGAAGTTTCTGAGCCACCTCGGGATTGAAGGGATACGCGAAAGCCGCCGCGATGAATGCCAGCGCGGCGAAACACGCCACGAGGTGAAGCAGAATATCCATGGTCTTTCACCGCCCCACCGCGCAGAGACAGTGGAGTACCAGGGTTCCCAGCGCAAAGCGCCCGAGCGCAATCGCGAGATTCTTGAGCAGGCGTTTTGCTGACTCCGGCGCGCCCATTATGGCGAGCCCTGCGCCCATCATGGCCAAAGCCAGAAGACCTCCGAAGGCGCCGCTGAAGAGCGGCATCGCCACTCTGCAGAAATTCATGCTTGCGTCCTCCCGCACAGAGCGCACCCCGGCTTCCGCTGGACTGCTAAAGCCTCGATGCGGTAGGTCTCCAGGTCGATCCAGAACATCGAATGCCGCCGAAGGAACTCGCAGCGGAAGCCACTCAAGAGTTCCACGGCCATGTTCGCGGCGATGGCAGCGAGCGCGGACGTGACGGTGGCGAGCAGCCCCTCTCCCCGCGGGAACTCTTGTTTCTCGTTCAGGCAGCAGCCGAAGCACGCGGACCAGTGATTCTCCGGCAACCGGAGAGTGATGAGCCCCTGCAAATGCTTGCGTCCGTCAAATGCCGCGGCCTGCATGACGGGCTTTCGGTAGTGGATTGCTTTCCGCTCCGCCGCCAAGCGGCCTTGCACAGTATTTGCGCAGGAAATCACTAGGTGCGCGCGTTTAATGTATGGGTCAACTTCCCTTGATTCCGTGGGGGCCACAAGTGGCTCGAAGATAAAATCCGGCCGCCCGGCGAAGAACCTTTCAAGCACGAAGGCCTTTTCTCTCCCGACATCGTGCGGCCGCAGGAAAGCCCACTGAGCGGAGTTCTCTCGCTGCAGTTTCTGGAGGTCGTTGCCGAGAACATGGCCGATTCCGGCCTGGTGAAGGTCGACGGCAATCGACCCTCCGATGCGGCCAAGCCCGGAAATGTGCACGCAGACTCGCCGCACGCGGTCCTGGCCGTGCTTGCCCAGGACCGGAAGCTGAGCCGCATGGCTCGAGAGATATCTAGCGCTTTCGCTTGCGCGCGCCACGTTCGTCACAGTTAACTCCTTCCAGCCTTACTCCCGCAGCTTTCGCCGAGGGGCATAGGGGTGGTGCGGCGGAGGCGGGATGTTCGAGATAAGGGCAATTGCGGCAGATGGGTAGAATGCTCTTACGGAGCACGATGAGGTCGTGCAGAAGGCGGTCGTCATCCAAAACGAAAGTGTATGCGCCAATCATCTCGACGGTTGCCTCCGCCAGATCGACGACCCTTTCGCGCATGGCCAAACACTCGGGTTCGAGGGCAATCTCCCGAATAAATTCTACCCCAGCAGCGCCAGCGGCCAGGCGGTGCACTTTCACGCAGCGGAGAGTCGCATCGGGTATTTCCACCTCCACCAAGCGGCGCAGGATGGGAGCTTGCCGGTGGGCTTCGAGAACTTCGTGATTCACCGAGGAGCCTCCTCCTTCCGCGCCGATTTTCGCCCGCAGCCACTTAAGAAACTCGCGCTTCCTCGCCCGGCGTCCAAGCTCGTAAGCGGCCTGGTCCGAACGGTCGTGGAGCCGTTCGCTGAACGCATTGAGCGATTCCTGGGCGGACGGGAAGGCCGTGCGCCCATACGAAAACACGGCTTGGAGGGCGACCAGAACGAGCCAAAGCCCCACGTAAATCAGCGGAATGAGAAACAGGGTTTCCATAGTCCCTTCGCTCAGGAATAGATTTGCACTTTGCCCAAGCGGAAAAGACGAGTGCGGTCCTTGAGATCAACTTGGTGCGAGTCCTCGCATGGCTCCCAGCGCACCCCGCTTTTCCTGAACAAAGTGTCGTCGGCTTCCGCCCCAAGCATCGCCTTGAGCGTCGCCACATTGACGAATCGCGGCATGCCGAAGGGGAGTTCGAGTTCGAGCGATTGCGGCTGGGCGTGATTTCCGGCGAGCAGGCTGCCGAATAGAGAATCCGGCGATCTGGAGATGGAGTAGGTCGTTCCTGGCAGCGCCCGGATTCTGAGGTCCCGTCTGGTTCGGCTTTTCGGCAGCGGCTGCGACAACGCGATAGAGGCAAAAGTCAGTTGGGGTTTCGCCTCCCTCCGCAGAGCGAGGACATGCTTTGGCACGCCCTCACGCCTCCGCAGCTCGGGGGCCCTATCCGGGTAGGCGGGCTTCGGCTGAGCCCTCGAGAGGCGAATCTGCTGCGCATCTTCTTCGGGGTCCGGAAAAAACAACCTTGATAGTTCGATAGACTTAACGACTCCGTTCTCGACTTCGTAGAACGTCTCGTAGCTTTACGCTCTTCGTCATGTTTCAGTTGCTCCTTTCCTTCAAGAGGTTTTTGGTCGTTTCAACCTGTTCACGTGTCTGCTCGACTGACTGGCGAGCGGATTCCAAAGCGGCCCTCGCCACGTCCAGCCGCCGCTTTTCGCCGGAGAGATTTTCCTCGTCGAGCGCCGGCGAGAGGCGCGCCAGCCATTGTTCGGACCGTTGCAGCTCCGCCGACGCCTTGAATGCTGTGGCGTCCGCATTCTGAAGGTGTTGCAAGAGATCTTCGACCTCCGCCGCCGGGAGCGCAGTGGAAACTGGAGCAGCGGCCATAGGGGGCGGCTCGGACGCTTTGTGATCACCTGGCCGGAGTATCGTAGCGCCGTACTTCAAAAACCCGTATCCGCACGCACAGCAGACGGCCAGGAGGAAAAGTAAAAACTGGCTCCCCGGATTCGCCGAGCGCGGCTTTGGCCGACTCACGACCGGGAAAGGTGTTTCGCCGGGAATCTTCAAATAGCTGCCCATAGTCTTGTGTCTCCTTTGAAGATAGTCTGTCGGAAAATCATCGAACGTTATCCAGTTTGAGGTAGTTTGCAGCATTCGCTAACTGCCATATGCCGGTAGGACATCGCAGCATATTTTCGACTTTGAGGCCTCCCATTCACCGAGCCTGCATGCTCAAAGTTTGGAGTTGACTCGTAGTTCGCATTGCCCTATAAAAACACGAGGGCTGTGGCGCGGGAGTTCATCCTCCACCCTGACTTGTGCCGTCCAAGCTGCAGGTCAGGGCGCCCAGCCCATCCGGTCGTTAGAAGTCTTTAACCTGCCCAACTTACGACTAGAGAACACTGCCTAGCCCGCATAATTCATGATTTTGGAGACAAGAAAAGCCTCCTGTGGTACAAACACGTTCAGATGACGATGTTTGAAGCACCAAAGGAGGCTTTTGCTTGGGTCACGATATCACAACAGAGTGTCTTTTGTTCCCCGATATTTTTCCGAAGCCCGTCGTCGCGCAATTTGACCAGCGGCAGGGCAGTTCCGATGGCGGCGCCCTCCTGCTGAAAGCTGCCGACCGGCGACTGGGACTGACCGAGGCGCTGGCCGACTGCCTGGTGGATCAGCGACAAGTTGGCAAAATTGACCACGAGTTGGAAGAGTTGCTGAGGCAGCGCATCTTCGGCATCGCGTGCGGTTATGCTGATGCTAATGACGCGGCTCGCTTGGCCGAAGACCCGGTGCACAAGATGCTGGCGGGGCGCGATCCGATTGAGGGCAACGATTTGGCCTCGCAGCCGACGCTGTCGCGCTTTGAGAATGCGGTGGACCGCAAGCAGCTTTATCGCCTCGGCGAGGCGTTGGCCGAGTGCGTGATCGAGCGCCATCGTCGCCGGCTGCATGGCCGCGCCCGGCTCATTACGATTGACCTGGACCCGACCGACGATCCCACCCACGGCGCGCAGCAGTTGACTTTCTTTAACAGTCACTATGACACGTGGTGCTATTTGCCGGTGGTCGGCTTCTTGAGCTTCAACGACGAGCCCGAGCAGTACCTGGCCACAGCGGTGCTGCGGCCGGGCAATGCGGTGGCGAGCGCGGGGGCCATCGGCATTCTGTGGCGTCTCCTGGTGCGGGTGTGGCGAGCGTTTCCCCAAGCGCGCGTGCGGGTGCGGCTGGATGAAAGATAACCACTTTCTAGGAGCTGTACTTGCCATTTAGCAAGGTCTTTACATACCTCTCCATCGATTAATGTCCTGATCTTAGCTAGGTTGGGTATACGCCTATCGAGCTCTCCTTTGACTTTACTCTGGCTCAAGAGATGCATAAATAAATTGATCTTCTCTTCTATACCTAGCTCCAACACTCCGTCTACATTACAGCTGGCTGCTTCCCAGAAGCTTTGCACCAAGCGCTCACTTCGTAGGCCCTCTGCTTGGCTTACCAAGCCTGCTAAAAACTTGAAAGTCATCAAGTATTTGGGATCATGGCGGTGATGGGCCATCCACGTAGCTATCTCTCGTACTTGTCCTTCTTGGCTGAGCAATTCTTTTATATGGTAGGCCGTTAAGTATTCCTGGAAAGTTAAGTGGATGAATTGGTAGTTATTTTTCACAATATCTTTGCTATCTCTTTCTGGTTTCAATAACCCAAGCTTAACCACTTTGCGTAAATCTAGCTTCCCAATATGCTCTTTTACTACTTTGTTGGTTACTAATTTACCTGTCTCTACTAACGATTGGTACGCTACTTTAATTAAAAATTGTACTTCATCGCTTTCTAATATGTTCTCTGCGAATATGTCATCTGGATCGCGCTGTTCAAATTTTGCAAAATATCGCTTCCCAAGCCAAATGACTACATCATGATACAGCTGGCTGGTATTAAAATCCCTTGTATCAATAAAACTTGCTCTAAATTCTCCATTGTTCCAAATTAAACTGATTAGGGCCAGATTCATAGGTATCTCACATATGCCCATAATTTGTTTATTATTTAACAAAAAACTCTTTAATTCTCCTCCTAGCTTTATCCCCTCTGCACCTTGACCATTGAATACACCATCTTATATACTCATTAATTCCTGTCAGGTCTAACCCTCTATTCTCTATCACTCGTTCAAATTTCCTTTTCATATCTGTATTAAGTGCGTTGGGACGAGAAGTCATGATGACATTTTTGTATTTAAAAACTTCATTCATGATATCTTTATATTGGCTGTTGTTAGCCAAATGTGCTATCTCATCATAACCATCTAGTAGCAAAAGAACACTATTTTTATCGGGAATATCCATTATATCTGCTGGCTCAATGGTCGTATTATGCTCCTTAGCTCTGAGACCATAATGGATAAAACAAGCCAGTTTATCTTTACGCAGTTCTGTTTTTACATCATAGTTTCCTACCCACTTCTCGTCCAGCAGCTCTTTGAGCCTAACCCGAAACACCTGTTCATACTTATCTTTCCAGAGTTTGCCATTGGCCCATTGATAAGAGATATAATGCATTAATGTACTCTTGCCAATTCCTGCTCCACCTAGCAATAACACTTTTCCTACTCCTGGATGCTCTTTATCAATCTCATCAAAGATCTTGTCAATTTCCAGGGATTTTTTCTGGCCTACTACTTTATCTTTAGCAGCTGCACTTTTTTCTTGGTCAACATCTTCCTGAAGCACTACTTGTAGCTTCACATAATAATCTTTAATGCTTTGCTCTTTGATATCATCGTCTTCAATCAGCTTGGGCAAGTTATTGTCATGGCTATATAAGTACTTGAGTTTGCCAGATAGATCGGTAGGGATAGGTAGGCTGTTGTTGTTTGTAACTAATTCAACTTTGGAAGCTAGATCGGTAGGGGCAAAAAGGCTATTGTTATTCGTAACCAATGCATCTTTGGAAGATAGCTTGGTAGAAGCAGGAAGGCTGTTGTTATTTGTAACCAATGCTTCTTTTTTCTTTTTACTTTTCCCCAATAAGTGCTTGAATTTAGAAACTAGTCCGCTAGAGGCAGGTAGGCTATTGCTATTTGTAACCAATACATCTTTTTTCTTTTCCCTTTTCTTATCTGCTCCGTCTTCCATCATACCTCCTCTTATACCTAGAACTCCCACAAATACATAGCCCCTTTGCTTATCAAACACTACATGGATATTATCAACCTCGTACTCTCTCACAATCACAAGACGAAGTTTGATTGATTCGGCGGTTTTCATTTTTGTGAACAATTGCGATTTCAACTTTTGAACCATCTCTTCATCAAACGTCGACAGGTGTTTGTAAAAGATAGTCAATGTTGCGAATGTTACGTTGTTGAGTGTCTTGATTTTTAACGCATCGCCGAGTAAAAAACTTTGAATTTCAACTTCACCACCAGCGCCGAGTAACGAACCAGCCACTGCTATCTG
>CAWIUZ010000147.1:0-13578 GCA_963838915.1 uncultured Acidobacteriota bacterium
AGGCCTTCAAATCCGATACCCTCATGATCAAACAGCCCATCCTCCTCTCCGCCGGAAACGTCACGGATTACCTCGTGGGGCACGGCCTCTGGCCGCTTGGCGCGCCGATGTCGGTCCGCGAGCTTGGGGGCGGGGTTTCGAACGTTGTGCTGCTGGTCGAAGGGAAGGGACCTGATGGCGAGGAACGGCGCTGGGTGGTGAAGCAGTCGCTCGAGAAGTTGCGCGTCAAGGACGACTGGCGCTCGGAGCGCAGCCGCATCTTCAGCGAAGCGGAGGCCATCCAGTCGCTAAGCCCCGTGCTGGGTCCGGGGAGTGTTCCGCAAGTCGTTCATGTCGGCCGTGATGACTACCTCTTCGTCATGACCGCGGCGCCGGCGGAGTCAGTGACGTGGAAAGAGGCGCTGCTCGAAGGCCAAGTCGATTTGGACGTGGCGCGCCAGGCTGGAAGGCTTCTGGCACTCATGATTACCGCCTCGCAGCGCGACCCTTCATTCCGGAGGGCGTTCGCGGAGCGCGCTGTTTTCGACCAACTCCGCATCGATCCGTACTATCGAACAACCGCGGCGAGAAATCCCGATGTAGGCGTGTTCGTCCAGCGACTGATCGACGATTCCTGGCAAATCCGCACCGCCGTGGTGCACGGCGATTTCAGCCCCAAAAACATGCTCGTCCAGAACAGCCGCATTTTCCTGATTGATTTTGAGGTCGTTCACTGGGGCGACCCGGCCTTCGATGCCGGATTTCTTTTGAACCACCTTTTTCTAAAGGCGTTCCACCAGCCTCAATTTGCCGCGATGTATTTTTCGGCGGCCCGCGATTTTTGGAGTGAATTGGTGAGAGCGACCGCAGAAGCACCTCTGGTGGACTTTGAGAAAATGACCGTCCGCCACCTCGGCGCCCTGATGCTGGCGCGCATAGACGGGAAGTCGCCGGTCGAGTATATTCGCGATGAGGCGACGAAGCAGCGAGTGAGGGCCTTTGCAAATCGATTGCTTCTCGAAGAGCCGCGTGCCTTGCATGAATTGATGGCTAAGGCAGCGGATGAGGTGGCTCGGTCAAGCTGAAAGCTGAAAGCTGAGAGCTGAAGGCTAAGACATGTCGAAGATCTCCAACATCCGCGCTCGCGAAGTGCTCGATTCGCGGGGCAATCCCACCCTTGAGGTTGAAGTCTTTTTGGACGATGGAGCGTTCGGCCGCGCGATTGTCCCCGCGGGCGCATCGACGGGCAAGGCGGAGGCGATCGAGCTACGCGATGGGGACGCGAAGCGTTACCTTGGCCGCGGTGTGATGACGGCCGTCGCCAACGTCGCGCAGGTCATCGCGCCCGCCTTGCGCGGTGAAAACGCGATGGATCAGCCTCGGGTTGATAATCGCCTGATCGCCCTGGACGGCAGCGCCAACAAAGGCCGGCTGGGTGCTAACGCGCTCTTGGGCGTCTCGATGGCGACGGCTCGCGCGGCTGCGGCTTCTGCCCGCCTGCCTCTTTACCGCTACCTGGGCGGCGTGGCCGCGACGGAGCTTCCGGTTCCCATGGTCAACATCATGAGCGGAGGACTTCACGGCGGTGGGAACATCGACTTTCAGGATTACCAGGTGATTCCCCTGCTCGCCAGCCGCTATTCGGATGCGCTCGCTGATGTGGTCGCGATCTGTCGCGCGGCGAAGGAAACGCTGAAATCCCGCGGCGTCTTTCGTCCCGGCGTGGCGGATGAGGGCGGATACGCGCCCGAACTCAGAACCAACGAGCAGGGCTTCGAGCTTATGATGGAGGCGATTGAGCGCGCCAGCCTCAGACCCGGCCAGGACGCGGCCATCGCGGTTGACGTAGCGTCGAGCCACTTCTACGCAAACGGCCGCTACCGGATGCTTCGCGAAGGCGTGGAGACGGACGCCGAGGGAATGGTGAACCGGCTCGCCCAGTGGTGCAGCCGTTATCCGATTATCTCCATCGAAGATGGAGTGGCCGAAGACGATTGGGACGGATGGAGGCTCCTGACGGAGCGGCTCGGCGCGCGCGTGCAGTTGATCGGCGACGATCTCTTCGCCACCAATCCCGACCGGCTGAGGAAAGGGATCGAATCGGGAGCGGCCAACGCCGTGCTGGTCAAAATGAATCAGATCGGCACGCTCACGGAAACGCTGGAGGTGATCGCCATGGCCAAGCGGCACGGATATCGATGCGTGGTCAGCGCGCGCTCTGGCGAAACCGAGGATGATACGATGGCGGACCTGGCAGTTGCCACGAGTGCCGGGCAGATCAAAGTCGGAGCCGTCACACGCTCAGAACGGCTGGCCAAGTACAACCGCCTGCTGCGAATCGAAGAGGAATTGGGCGACCGCGCCGTGTATAGGATATGGGGTTAGGTGAGTATGCTAGTGATTGAGCGCCAAACAAACCGGTTTCACGCCAAGGCGCAAAGTGCGCAAAGGTCGCAAAGAAGTGGAGGCGGCTTCACGCCGCCATTTGGCGAGCTAAACTCGCCGCTACGAATTCGAACTGAGACACTACCATTTGTTGACTGACACGAGCAATGCGCCAGTCTCAGGCGTGGGTCGGGAGAACAGGTAGAATTGAGCACGTCGAGCTGCGAGATCAACTCTAAACCGTAACGGAACTGAGGCAATGAACGGCGGATTGCGGCGACGGCCACACGTCAAACTCCCGGCATCCATGGCGCTGGCGGCTTTTTTCCTCTCATTGAGCGTGGCGTGGGGCGTCGACACTCCGGGCTTCAAGCCGGGCTTCAACCTGTTCAGCCCGCAGCAGGATGTCCAGTTGGGCAAGGAGCGCGCTGAAGAAGTCGACAGAACATACCCGATTTTAGAGGACCCGCAGGTTCTGCGCTACATCAACGATTTGGGGCGGCAACTGGCTTCGCTTGCGCCGAGTAACAGCCCGGCCTATGTCTGGACTTTTAAAGTCATCAACAGTTCTGAGATCAACGCCTTTGCTTTACCGGGCGGGTACGTTTATCTGGACCGAGGCGCAATCGAGGCGACGGAGAATGAAGCTCAGCTTGCCGGGGTGATGGCGCACGAAAGCGGTCACGTGGTGATGCGCCACGGGACCCACGCGGCCTCGGAGGCGCTGCTGGCCCAGGCGCCGTTGGCGCTTCTCGAAAGTATGCTTGGCCGGTCGGGGAGTTTGACGGGCCAGTTGACGGCACTGGGCCTCGACCTTGGAGTCAACTCGATTTTGCTGAAGAACTCTCGCGACGCTGAAATACAGGCCGACGCGGTGGGGACATACATCTTGTACCGGGCGGGTTACGACCCTCACGCTCTGGCGGAGTTCTTCGAGATCGTCGAAAAGAAGTACCCGCGGAGGACGGTGCAGTTTTTCTCTGACCATCCCAACCCCGAGGATCGCGCCAAGAGAATAGCTGCGGAGGCGAGCGGTGACAGCTTCATTTATGGGCCGACCGGGAGGCGAAAGAGCGACAGCCCGGAATTCGAGGACGCCAAGAAGCGCCTTCTAAGTCTCGGCGCGCCGTCGAGCGCAGAAACAGCGCCTTCCCTCGCTGCCAATTCCGCGAGTCCACCTCCGCCTTCGGGCCGGCTCATCAAGTTTGACGGCTACGGGATTTCCATCGCTTATCCTGACAACTGGCGCGTGCAACGGAATGAAGACGCCGTCGTTTTAGTCCCGCCGGGAGGAATCGTCGAGTTGCCGGAGACCGGCGCGGCGCAAGCGTTCGGCATATCCATCAGCCGATTCCAGCCTCAAGGCTCGCGCCAGGGTAGTTGGGGACTGGTCGATGCTACAGAGGAGTTGCTCGATTTGTTGCGGGCGTCGAACCCGAATCTGAAGGTGATCGAGCAGCGCGCCATGAACCTGAAGGGACGCTCCGCCCTTTCCACTTTGCTTGAGTCCGACTCGCCGCTTCCGGGTCAGAAAGAGCGCGACCTGCTGGTTACCGCGCGCCAGAGTGACTTCATGCTTGCGCTTATTTGCATCGCCCCGCAATCTCAATTTGACGCTTATAAGACGACCTTCAACGCGATGCTCGAAAGCCTCGAACTTCGGTAGGGAAGGCCATGGACAGACGAGAAGCCCGCAAGGCATACAAGGCGAGAATAACTCCGAAGGGTATCTTCGCAGTGCGCGCGAAGATTTCGGGAGAAGTCTGGGTGGGCGCCTCCGATCACCTGGACACGGCCCAGAATGGCGTGTGGTTCCAGTTGCGCAACGGTTCCCACCGCAATCCGCAACTGCAGACCGCCTGGAACGCCCACGGGGAGTCGGCCTTCGAGTTTGAAATCCTGGAAAAGTTCGACGACGACGTGTCGCCGCTGCTGCTTGGCGACATGTCCAAGAAACGCCAGAAATACTGGGAGAACGCGCTGGGGGCTGCGAGGCTCTAGCCGATGTTCAACCTGGAGATTTGTGGTAGCATAGTTAATGGTGTTGCTCGGGGCAAGGAAACGCACAGTCTGGAGTTGGATGCTGTAACGGGGAATCTAACTCGGCAATTGGCACGGTAAACAGGCTGCTGAAAAAACGCTGTACCGTGCCATTCTGAGCCCTTTGCTGTCATCCTGAGCGAAGCGAAGGATCTCGCTCTGGGTGCTCGGGGTAAACTCCGCGAAGTCCGATTTCGGGACCCCGGTGGGTCCATCGGACCCCAGGAATCGGGGAATCCCAGTAGTTGCAGTCTCAACGGCCTGCGGAGATCCTTCGTCGTCCCGATCAGATCGGAACTCCTCGGGATGACAGTCAAAAGGGCTTTTTCAGCCTGTAAAGCCGGCTCTACACCAAACTGTAGTGCCGTGTGAAAACCAGGAGGCGACCCAATGAGTTTACGAAAACCCAACCGTCGTCAGTTCTTGGGCCAAGCGGGCGTGGGAATCGTCGCAGGCACGGTAGGTGTTCCCGCGCTTGAGGCTCTATCCGCTCAACCGCTTGCCGCCGCGGGCGACATACCTTACCGCAAGCTGGGACGCAGCGGCGAGAAGGTGTCGCTGGTGGGGCTGGGCGGCTTCCATATCGGTCTTCAAAAAGACGAAGCGGAAAGCATTCGCATCGTTCGCACTGCTGTCGATCGAGGCATCAACTTTCTGGATAATTGTTGGGACTACAACGACGGCGTGAGCGAAGTGCGCATGGGCAAGGCTTTGCGCGATGGTTACCGCAAGAAGGTTTTCCTGATGACCAAGATTGATGGCCAGGTGAAGGCGCTGGCAGCACAGCAGATTGACGAATCGCTCCGGCGCCTGCAAACCGACACGATCGACCTCATTCAGTTTCATGAGGTCATTCGCCCAGGCGACCCGGACCGCATTTTCGGCCCCGGCGGCTCATTCGAAGCCATGATGGAGGCAAAAAAGGCAGGCAAGCTTCGCTACATCGGCTTCACCGGCCATAAGGACCCGGACATTCATTTAAAGATGCTGCACACCGCATTCAACCACGGGTTTATTTTTGACACGGTACAAATGCCTTTGAACGTTATGGACGCTCACTACAAGAGCTTCGCCAGGAAGGTGGTCCCGGTTCTGACTCAGCACGGCATCGGGGTGCTCGGAATGAAGTCCATGGGCGACGGGTTTGTGCTGAAGAGCAACGTAGTGACGCCCGTCGAGTGCCTGCACTACGCCATGAATCTGCCCACGTCTGTCGTCATCACCGGCTGTGACAGCCTGCAGATTCTCGAGCAGGCGCTGGATGCCGCCCGCACCTTCAAACCTCTCACCGAAGAACAGCTTTCCGCAATTCTGGCCAAGACCGCGCCCCTGGCCGCGCGCGGCGAGTTCGAGCCTTTCAAGACGACGATTGACTTCGATGGGACTGCCCACAATCCGCAGTGGCTGGGGTGAAGCAGGAGTCAGAAATGACTCCCCTCCTCAGCGGGAGGAGGGGCAGGGGTGGCGGGTGCCAGGACCACGACGGGACCAAACCACCCCGTACCCCCTCCTTAGCTAAGGAGGGGAGTCGATTTCGTGCTTTCAGGGTGTCCGTCAGCAGGTGGGCATGGGCGGTTGCTCTTCAGAACGGAATATCCTGCTCGCTCTGGACATCTAAACCCGTGGGCGTGATGGTGTAAACGGTCTGGTGGCGTGGCGGTCTGCGCCCGTGAGCGGCTTCTTCGATATATTCTTGCTCATTCAGGAATCGGATCGCCACGCGATCTTTCTCGAAGTAAATCTTGCCATCGTACAAGTCGTGGACTTCCCACAAAGACTTCAAGTTCTTTCCATCGAAAGAATAGAAGGTGGCGCTCAGACGAGGCTGGCTCTGTCCCAACCTGAAGCCGTAGACAAAGAACCGGAAAGCGTCGCCCGGCGGCTCCTGAGGAAACGCGTAGTGGAGGTCGTACCGTGGTACAAAACTCGTCACAGTCACAAGATGGCTGTGGCCCTGCTGGCTGGAAAAGATTCCGAGAGCGTTCGTGCGGTCAATGTTAGTCCAGCCCAGAGTGTAACCGGCCCCGATTACCACCTGATCTTTCCACGGTCGCGCGAAGGCTGCCGCCTGCCCGGACAGCGGGTAATGCAACTCCGAAAAGGCCATGTCTACATCCCGGCGCACCTCGACATCGGTGGGCGAGCGGTCCATCATCCACTCCTGGAGTTGGGCGAGCACCAACTTCTGGATTTGATCGGTGATGGGCGTAGCGTCTTCGAGCATCACGCCGTAGAGTTGTTGGGCCAGGTAGTTCACGTGGCCCGGTAAATCCTCAGGGGGTGGCGGAGGCGCCTGCTTCTCGCCTTGAGCCATTGCGCATAAAGGAGCACTGAGCGCAATAGCAAGAGGCAAAGTGGCAAGCCCAGCCCAAGTGCAAAAGTCTATGAATCCTGTTCGTTTCATGGTCAAGAGAATTTCCTCTACCTCATTATCCACGATTGCAGGGGTAGGTGGTAGATGGTAGGTGGTATGTGGAGAAGAAAAAGGCCATCTGTCATGCTGAGCGGAGCGAAGCATCAGTGTGTCCTTGAAAACAACCAAATGCAGATCCTTCGCTCCGCTCAGGATGACAGCCAGGGGGGCTTTTTCCGCAGCCTGTACTGCCCACCTGCCGACCTGCCCATCTGCCCACCCGCCTACTGCCGATTCGCCAGGCAGACCTTCAGGCAGGCTGCCCGCTCCAGATACTCGAAGGCCTCAAGGCCCTCTTCCAACGGGAACACTTTTGAGAGTAGAGGTTGCACCTTGATCTGCCCCTTCTCGAGCAACTCCAGCGCGGCGGGGAATTCGCCGCAGCGGGATCCGAGCAGGGTGATCTCGTCCACCACCAGCTTGGTGGCGTCAAAGCGCGCGGGGTCATGGAAAGTAGATTTCATCACCACTGTGCCGCGCGGCCGGACAAGCCGGAAAGCCTCTTCCAAGCCGCGGGGCGAGCCTGTGGCTTCCACGACGACTGGAACACTTGCCGCCCGCATCTTACTTTCGCTCCTGGTAACAACTCTGATGCCCCAGGGCCGTGCCAACTCAAGCTTCCAGGCATGCCTACCCACCAGGGTTGCTTCCGCCCCGGCGTTTTTCAGGACTTGGGCCACCAGGAGTCCCAACCGGCCGTCTCCAAGAACCACGACCTTCGTGCCGGGTTCGAGGCGCATCTGAGACAGAATTTCAGCGGCGGCGGCCAGCGGCTCAACAAACACCGCGGACTCATCCGGGACCGTGTCTGGAACCCGGTGCAGATTGCGCAAGGGCAAGGCAACATATTCCGCAAAGCACCCGGCGCGGTTCACAATTCCCATGACCGTCCGCGTGGGACAGTGGCGGCTGAGTCCTCGCGAGCACCACTCGCATTCGCCACACGCGACGTTGATCTCACCCACCACTCGCGCGCCGATCCACGAGGGATCCTCGCTTTCCACCACGCGCCCCACAAACTCGTGGCCAATGACGCCCCGGAAGGAAGAGTACCCCTTAAGTATCTCGCGGTCCGTTCCGCAGATTCCCGCCAGCGTGACTCGAATCAGGGCCTCACCAGGTTTGGGTATGGGCTTTTCGATTTCACGTAACGCCAGTTTTCCGTCAAAGACAAGGGCTCGCATAACCGAATTGTCGTATTGTCTTGTAGGGGCGGTTCGCGAGCCGCCCCTACACGGTGTCTACGCAATCGCTTCCAAGGCTTGGAGCAGTTCCCCATCCTGGTCTTCAAACACGGTTCTTAGGTCTAGGAGGAGAGCGTCCTCTTCGACCCGAGCGATGACCGGAGGTGAACTCCGCCGCAACAGCCGTTCAAGTTCCTGCGCGCCATGACTCGCGTGCGTCATCGCCAGCAAGACCGTGGGTAGCGATTGCGCAGGGGTTGACCCGCCCCCAATCACCGATTCGCCGTCCTGGATCCGAACTGAGAATTGCGGGTGAGCCGAAATCTTCTCAGCCAAGCGCGTGGCGCGCAGGCGGATCGCCTCCAAAGAAAGCCGGATCATGCGCAAAGCCGGAATCTCGTCAGTCTTTCCCCGCAGGTAAAGAGAAATTGTACCCTCAAGCGCCGCGATGGTGAGCTTGTCAACACGCAGGGCGCGGAAGAGCGGGTTCTTGCGGATTCGTTCCAGCAACTCGCGCTTGCCGGCCACGATTCCAGCCTGCGGGCCGCCGAGCAGCTTGTCCCCGCTGAAGGTCACGACATCCACGCCGGCTTTCAAAGAGGCGGTCGCTGTGGGCTCGTCCCGGATGCCCTGCATTGACAGGTCAACCAGGCATCCGCTGCCGAGGTCCTCCATTGAGGTCAAGTTGTGCCTTTGCGCGAGCGCGACAAACTCTTCCAGAGAAGGACGAGCCGTAAAGCCCAGGATGCGAAAATTGCTCGGGTGGACGCGCAGCAGCAGGCGAGTCCGCTCATTGATTGCCGCCGCATAATCTTCGATGCGGGTGCGGTTTGTGGTTCCCACCTCGCGCAGGATGGCGCCGCTCTTAGCGCAAACCTCGGGAATGCGGAAGGAGCCGCCGATCTCAATCAACTCGCCTCGCGAGACAACCACTTCCATTCCCTCGGCCAGGGTGTTCAGGGCCAGCAACACGGCGGCAGCGTTGTTGTTCACCACCAGCGCTTTTTCCGCGCCGAGGAGCTGGCAAAACAGCCGCTCTGTGTGGACATCCCGCTTGCCGCGTTCGCCCGCTTTCAACTCATATTCCAGGTTGGAATAGCGGGTGGACACTTCCGCCAGATGCTCCACCGCTTCGCGTGCTAAAGGAGCCCGCCCCAGATTGGTGTGCAAGATCACGCCGGAGGCATTGATGACGGGCTCGAGAGAGAGGCGAGCGGCCGTTTCGGCCTCGGAGAAGATTTCCTGCTCCAATGCTGGCAGGGAAACATTTGAAAGCCTGCCCGCAACGATCCGATCCCGGAGACGCTGGAGAACCCGTCGCGTGCACTCCACCACAAGGCGGCGCCCGACGCGCGCTTCGAGTTCCTTGAGCGCGGTCCGGTTCACTACATCATTCACTGCCGGGATCTGGCGGAGCAGTGCCGTAACCTCCGGTCCGGCATCACGTTCGGAAGGTTCCATATCAAAGCGTCATTTGAGCATAGTTGCACAAGAGCGTCAACGGGTGTGGCGCGGGGTAGTGTCCTGAATGTGTGTTGCCGGGTGGCTTAAACTCGAAGCTGGACTTCACCTGCAACTCACAGCCCCGAAGGGGCGGCCTAGCAAAGCCCAGGCCAACGGCCTGGGGAAGGAGGCGGTCTTCGGGGTCGAGCCCTGAAGGGGCGACCTACGGAATGCACGGCTATCACGCCCCTTCAGGGCTTGATGCCGGAAATGAGATATTGTCTTACGTCTTCAACCCAGGCCGTTTGCCTGGGCTTTGCTAGCCCGCCCTTTCAGGGCTGAGGGCCCTTCCACTTTCCGGTTGACTGGCCTCACTCGAGCGTGGGTATAATCCCCGCTTGCAACCTGTTCACGAGGCGCCTCTGTGACCATTGATGAAGAGTTGATCAAACTCGAAGACGACATCCGCCGCCTGAAGATTGAGTGGGAAGTGTATTTCAACGGGGCTTCTGAGCGGCCCCCGCGCGACATGGTCTACCGTGTTGAAAACTACATCAAACGGCGCACCTCAGATCAGTCTGACCTGAGCTTCGGCCAGCGTTATAAGCTCAATGCCCTGGCGCAGAAATATGCCGTTCAGAACGCTCTCTGGAAAAGAAGGTTGATGGACAAAGAGGAAGGGCGTGGCGTGTTTGCGCAGCAGAAGCAGGGGCTCGAGGCGTTGACCGCCGCCAAGATGGTCTGCGTAATTTGCTCGGATCCGGAGATCGAGCCGGAGAAGGCCGACCAGATTCTGCAAGCCATAATCAGCGCCCAGCGCGAGTTGGGCCGAAGAGTGGACAACGTCGACCCGGCGAGGTTTCAAAAATACCTCGGCGACAAGACCAGGCAGATCAAAAAGTTGTTCCGCTGCGCAAGTGTGCAGTTCTGGATCAGCACCGAGGACGGCAAGCTGATATTCAAGGCGGCCAAAGCCTGACAGCTTCAAATTGAGGAGCACACATGCGAAAAGTCTCTCGAGCCCTGCTCAGCGTCAGTGACAAAACTGGAGTGGTGGACTTTGCCGCGGGCTTGGCGGAGTTGGGGGTCGAGATTTTGTCCACGGGAGGTACCGCCAAACTCCTGCGCGAGCGCGGCCTGAAGGTTCGCGACGTCTCGGACGTGACAGGCTTCCCTGAAATGCTGGACGGGAGAGTGAAGACGCTTCATCCCAAGGTTCACGGCGGCATTCTCGCCATTCGTTCCAATCCGCAACACCAAAAACAGGTTGCGGAGCATCACATCGAGTTCATTGACCTGGTGGCGGTGAACCTCTATCCCTTCGAGAAAACGGCCGCCAAACCCGGAGTGACGCTCGAGGAGCTTATTGAGAATATCGATATCGGCGGACCTTCGATGATTCGATCCGCGGCCAAGAACTTCCACGACGTCGCCGTAGTTGTGGACGCCCAGGAGTTCTCCCCGGTACTTGCGGAACTGCGCGCGAACCAGGGGAGCATCTCACGGGAGACGCGCGCGCGCCTGGCGCGCAAAGCCTTTGCCACGACGGCGGCTTACGACGGAGCAATTTCCACAACTCTGCAGCGATGGGCGAATGGCGGCACTCTGCCGGAGCGCCTGCACCTGAACTATCGCAAGACGATGGATTTGCGCTATGGCGAGAACCCTCACCAGCGGGCCGCGCTCTACGTGGACCCCGCGGCCGGCGGGAGCGGCCTCGCCTCCGCGCGTCAACTTCAGGGTAAGGAGCTTTCGTTCAATAACCTGGTGGATCTCGAGGCGTCCTGGCGGTTGGCAAAGGAATTTGACGAGCCAACCACAGTCATCGTCAAGCACACGAATCCCTGCGGCGTGGGCTCGGCTGCGACGCTTCAAGAGAGCTACCAGCGCGCGCTGGATGTAGACCCGGTCTCAGCGTTCGGTTCGGTTATCGCTCTCAATCGCCTCCTGGACGCCGAGACCGCGGCAGCAATGTCCAAATTGTTTGTCGAAGCTGTGGTGGCTCCCGGCTACGAGCCTCTCGCCCTGGAACTTCTGGGAGAGAAGAAGAATCTCCGCCTGCTGGATATGGGGACGGCCACCGGCGACGAGGAAGGATTACAGCTTAAAGTCATCGGAGGCGGGTTGCTGTTGCAATCTCCGGATACGCTGGGCGCACGCGCCCAGGACTGGAAATGCGTGACGCATCGCCAGCCCACGGAAAATGAAATGCGAGGACTGATCTTCGCCTGGCGCGTGGTGAAACACGTGAAATCGAATGCGATCGTCTATGCGCGCGAAGGGGTGTTGGTTGGCGTCGGCGCCGGCCAGATGAGCCGCGTGGACTCCGTGAGACTCGGCGCCGCCAAAGCGCGCGAGTTGAAGCATTCGCTGGAGGGAACGGTGGTCGCCTCAGACGCGTTTTTCCCGTTCCCGGATGGAGTGGAAGAAGCGGCGCGCGCCGGCGCTACCGCCGTGGTGCAGCCTGGAGGTTCGGTACGGGATCAGGATGTCGTCGAGACCGCGAATCGGCTGGGACTGGCCATGATGTTCACCGGTGCGCGGCACTTCCGGCACTGAGCTACGATTTCGGCGCGTAATAGCCTTCCCGCGATACAACCCGGTATTTCACGACCTTCCCCTTGGGATTCACGATCCGCAGCGGGTTGCCTTGGTCGTCTACAACATCAACCTTCAGCTTGTGGAATTTACCGTCCTTCGCAGGGTTTGAGGGCACGAAGCCCAGGCCGTACTGTGTGCGCAGTTGCCCGTTGATTTGCTCGAAGATCCCGGGCAGCTCTCCTTCGAAGCGCGGGAAGTAAGCCTGGCCGCCCGAATATTTAGCGATCGTTTCTAACCCGTTCCGCGCTTGCAGGGAGTTAATGGTGTCGCCCCTCATGGAGCGCACCGTCAGCCACTCCAGGATGCTCACGGGGTAAATGGCGGTGTCAGAGGATTTCACGATTTTGAGTATCTCATCGTACGTCAGCTTGCTGAACGTATCGTATCCGGTACAGAGGATGAGAATGGACTTTCTCCCCTTGATGTCCTTCATGCGATCCAGCGTGAAGGCAATCGCATCATACAGGTTAATCTCGCTGAATCCCGGGATTCTCAGCATGTCCAGTGCGCCTTTCACTTGCGACCGATCCTGCGTGAAGTCCGTCAGGATTTGCGGCTTCATATCAAAGGAAATCACTGCCGTCCAGTCCTTGGGCTGAATAAACTGCAGATAATTATAAGCGTACTCGAGAGCCAGGTAGAGACGCACCCAATACTTGTTGCTGAATTCGACGATCATGCAGGTGGTCATGGGGGCCTGCTGGCTTTCCAAGCCGGGTAAACTGGCCACGTGAGAAAAACTCTATTTGCGGAGCCCGGTGGGCCAGTTTCCTGACCGGACTGGCAGTCACCCTGCCGGCCTTGCTGCTGTCTTTTTGCAGCGGTCGAAGTCGGTGTTCGGAACCATTACCGTTTTCACCGACACGCTGCTCTACTATTTTCCTGCCCAAGCGCCTCACCCACGAGGATCTCTTCACGCCGCACGACGGCAAGGGTGACATGGTCTGGTATTGGAGCCTGGTCGCCTTGCTCCTGGCGGCCACGTTGATTTCGGCGGTGGGCGTGCTGACACGATACTACATCGGCAGACGCATCATCGAATGGCTGGACGGTTTGATGATGAATGTGCCGTTGCTGAGAATTTTATGGCGCCATCAAGCAGGTGAACGGAGCCTTCGGCGGCAGACCAGACATTCCTTCAAGACCGTCGTTCTGGTGGAATTTCCCGCCCGGGATGCCTCTCGGTGGGCTTCATCACCAGTGAAGCCCAGGGGGAAGTCCTGCGGAAAGTGCGGCAAAAACCTGGTCAGCGTGTTCATCCCCAGCGCCGATCGACGGTCTCCGGCTTTCTCATTCTCGTGCCGGCGGAGAAGCTCACCAAGCTCGACATGAGTGTGGCCGAAGGCATCAAGTACATTGTGAGCCTGGGGGCGATTGCCCCGATCTGGCCAAAGGGACGACATAATTTATTGCCCATGCGGCCCTTCTCGTCATCGTCGTCATCGTCCTCGATCCTTTTTTCGATTACGAGAACGAGGACGACGACGAGGACGATTGATCGGATATCTCCCAAAGACGAGGACGAGGACGATT
>CAWIUZ010000148.1:0-20313 GCA_963838915.1 uncultured Acidobacteriota bacterium
CGGGTTCCGCCCACGCCATGAGGCTTTCAAACGGACTCAAGCTTTGCCGAAACTCAATCGACTATATGATCGGAGGAGCGCTTATCGCCCCTGCCGAACGCAAAGGAGAATTCGCTCCGACATGCGGCGCCAAACTTTACTAAACCAGGACGCCAAAGGCAACTCCGTATTTCTCCCGGCGTAAGGCCATGCGCGACGGAGGGGCTAGTGTCCGGAGTCAGAAGTTCGTTGAAGAATTCAGCCCGCGGAGCGGGCGACAGATTGTAGCCCACGGCGCAAGCCGTGGGTCGCGAGAGCTCACCCTCACCCCCCGTCCCCTCTCCCGCCCGGCGGGGGAGGGGTGCCGAAGGTGGGGTGAGGGGCGTCTAACCCAGGGCTTACGCCCTGGGCTACTCTATGCCGCCCCTGACGGGGCTCCAATGAACGGTCGCGCATGAGAAAGAGTTTCTTAAAGAACTTCTGACTCAGGACACCAGGGTGATTCACCCGAGGCAAACACAACGTGGCCTGCTGGAAAACAGATGTACAACAGTACCGTCGTACTATTGGCGAAAACGCTATCTTGCGCAATAAGAAAGAGTTGGAAATGGTCTTCGGAATTGCTAACGGCTGGCCACCAAGGAGGCCTTAATGCGCAGAGCCTCACACTCCCCTGATCTTTCTCTGGAGATAAGCTGAACAAATAAAGGAGGATACGCATGAACATTTGAGGTCACCGGTTTCTGTTACTGTGTTAATTAATACCGCTGTAACAACTCCGAAACTGCCAAATCTCAACCCGTTCTTGGCCGCTCGTCGGTAGTTTTGGCCCCTATTAGACCTAAGAGGGGATCTCGTCTGAAGGAAGTTTTACTCCCGGTTTGAAAGTATGGACACGCTGAGTTTATCCGACAAGGCTTGGCCCAAGGACTCATCGCGAGAGAGCGATGGAACCGTCAAGCCGGCTCGAAAGAATGCAGCAAACAAAGGGCAAGGCGAGGGTCTATTTGCCAGGGCCCGACGCATCCCCGCTCAACTCCACAGTAAGAAGTGGATCTTCAGCCGCGAGAGCACTCGCGTTGATGCAGAAATCCCAGTGACAGTCCGCGGAATCGGCGAGGACGGCCAAATTTTTAGCGAAGAGACGCACACCTTAGACGTTAGTAAGCGTGGAGCGAAAATCGCCTCATCGACTCTTCAGGCTGTCGGCACGTACCTCTGGATCGAAAGCCCCAACATGCAAAGCCCGACCGTCGCGAGAGTCGTCCGCCACGGCGCGCAACAAAACGGCATCTTCGAGATTTGTGTTACTTTGCCGGAGGCCGATGAGATAGACACCTTATGGAAGATCGAGTCCCCGCCTAGTGATTGGAAAAACGGCCCCGAGCAGCCCTCGGCCGCGAGACGACTGGAACGCATCTATGCGCGCGATTGGGTAACAAAGTTCGAGTCGCTTTCCAAAGCCCCTACCCTGCCGCCAGAAGTTGCCAGTGAGCCTGGGTCTTCTTATCCTGCTTCGGAGTTTGCCCGGACTCCAACTTACGACTCTGAGTTTAAACTGCAGCCGGGGAAGATGCTCGAATTCGTTATGGGCGAGCCAGCCAAACCGGCTCAGGCCATAGGCACGACTATCGGGCGCAGTGAGGAACGGACCCATTCGCCGTCCGACCAGATGCGGGCGACAGCCGCTACGGATGTCGAGATACGACTGGCGAAGCTCACCGTAGCCATGGAATCCTTGGAGGGGCGTGTAGGAGCCCTGGTGGAGAATCTCCAGGGACGAATCGAGAGCAGTCTCCAGGCTTTCCAGGGAAACGGATCGAAGCAAGCGGAGGAACTAGAGAGAGTCGCGCGTGAACTGGCAGGGCGCTGGTCTCTTCAGTTTAAGGAGCAGGCCGAGGTAGCGCTGGCGACACTGCGCGAGGAAGTGAAGAACTCCGACCAGGCAGTCGAGCAAGGCAAACAACAATTGGCCAGCCTGGCAGAGGCCAAGCTCACCTCCATAAGTCAAGCCACCCAAGAAGAATATACCCAACGTCTGACGCAAGCCTTGCGCGAGCAGGCTCAGGAGATGCACGCGGCGGCGGATGGTGAGGTTAAGTCGATCCGAGAGGCCGCCGCAGAGGCCATCGCGCAGCTTCAGGGTAAGCTCGAGCAACAGGCTCAGGCAGCCGTCGCCACTCTCCAAGAAGAATTGAGGAACTCGAGTCAAGCCGTCGAACAAAGCAAGCACCAACTGGCCAGCTTGGCGGACGCCAAGCTCGAATCCCTCAGCCAAGCCACTCGCGACGAATATGCGCAACGGTTGGCGGATGCCTTGCGTGAGCAGGCTCAGGAGATGCACGCGGCGGCGGACGGCGAGGTGAAGTCGATCCGGGAGGCCGCCGCAGAGGCCATCGCGCAACTTCAGGCTAAGCTCGAGCAACAGGCTCAGGCAGCCGTCGCCACTCTCCAAGAAGAATTGAGGAACTCGAGTCAAGCCGTCGAACAAAGCAAGCACCAACTGGCCAGCTTGGCGGACGCCAAACTCGAGACCCTCAGCCAAGCCACTCGCGACGAATATGCGCAACGGTTGGCGGATGCCTTGCGCGAGCAGGCTCAGGAGATGCACGCGGCGGCGGACGGCGAGGTGAAGTCGATCCGGGAGGCCGCCGCAGAAGCCATCGCGCAGCTTCAGGGTAAGCTCGAGCAACAGGCCCAGGCAGCCGTTGCCACTCTCCAAGAAGAATTGAGGAACTCGAGTCAAGCCGTCGAACAAAGCAAGCACCAACTGGCCAGCTTGGCGGACGCCAAGCTCGAATCCCTCAGCCAAGCCACTCGCGACGAATATGCGCAACGGTTGGCGGATGCCTTGCGCGAGCAGGCTCAGGAGATGCACGCGGCGGCGGATGGTGAGGTTAAGTCGATCCGGGAGGCCGCCGCAGAGGCCATCGCGGAACTTCAGGCTAAGCTCGAGCAACAGGCTCAGGCAGCCGTCGCCACACTTCGTGAGGAACTGAAAAGCTCAAGCCAAGCGGTCGAACAGAGCAAGCACCAACTGGCAGGTCTGGCGGAAGCCAAACTGGCGTCTCTCAGCCAAGCCACCCGCGACGAATACGCCCAACACCTGGCGGAAGCCCTGCACGAGCAGACTCAAGAGATGCACGCCGCGGCAGACGGTGAGGTCAACGCCATTCGGCAAGCCGCGGCAGAAGCCATCGCCCAACTTCAGAATAGGCTTCAGGACGAAGCGGAAGCTGCGGTCGCAATACTGCGGGAGGAACTGAAGGACTCAAGCCAGGCGGTCGAGCAGAGCAAGCAACAGTTGGCGAGTCTGGCGGAGGCGAAACTGGCCTCCCTCAGCCAAACCACCCGCGACGAATACGCCCAACGGCTCGCACAGGCGTTGCGCGAGCAGACCCAGGAGATGCACGTGGCAGCGGACGGCGAGGTGCAGTCGATCCGGTACGCCGCCGCAGAGGCCATCGCGCAACTGCAAGGCACGCTCCAGGGGCAAGCTCAGGCTGCCGTCGCCGCACTCCAAGAGGAACTGAGGAACTCGAGTGAAGCCGTCGAGAAGAGCAAGCAACAGTTGGCCAGCCTGGCGGAGGCCAAACTTGCTTCCCTGAGCCAAGCCAACCGCGACGAATATGCCCAACGGCTCGCACAGGCGTTGCGCGAGCAGACCCAGGAGATGCACGAGGCAGCGGACGGCGAGGTGCAGTCGATCCGGCAAGCCGCCGCAGAGGCCATCACGCAACTGCAAGGCACTCTCCAGGAGCAATCACAGGCGGCTGTCGCAACATTGCGCGAAGAACTGCAAGCCTCGAGCGAAGCAGTCGATCGGAGCAAGCAACTACTGGTCAGCCTGGCGGAGGCCAAGCTCGCTTCACTCAGCCAAGCCACCCGCGACGAATACGCCCAACGGCTGGCGGAAGCCCTGCGCGAGCAGACGCAGGAGATGCATGCGGCGGCGGATGGCGAGGTTAAGTCGATCCGAGAAGCCGCCGCAGAAGCCATCGCGCAGCTTCAGGGTAGGCTCGAGCAACAGGCCCAGGCAGTTGTGGCCACAATTCATGAGGAAGTGAAAACCTCAAGCCAAGCTGTGGAAGCGAGCAAGCAACAGTTGGCCAGCCTGGCGGAGGCCAAGCTCGCTTCCCTTAGCCAGGCCACCCAAGATGAATATGCCCATCGGCTGGCGGAAGCCCTGCGCGAGCAGACTCAAGAGATGCACGCCGCGGCCGACGGTGAGGTCAACGCCATCCGGCAAGCTGCCGCAGAAGCCATCGCCCAAGTTCAGAATAGGCTTCAGGACGAAGCCGAAGCTGCGGTCGCAATCCTGCGGGAGGAACTGAAGGACTCAAGCCAGGCGGTCGAGCAGAGCAAGCAACAGTTGGCGAGCCTGGCGGAGGCGAAACTGGCCTCCCTCAGCCAAACCACCCGCGACGAATACGCCCAACGGCTCGCACAGGCGTTGCGCGAGCAGACCCAGGAGATGCACGCGGCGGCGGACGGCGAGGTGCAATCGATCCGGCAAGCCGCCGCAGAGGCCATCGCGACGCTGCGAGAGGAACTGAAGAACTCGAGTCAGGAGGTCGAAGCAAGCAAGCACCAGCTGTCTAGCCTGGCAGAGACCAAACTCGCTTCCCTCAGCGAAGCTACCCGCGAGGAATACTCCCAGCGTCTGGCGCAAGCCATGCGCGAGCACACCCTGGAGATGCAGGCCGCAGCAGATAGTGAGGTGAAGTCAATCAAGACTGCTGCGACTGAGGCGATTGCGCAATTGAAGGCTGTCGAGCGGGTTAGAGAGACGGATCTCGTGGCTCGGGCCGAAGCTGCAGAAAAGCGCCTGACGGGAGTGACGTCAGCAGTGGAGACGCTACAGGGGCGCGTGGGGGCCCTGGCAGAGGAGTTCCAAAACCAGCACGCGACGAAGAAGGAGGATTTGGAGGGAATCGCTCAGCAGTTGGGAGCGCACTGGTCGCAGGAGCTTCAGGAGCAGGCCGCCGCAGCCGTCGAAGCGCTGCACACTCGCATGTCGGTGCTGGCGGAGGATTTCCAAGCCAGGCAGGCAAGGAAGGCCGAGGATCTGGAGAGGGTCTCCGCGGAATTGGAAGGAAAGTGGTCCCAGCAGATTCAGGAACACGCGAAGGCAGCCTTGGACGCGCTCCAGGGTCGTCTGGGGGCGCTGGCGGAAGAGTTTGCGGAGAAACAATCGAAGAAGGCGGCAGATTGGGAGAAGATCGGGCAGGAACTGGGAGGGCAATGGTCCCGCCAGTTCCAGGAGCAGGCCGAGGCGGCGGTCGAGCGCCTGAGGGAGGAAGTAAAGAATTCGAGCCAGGTTGTGGAGGAGGCCAAGAAACAGCTGGCCAGCCTGCCCCTGACCAGTCTGGCCTCCGCTGGCTACTCTAGCCAAGAGGATTCCAGCCAGCAGCTTGCCGAGGCGCTGAGGGAACAGGCGCAGCAGATACAGGCGGCGGCGGATGCGGAAGTGAAAGCCATCAAGCAGGCTGCGCAAAATGCGATCCGAGAGGCGCAGGCGGCGGTGGAGAAGCGGGAGGAAGATTTCCTGGCGCGGACCGGCGTAGCCGAGGAGCGTCTGAAGGCGGTGTCTCTGGCGGTGGAATCGCTGACGGAGAGCGTCCACGCAGGGGGCGGGTTGCAAGCCGCCGATCTGGACAACGTCGCCCAAGAACTGGGTAACCGGATGACCGAGCATTTCGAGAAGCAAACCGAGCTGGCGGTGGAGAAAGTGCGCGCCGAAGTGAGGAACGCCGGGCGGGCCATGGAGGAATTGGCGCGACAACTCTCCGGTCTGGCGGAGACAAAACGAGCCTCCCTTAACCAGGTTGCGGCCAGCGCAGCGGCGGGTTTCGAGGCGCAGCAAAGAAAGTTGAAGATGCAGTTTGAGGCGGCCCGAAAAGATCTCGAAGACCTCGTCGCCCGACGCATGGCGAAAATATCTGTCGGGTCGATCCACAGCGCAACAGAGTCGGACCGGAAGAACCTGATCGTGAAATTGGGCGTCGCTGCAGGACTTTTCCTCATCATGGTGGCGTCTCTTTTGGCTGTGTCACTTTCCACGCACACCATCATGCAGCTACGCAATGACGCTCCCTCTGAGTTCGTCGACGATAATCCCACCTGGACTTCCAAGCGGCGCTCCCGGGAGCAAGAGGTCGCGCAGGCGTATTGGCGCGCAGCAGCGGTCACCTTGCAGGCCAAGTATCCGTTCGGGAGCGATTTACCGGCCGACCCACCCGCCGACTTTCAAGTCGAAAGTACCTATGACCCGCCGGGCGGTCCGAAGGCCCTCGCCGACCTCAGGATTCACTACTGGGATAAGACTCGCGAAGCCTGGCACGAGCACGCCTTCTGGGTCGAAATCCAGGAACCCGACACCACCTGGGGTGCCCGCTTCCATCACACTTGGGAAAAAATCAAAGGCAAATAATCCCTTCGCGTGTCACATCCCTCCGGGTCCGGCAGAGATGTGGTTAACCTCTTCTGGCCCGCCTCAGAAAGAAGAGAGCCATTTTCATACTTTGTCTCGGCAGCCAACGGGAATGCGTGATTACAATGCAGACGGACGCAGTTCGAGCCCGCAATTTGGTTGCGCTTCTCCGTCATGTGTTACAGTGTGCAAGTCATGCGCAGAGAGGGTGAAACTCCACGCGCCGCTTGATTCATCTCTCGATTCGCTGAGAGAAACGGAATGACCGCACTGATTCAGGACTTGAGCTATGCACTGCGCCAACTTCGCCGCACCCCTGGCCTTGCGGTTGTCGCAATCTTGACTCTGGCACTCGGCATCGGCGCCAATACGGCGATCTTCAGTCTGGCCAATGCGGCGTTCTTTCGCAGTCTTCCCTTTCCCAATGCCGATCGCCTCGCCTTCCTCTGGCAGGACAACTCACGGACAGGAGAAACCGAAGGCGCCGTCTCGTACCCGAATTACGCGGATTGGCGCACCGAGAGCCGTACGATTGAGGACATGGCCTTCATCTCGTTCGGCAAGAATTTCCTGACCGGCGGCGGCACGATGACCACGCTCAGCGGGCCGAGCGGACCGGAGCAGGTCCCCGCTGCCACGGTTTCCACCAACTTTTTCGCGCTGCTGGGCGTGAAGCCTTTCCTGGGCCGCGGGTTTCTCCCCGACGATTCCGCAGAGGGACACACCAGCGTCCTGGTCATCAGCTACGGCCTGTGGCAGGAGCGCTTCGGAGGCGATCCTCGAATCGTCGGCAGAAGCGTAAAAATCTGGGGCGGCAACGAAAACGTCATTATTGGTGTACTACCGCGCGGATTCACATTTCCGAATAAAACTCAGATTTGGAAACCACGCGCGGTGACCGCCTTCCTTCAGACCAAAGCGCGGCAATATCCAAATATGGCCGTCGTCGGCAGGTGTAAGCCGGGAGTGACTTGGCAGCAAGCGCAGGCGGAGATGAGCACCATCGCCGCGCGTTTGGCGAGTGAGTACCCGAACATCGACGGAGGAGTGGGCATTCGCATCGTCCCCCTTCGCCAACAGCTTTCGGAAAAGATCCGCCAGGGTATAGTCATTCTATGGGGAGCGATCGTAGGGGTTTCTGCTGATTGCATGCCTGAACGCGGCAAGCCTCTTAATCGGCCGCACCGCGGGACGCCGGAAGGAAATCGCTCTGCGGCTTTCTCTGGGAGCAGGTTGGCGCCGTTTGGCGCGCCAACTTCTCACGGAGAGTCTCACTCTAACCTTGGCCGGCGCCTTGCTCGGGGTCGGCTTGGCCGTAGCGGTCGTGAATCTGGTCTCGAAGCTGAATCCGGATATCGCGAGACTCAACGGCACCGTGCTGGACATCCGAGTGTTGCTCTACACGGCCGCGATCACTGCCCTCACAGCGCTGCTGTGTGGCGCCCTTCCTGCTGCAAGCGTTTCGGCGGTCGATGTGAGCTGTGCGCTCAAGGAAAACGCCGGCTCCGCTTCTCCCGCCACACATGCAACCCGCAGGTTGCTTATCGTAACTGAGGTCGCGATGGCGTTTGTGCTGCTCGTGGGTTCGGCTTTGTTGATCCGCGGCCTCTGGGGAATTCTGCGCACTGACCCGGGGTTCGACGCCGAGCACGTTCTCGCCTTCCACGTTTATTGGCCGGGCGAGGCGAAGACGCCGGAAGAGTCCTCAGCGCACAAAGCTTTGAACATTGAGCTCTTGCGGAGACTGAGGTCACTGCCGGGAGTCACTTCCGTCGCCACCGCATCATTCGTGCTGTTTCCGGACGAGATGTTTATGGTGCCTTTCAAGCTCGAAGGCGAGACCACGCAACCCTCCGATCAAAACTCGCTTCTTACCGGCGGGCAGGCAAGTCCGGATTACTTTCGCACCATGGGAATACCGTTGCTGCGCGGACGCATATTCTCTGTGTCCGACGCCGCCAAAGATGCGCCGCCAGTCGCGATGATCGACCAAACCATGGCCCGCCGGTACTGGCCGGACCAAGACCCAATCGGCAAACGGTTCAAGTTTATGGACCCGAATTTCAAGAGTCCGTGGTTTACTGTCGTGGGAATTGTGGGAGACGTGCGGGGGCAGGGACTCGAAAGCCCCTCAGGCCTGATGGCGTATGTTCCGTCCGACGACGACATGGGCGACGACATCATTCTTCGAACAGCCGGCAGTCCTCTTGCCTTGGGCTCTGCAGTTCGGCGAGAGATTCGCCAACTTGACAAGAACCTGCTCGTTGACCACATGGATGCGGCGCGATCGATGCTCCTGGAGCGCGAGTCACACCGGCAATTTACCGCCTGGCTGCTTGGTAGCTTTGCTTTCGTTGCCGTGGTTCTGGCTGCGATTGGTATGTATGGAGTACTCGCCTATTGGGTCGCGCAACGCACGCAGGAAATTGGAGTCCGGGTAGCACTGGGCGCTGAGCGAAGTGACGTGCTACGGTTGGTGGTCGGCCAAGGACTGAAGATTGCGATCTCTGGCGTGGCGCTCGGCTTGTTGGCGGCCCTCGGCCTCTCCCGTTATTTCTCCGGTTTACTCTATGGCGTGCAGGCCACCGACCCCTTGTCGCTCGCGGCCGTTTCGCTGCTTTCGAGCGGCGTCGCGCTGCTCGCCTGTTACATTCCCGCGCGCCGCGCCACCCAGGTAGACCCGATAGAAGCCCTGCGCTGCGAGTGAAGCAAGGCCGCACTCCGGCAGGCTAGGGGAAGGCTCATTCAACTGTCATCCTGAGGAGTCCGTCAACCGACGGACGACGAAGGGTCTCAGCAGTTCGTCGGCCTCGCTCAGGCTTACCGCTGCACCCGATGCAGCACCATCGGACCCGGCATCCGAAAGCGCCCGGTTCCTATCGAGGGGTCTGACCCGTCCGGCGGAGGCCCGATCGCCGGGCGCGATCCCGCCGGCGCCTCACTCGGGTTGGGCAGGCGGAAGGGGAAATTGAATCTCCGCTCGAGTTCAATCTGGTCTCCGTTGAGCGTTCCCGTATAAGTGGCGTTCCCCGCCTTGAACGACACGTTAGGCCCATCCACCTTGCCGTCTTGGATTGGGATGGGAACGTCGCCGCCGCCGAAGAAACCTCCGCCCGTGCCCTCCACGGTTCCGGCGAGCGCGCTGCCGTCTTGCTTGAGCGTGAAGAGGATGTTGCCGCCGCCCAAGATCAGGGCGAGCAGCCCGCTTTCTTCCTCTCTCGGGATGGGCCTCCACAGTCCCGTGACGCCTGGTCCCGCCGGCGCCTCGCGTTCCCAGACAGCGACCTGCGGACGGAGCGTGGTACTCCTCGCGTCCACCGAAACGCTCGCCGGCACAAGGCCGGAAGAAGTCGCTTCCACGGTGATCTTGCCGGCGGATTTCGTCGACTGGACGATGGCCATGCAGTAGCCGCAAAAAGCGCGCCGCGACGAGCCCTTGTCGGACTCGTGGCTGGTGGGGTCGCCATTGCCGACGCCGATCAGCTTCCCTTCCCCGGAAATGCGGAAGCTCACATCGTTGTCCGCCACCGGCACCACGCGACCCTGTTCATCCCGAACTTCGACCGCGAACATGGCCACGTCTTCTCCGTCGGCCAGCACATCCTCGCGGTCTGACGTCATCACCAGCTTCGCGGCCGCACCCGTGGTTTCGCGCTTCGCCGTCAGCACCTGCTGGCCATTCTTATAGCCGCGGGCCTCAATGGCGCCGGGGGCGTACTTGACGACCCACGCCACATGCGAGTCCTTCTTCACTTCCTTCGCGCCCAGGCTTTCGCCATTGAGGAAGAGCTCAACCTTCTCCAGGTTCGAGTAGGCCCAGACCGCGATTTCTTTGCCTTCCATTCCCGGCCAATTCCAATGCGGGAAGAGGTGCAGAACCGGCTGTGGCGTCCACCAGGACTGATAGTAGTAGAACGAGTCTTTCGGAAAGCCGCAGGTGTCGATGATGCCGTATTGCGAGCTGATGTTGGGCCACTCGTAGGGTGAGGGTTCGCCGCGATAGTCGAAGCCGGTCCACACGAACCCGCCCGCGAGCCACTCGCGCGCGTCGCAGAACCGCCACCAGCCTTCGGCTGAGGCGCGCCCCGTGGTCGTGTACGGGTCGTACGACCCGACGTAACCTTTCTCGGGATCGGTGATGTAGATGCCGCGCGTGCCCACCGCGCTGACCGTCTCCGTGCCGATCACCGGGATCTTAGGATGAGTCTTGTGATAGGCCTCGGCGCCGGGGTCCATGTAGTTGTAACCCATCACGTCGCACTCGACCAAGCCGCCCACGCCGACGGCCCCGATGGGCGCAATGGACACCGGCCGCGAACCGTCGTACAGGGTGGCGACCTTCTTCATCGCCGTCAGAATATGCCAGCCCTTTTCCGTGTTGGCCTGGCCTTCTTCGTTCCCCATCGACCACATGAAAACGCTGGGCCGGTTGCGGTCGCGCCGCACGAGATTCTCGAACTGGCTCAAACCCTCAGGATTCGACGACATCATGCGGGTCTCATCGAACACCAGCATCCCCATTTCGTCGCAGGCGTCGAGCAGCTCGGACGTTGGCGGGTTGTGCGACGTACGAAGTGAGTTGCAACCCATCTCCTGAAGTTTCCGGATGCGATAACGTTGCACGGCGTCAGGCAGCGCGGCGCCCAACCCGGCGTGGTCCTGGTGGTTGCAGGTGCCTTTGAGCTTGACCGTCTGATCGTTGAGCAGGAAGCCTCGCGCCGCATCGAAACGAACCGTGCGAATGCCAAAGCGGGTCTCGTATCGATCGACGATGCGGCCGCCCGCCTCGACGTTGGTCACCAACCGGTAGAGGTTCCGCTCCTCGAGCGACCAGAGAGCGGGCTCCTTCACCACAATCGACTGCTCGTAGGTGTGATCGCCCCACTCTGGAATTGACGCGGGAGTGGTGGCCGCTTTTCCCACCGAGTTCCCGGAGGGATCGAGAATTGTCGAGATGATCCGCGTACTCTCGGCACCCTTCCCGTGGTTTTCCACCTCGGTGCGAATCGAAAGCCCTGCCTCGCCCGGACGCACGTCTGCGACAACGAACGTCCCCCACTTCTTTACGTGCACCGGATGCGTCTTCACCAGCCAGACATGGCGGTAGATCCCCGCTCCCTCGTAAAACCAACCGTCACTCAGCGTGGCATCCACGCGAACCAGCAGCACGTTCCTGCCGCTCGGGGTGGCAAAATCCGTGACATCAAAACTGAACGGATCGTACCCGCCGCTGTGGCGACCGATGTAAAAGCCATTGAAAACCACCATCGTCTCGCGGTATGAGCCATCGAATTCAATGGTGATTCGCCTTCCGGAGTCGGTAGCGGGAAGCTCGAACACGCGTCGATACCAGCCTACGCTGGTTTCCGGGTAGGCCCGTCCCAGCGGGTAAAAACCTTTGCTCGCGAGCGCCGGATCGTTCTTGAATTGCAGCTCTACAGCCCAGTCGTGAGGAAGGTCGAGGGCCCGCCAAGCGCCGTCGTCGAAAGCCAGGCCGCTGGCGGGAAGAAAATTCCCTGTCTTCTGGAAATTGCCGGACCGCCCTCCCCCAAATCCGAAGTCCCTGGCTGGATCATCAGCGTGACCGAAATGGAAGCGCCATCCGAAGTCCAGAAGCAAGCGTTCCCTTGTTGCACCCGGCTCTGCGACTTCGGGCGTGTCTCCCACGAGAAGGGGAACCGGTGCCTCGGTCTCGCCCGCGCCTACTGGCATGTTACCGCGGCCAACGGCTTCTCGCGCCGCCGCAGCTGCCGCCGGGGCGAGCAGGCTCGTCTTCAGCAAATCGCGCCTTGTCAGGTTTTTCATCTATCCCCCTCGGTGTTTCATTGAGGCAATCTACTCCGCTTGGGCGCCCGATTCAAGTGTAGGAGCGGCCCTCTGATCGGTCGATGAGCGAACTCGAGGGCGTTAGGACCCATGGCCCTGCGCCTCTGCCACGCACGCGGCTGGACCCGGGCGGTGTAGGGGTAGGGCTTGCCCTACCCACGTCGGGGCCAGCAGAAATGCGGGGACGGCAAGCCGTCCCCCTACGGCGGGCGCTTACCGACGGATTGGAGCGGCCCTTGCGGCCGCCCTGCGTGGGCCCCTCGGCCGCGCCGCTCAAAACTGCGTGATGCTCAGGGTGTTTCCATCCGGGTCCTTGAACCACGCCACCCGATCGCCGCTCGGGGAGTTCCAGATGCCGAGCTCATCCTGCTGCATTCCCGGATAGCGTTCCAGCGCGACGCGCGCCTGCTGGAGCTGTTTCACCGTTTGCACAATGTCCCGGACGTGCCAGCCCAGCACCGTGTACTTGGCTGGGACGAGTTCTGGAACGCGGGTGACTCGCAACATCGTCCCGCCGGCATCGAAGACCAGCGCAAATTGGTCCTCGCTCACGAGACGCAGACCCAGAGTGTCGCGATAGAATTCTTTAGCGCGTGCTGAGTCGAGCGCCGCCACAAAAGCCACCAGCTTTTCTGATCCCAACATAGAGCCCCCCTGAGCATCAGCGGTCGCCTACAATTTAGCCATTAGTTTTAGACCTGTCTATAGTGTATTACGGAGGCCCATGCTAACCTACGAAATGATAGCGGAGAGAAGCAACGGCACTGGAGATTCTTCGCTTCGCTCAGAATGACACGGTTTTGGCGGGCCTCGCTAGCCCTGGGCTTTGGGGCGCACAGGCAAAGGTGCTGTGCTACCCACTTTCACTCAGTCGTGCTGCTTGTGTGATGAGGTAGTTCCGTTCCGGTGTGCTGGTCGTACGGTTGGCGGCGAACTGGTAGTGTGTGATGGCAGCCTGAATATCGCCGGCCATTTCGAGCAGATGGGCGCGAACGGCGTCGAGGCGATAGTGGCCGGCAACCCGTGCGTCGGAGTCGAGCGCTTTCAGCAGTTCGAGCCCGTTGGAAGGGCCGTGCACCATGGCGGCGGCAATAGCATGATTGAGCGTCACCATGGGATTGTCGGACATGCGCTTGAGCAAGTCATACAGCGCCAGGATTTGCGGCCAGTCGGTATCCTCCCCCCGGACCGCCTCGTCATGAACGGCGGCGATAGCCGCTTGAAGCTGATAATTGCCAATCAATCCTCTCGATAGCGCAGCGGTGAGGAGGGCGACGCCCTCGGAGATCTTGGCTCGGTCCCACAAAGCTCGGTCCTGCTTTGTCAGCGGAATCAATTCGCCCTCGGGACCGGTCCGTGCAGCGCGGCGCGCGTCGGTCAACAGCATGAGGGCCAGCAATCCCGCAACTTCAGCATCGTCCGGGAGCAAAGAGTGGATGGCGCGCGCCAGCCGGATCGCCTCTTGGGCGAGTTCGACCCGCTGAAGTTCGGGCCCCACGCTGCTAGTGTAGCCCTCGTTGAAAATCAGGTAGAGCACGTGCAGTACGGCGCGAAGCCGTTGGATTTGCTCATCGCGGGTTGGCAACTCGAAGGGCACACCGGAAGCCTTGATGGTCGCTTTGGCACGGCTGATCCGCTGCGCCATGGTGGCCTCGGGAACCAGGAAGGCGTTGGCGATTTCGGCCGTAGTCAGACCACCCACTGCCCGCAACGTCAAGGCAATGGCCGAGGACGGAGTCAGCGACGGGTGACAGCACATGAAGAACAAAGTCAGCGTATCATCCTGCTCCACTTCCCCCTTGAGGTCGACGCAAGTCTCAAGTTGGCCGGCCTCGATGGCTGCCAACTCTTCCCTTCGCCGCCGGGCTTCTTCACTTCGCAAGTGATCCATCATCCGCCGCGCCGCCACTTGGATCAGCCAGCCTCGTGGATTGTCTGGAACGCCGTCCCGCGGCCATTGCAGGGCGGCTGCGAGCAACGCCTCCTGAACGGCGTCCTCGGCAGCGGCGAAGTCACGAAAGCGTCGAGTCACGACGCCCAGCACCTGCGGCGCCAGTTCCCGCAAGAGATTTTCAAATTGAGCGTCCATCGTTCTTGCCTGCTGTCCACCAAACAACGCGCTGTGTCATCCTGAGCCCCGACTTGTCGGGGCGAAGGATCTCCGCAGTTACGTTCTGTATTCCTCAGGCGCTACAAACTGCAGAGATGCATCAATACGCTCAGCATGACTGGTTTCGCGCCTACTATTGACGACCCGTGCGGTTACAACATTTCCGGTGGCGGGCCGCTCGGCACCGGGCGAACTTCGATGAGCATGTTCAACGGCGCGCCACCAGGGCCAGGCGCCGCAGAGGCTCGTGCGGCGATTGCGAAAGCGCGCTCCGGCGATTCGACGTTGACGATCCAGAAGCCCGCCAGAAATTCCTTGCCCTCGGGAAATAGACCGTCCGTGATCGGCGTCCCATCCTTGCCGGCTCGCACGAGCTTTGCCTGGTCCGGAAAAGACAAACCTTCAGCGAACACCCACTCGCCCGAATCCTGAAGTTCCTTGTTGAGGCGCTTCATATATGCACCGTGCGCCTGGAGGTCTTTCTTCGGCCAGCCGAGAACGCCCTCGCCGGCCTTCATCGTATTCATCATCAGAATATACTTCATGTGATGCACTCCTCTCATTGTCGTAGGGGCGGCCGTTCTGATCGCCCTATCAACTGCACGAATTGCTCTTAAATGCCCGGCTCGCTGGTTCGTGCGCTCATGATCTGGCGCACCTCGATCGGCATGTTGGTCGGAACCCCGCCCGGACCCGGCCCCGCTGACAAGCGGGCTGCGATCTCATGAGCGCGTTCCGGACTTTCGACGTCAACGATCCAGTAACCAAGCAGAAACTCCTTTGCCTCCGGAAAGACGCCATCCGTGATCGGGACGCCGTCCTTCCCGGCACGCACCACCTTCGCCTGCTCCGGCGAAGCCAAGCCCTCATTAGCAACCAGCTCTCCGGCTTCACGCAGGTCTTTATTCAAGCTCGTCAAGTGTGCGAAGTGCCGCTCGACATCGTTCTTCGACCACGCCCGGTAGGTGTCGACACCAGCCTTGGTACCGGTCATCATCAATAGGTATTTCATGTCTTTTGTTCCTTTTCTATTCATATTCTAGCTCCGCCCGATTGCGCTTTCATAGTGTAGTCGGAGCCCACAGCGGATTCTCGACATCGGGTGAGCAAGAAAAACCGTAGGCCCAGGCCGCAATCGCGATGCGCTGTCACCCCCGAGAAAGCGGGCGTCTACGTCGGCAGGAAGCTATACGGATTCCCGCTTCCGCAGGAATGACGGCTTGCGCCCATGTCGAATTTGCCTGTCCAGAACCGACCTACGAGTGGAGGGCGAGATATGACAAGAGATGAAATGGTAGTGGACGTTAGCCGCGACTGGGCGACTGCCTGCGACGTGCAGCAGCGGTTTATGCAAGGGTCACATCGAGCGATCAACAATCTGGAATACAGTGCTCAATGCCGAGAGGTGCTGGAGTTGGGCGGCGACTGCTACGAATTTGTACCACTTCCGCAGAACCGCCTGGCCGTGACTGTCGGAGACGCCTCGGGCAAAGGCTTGGCCGCGGCTCTCATGATTTCAAATGTCCAGTCATCACTCCGCACCGCACTTTTGCTCACCGGCACCGAAGGAACTTCAATGCTCCGGGCGGTAAATCGCCAGGTGTACGCATCCTCGCTCGCTGATCGCTATGCAACCTTGTTCTACGGCGTTTTCGACGCAGCGTCGCGCACGCTCCGGTACGTCAACGCAGGTCACAACCCTCCCATCGTTATTCGTCCAGACGGGTCGACCGTTTGGCTCGAAACCGGCGGCTCTCCCGTCGGGATATTCCCGGATTGGACCTACAACGAAGGCTTGGTTCGGCTCGATTCGGGTGATCTGGT
The DNA here is from genome assembly GCA_963838915.1 of uncultured Acidobacteriota bacterium. Lineage (GTDB taxonomy): Bacteria > Acidobacteriota > Terriglobia > UBA7540 > UBA7540 > CAVROP01. The sequence continues at coordinate 16,173 of CAWIUZ010000148.1, forward strand.
GGTCGCGTATACGGACGGGGTAATTGAGGCGACAAACCCAGCCAGCGAGGAGTGGGGACTCGAGGGCCTCCGTAGGTCAGCGGCGAGGAGTTTCACAAAAGGCGCTGACGAGATTGTGAATTCAATATTCGCGTCCGTAGATGATTTTTCGTGTGGACAATTGGCTGACGACGCAACTGTTGCGGTTCTGAAGATCTACTGACAAGCCGCACCGTGTCCTCTGTGCCTTTGAAGCTCCAACACAGAGCACACAGAAGGCCTCAGTGATCTCTGTGTTTAAACTCTGCACGGTCGCAGGGAGCACGGAGAAGAAATCCTCCTTGGTAAGCAATGCCCTACAGACTACTTCTACCCAGCTCGCCCTAAGTGATCCACTATTCTCTATTCCCTGCTCAAGGCTTCCAGCAGCCGCCGCTCAATGCGGCGAAATGCGGCGGGGTCTCGAACGTAATCAGTGAACGACGAAACCGCGCTGGCGCAAATGCGGTCGGCCTCGTCGCGATCACGCGACGCGAGCGCTCGCAGCATTTCATAGTCTTCGATGCTCTCCCGCATAGCTTCAAATCGGATGGAGCTTCGAACCGTGAGGTGCTCGCGGTCCGGATAGACGACGAACGCGTCGCCCGAAGGCAGAAGCTCCGTATTGTCGTCGATCACCAACTGGGTGTCGAGCAGTGGCTTCGGAGTCCAGTAATTCCCGCCCCAGTGCAGGAATCCCGTGAAGCCATAGCGAAAGTCAAGCCACTGGAGCAGCCTGACCTTGAGCAAGGGCAGGTCCATCAAGCGGTTGAGATACCGCTTCTGGGGATAAAGACAGGTGTAGAACCAGACGGGGTGGTCATTCCCGATGCGCTGCTTGAGCATTGCCATCTGGTCGTCAAACCGCCCCAGTTGCGGAACCCAGATATCGCAGTTCCTCTGCAGTTCCTCCGGCAGGTTTTCCGCGTCGATGGCATCGATAGTCGGGATGCCCGGCATTTGTTGGTGGATGAGAGCGGCGAACCGGGCGTAATAGGGAGGCTCATTCCCGTGCGCTTCGTCAAGGACGTGCTGGAAATAACGAGTGTCCCAGCCTTTTTCCTTGAGATGCGCCCCAAGCGCAGCGAGGAAGGCGGAGACGGCAGGCTCGACGCGCGGATCGTCTGGCGGAAGAGAAACCCTCTGAGGCTTGCCGTCCACAACTTGAAAGGTCGAGACGACCAGTGACGCATCATAACTGCCGGCGCGGTCGAGCAAGTGGCTGCCCTCGATGTACCCGATTGCTCCCGCTTGCTGAAACGTCTCCACCCAACGGTCAAAGTTCGTGAAATCGTATTGCAGGTTCGCGCCCTCAAGGTGAGGTTGGATGAGCGTGAGAAGCGGCGTAATGATCACGTTCTGGCGGTGCGCGGCGAGCACGTGGGCCACGTTCGAGACCAGCGTCCACCACTGTGGCGAATAAGCGGCTACCCCGAAGAACTGTTGCGAGGTCTTGTCATCCAAGGTGAACCAGTTGGTGACCTTGAGGGACATGTCCGCAGGCACCGAGGCGCTCAAGACTCGAAGTCGAAAAGGCCGGCGCGCCACCAATCGCTCTCCCGATCGCAGCAGGATCGAGCCTACGTAGACTCCCGGCGCGGCGGCAGCCGGAATGGAAATAGTCACCCAGATCGGCGTGGTGCGGCGAGATTCGAGATCAAAGGGGAAATCCTCCAGCGGATCGGGATACCAGCCCGGCGCTGTCCCCACCAGCTCATCCGGCGGAGAGTCGGGGGGGTGCGAGCCCACTACCACATAAGCGACGTGATGGACTTCGACGCTCGAAATGCTGCCGCCGTCTCCACCTTCGAGCGGCTTCACTTCCGCCGTAATAGCGGGAAGCGGGCGACTGGACCGAATGGCGAGCTGCACGCTCAGGTGCTGGTTGCGCGCGCCGATGAACTCCGGCGAGCGCAGAGCGTGGGCCCCGGCGAGATCCTCCGGGAAGACCTTGACCAACGAATCGACGTACCAGGCGCTCAGCTCCGTGGAACCCTTTCCCTGCGCCGCGACTGCGGAAATGCAACAGCTCATAGCCATGATTGCAATGAAAGTACGAATCATACGAGCCTCCAGCTTCAGCATCTTGTCGCCCGGCCGCTCGAGGAATCGGATGACAAACAGCGGGCGATGTCTGCGGCGAACAAGGATATACTATTTGGGCTCGATGTGGGAGGGAGGCTCTTATGGTTCCAAAGGAAAGGCTGATGACGGCGCTTCAGAAGGGGAAGCCCGACCGGCTGCCAATTTCGGCGCACCAATGGCAGGACTATCACCTCAAGTATTACTTGAATGGAATTTCGCCCTTGGAAGCATTCCAGAAGTTCGGCATGGATGCGCAGATCCAATACTTTGGCGATGTAGGTCAGACCGCGCTAGTGGATTACGATTTCAACAAATTCTCCACTCCGGAATGGCAGGACGAAGTCACGGTCGTCAGCAGCGATCCTGACAACCGCATCGCCTACCATGACATTCAGACGCCCAACGGACTGCTGACGTACAAGACCCGCGGCGATCGAAAGACCACGTGGATTACGGAATACATGGTCAAGCGCGACGAAGACATCGAGCTTATTGACAAGTATCTGCCCGTGGGCAAATTGGATCCGGCGCCGGTGCGGGCCCTTTACGACAAGATCGGCGACGACGGCATCCTGCGAGGATTTGTTTGGGGGGACCAAGGCGGCTGCTGGCAGCACGCGTGTTGCCTGATGGACGTGACCGAACTCATCATGCGCTGCGTCGATAGGCCGGATTGGGTCCACCGTTTCCTTACCATTCTCCTTAATAAGAAGCTGCGCTTTATCGAATCGATGAAGGGAGCTAGGTTTGACCTGGTCGAAACAGGCGGAGGAGCTGGTTCCTCCACTGTCATCTCTCCTGCGCTACACAAGGAGTTTTGCACTCCCTACGACCGTAAAATGCACGACGCCCTGCATAGCCTGGGATTCAAGGTGGTTTATCACACTTGCGGCGGGACGAAGGGAATTGAGGAGTTGATTGTCGCCAATGGGGCTGACGCGTCGGAGACACTGGCGCCTCCGAGTATCGGCGGGAACCAGGAACCGTGGGAACTGAAGCAGAAAGTCGGGGATCGTCTCGCGCTGATCGGCGGGCTTGACCAGTTCAACGTCCTCACCGTCGGTCCCTCAGAAAAGATACGCGAAACCGTGCACACCCTCTTCGAAAGGGTCGGTCAGGACGGAGGCTACATCTGCTCGGTCAGCGACCACTTCTTCGATACGCCGGTCGAACACCTTCAGGTGATGGCCGACGCGGCTAAAGAGTGCGTGTATCGTTGAAACCGTAAAGGGGTAGGCCTGTGGTAGAATTACGAGAGGAGAAGACGATGGCCACCAGAACCACCCTAACTTGGGAAGAGTTCCTTGCCGCCGGCGAAGAATGGCAGAGGTGGGAGTGGGTTGACGGCGAGGTCGAATTTATGTCACCGGTGAACTTTCGGCACGAGCGCTTCGTCATATTTCTGTTCGAGTGTTTGGCCCGGTTTTGCCGTACCCACTCGGAGTGGATGGCTTTTGGCTCGAACGCCGTCTTCACTATGGCTTCTGGAAATTGGCGCATGCCAGACGCATCCCTGGTGCGAAGGGCGCGATTCTTCGGAGAAGCGATGCCCGTCAAAGCCGATTTCGCACCTGACGTGGCCTTCGAAATTCATTCGCCTTCCGATTCACCGGGACAGATTCAACGCAAGCGCAAGGACTACCAGCAGAGCGGTGTGGTTCAAGTCTGGTTCGACCTCGAAAAACGCCTTGTGGAATTAGTCTACCCCGACCGCGCTCTGCAGTACTTCGAAGAAAATCAACCGCTGATGATTGATACGGTTCCGGACTTTTCCCTCAACCTTAAAGAACTCTACTCCGCTTAACGTGCTTGGGAACCTTGGAGTGCGGCAGCGAAGCTGCCGCCGTTCTGCGGGAATTCCACGGCGGCAGCTTCGCTGCCGCACTCCAAAGCGCTTCGCGCATCTTCATCTTTTCTGGGAACCGCGGGCGGCCCGAGCACCCTCTTTTGATACCCCCATTCTCTCTTCCCTGTTTCCTAATCCCTTTCGGGAGGTGTATATTTCTGGTCTCAAGAGAACCCAGTGCAGGACAGGGAG
>CAWIUZ010000149.1:0-10129 GCA_963838915.1 uncultured Acidobacteriota bacterium
ATCTGCGACTCCGGCTCGAGCCTTCGTTCGAAGACGATCGAAATGCTCCCGGGCGGCCATGCGCCGAGATAACTGATCAGCAGAAAGGGGCGGCATCGGAGGTTTTTGAGTTGACGCTGCAACTCCCAGTGCCGATGAGCGATGCAAAGACTCTCTTGAAGTTGCTGGTCTTGCGTTTAGAATCTGCTCCCCCTTCCGCGCCAATTGTGAAGATCATGCTTGGCGTGGAAGCGGCGCCTCCCCGCACTTTGCAAGGAGACCTGTTCTCCCCGATTTGCCCTGACCCTGAAAAAGTCGAGTTGACGGTTGCGCGCCTGGCGAGCTTGGTTGGTGATGCGAACCTCGGCTCCCCAGAGCTTTTGGATACGCATCGGCCGGAGGGATTTCGAATGCGCCGGTTTGTTCCCAGTCTGGTTTCCAGGGATTGTTGCCGTCCACTGCGAAGGCCGCCTGGGGGCGGAATCCAAAAAGAACTGGTACTCCCTGACGAAAATCCGCGTCATATCGCGGAGTACCGGGAAGGGAGGGGCTTTAGCCCCGCCATGGAAAACGGCCTGCCCTCGGGGGCTTCGGCCCCTGAGGCAAAGTGGCTTCAGGGCCTAAAGGCCCCACCCGTCGCGCTTCCGGAGTCGGCGGGGCTGAAGCCCCGCCCTTCCAAAGTGCCCCGTTATGACGGCGATTTCCGTCACTCAGGGGGACATGGCCGCACTCCCAGATCCCCGAGTCAACGGCTTCAAGAAGAGGTCCAGACTGCCTTTCGAGTGTTCCGGCCTGCGGCGCCTGCCCGAGTCGAAACTCGCAACGGCTATCCTGTGCATGTTAGTTTTTCAGGCCTTCGCGGGCGAGTCATTGCCGCTTCGGGGCCCTGGCGCTCTTCGGGGGATTGGTGGAGGGAAGACTTTTACGACAAGGACGAATGGGATCTTGAGATTCAATCCAATGCGAAGACCGAAAGGCGCAAGCAACAGGGAGTCTACCGGGTGTGCTATGACTGGACCAAAAAGGCGTGGTTCGTCCGGGGGGCCTTCGATTGAGCTACGTTGAGCTTCACGCGCGTTCTGCGTTTAGTTTTCTTGAAGGGGCATGCACCCCGGAGGAACTGGCGAGCCTGTGTGCGCGCCGCCAGATGCCGGCCATGGCGCTCCTTGACCGCAATGGTGTTTATGGATCACCCCGCTTTCATCTCGCGGCACGCAAAGCAGGTCTCAGCCCTCACATCGGCGCCGAGCTGGTATCGTCACAAGGTTGGCGGTATCCCCTGCTCGTCAAATCGCGCGCAGGGTATCAAAACCTCTGCCGGCTGATAACCCAAATGAAATTGAGGGGGAAGAAAGAGGATGGTTATGTTCTCGATGAAGAGATGGCGCTGAAAGCCTCCGGCCTTGTTTGCCTGACCGGGGGAGACGAAGGACCGTTGGCATATGCTTTGGCAATGGGCGAAATCCGCCTGGGAATTGAAAAAGTGGAACAGCTTTGCCAGGTGTTTGGCCGTGACAACGTTTATGTCGAACTCCAGCGGCATTTCAACCGTGCAGAGGAAAGGCGAAACCAGGCGGCTGTAGAAATCGCGAGGAAACTGCGCCTGCCTCTTCTGGCGACGAATGGGGTATGTTATGCGCGCCCGGACCAACGTCAACTCCTCGACGCATTTATTTGCATCCGGAACCATCGGACACTTGCCACAGCGGGTCGAATCCTTTCCCAGAATTCCGAGCGCTACCTCAAGGCTCCGGATGAGATGGTGCGCCTGTTTTCCGACCTTCCTGAAGCAGTGGAGAATACAGGGATTCTTTCCTCGCGTTTGGAATTCACCCTAAATGATTTGGGGTATCAGTTTCCGAAGTATCCAGTTCCCGCAGGCGAAACTCAAATGAGTTTCCTGCGGCGGCGAGTCCAAGATGGGATGATCGCTCGATACGGATTGCATAACGAGAAAGCTCGAAAACAGGTTGAGCGCGAACTTGCCTTAATCGAAAAGCTCGATTTGCCCGGGTATTTTCTGATTGTGTGGGATATTGTGCGCTTCTGCCGGGATCAGAATATTCTGGTGCAAGGACGCGGCTCTGCGGCCAACAGCTCGGTGTGTTATTCGCTGGGCATTACTGCGGTCGACCCTGTTGCAATGGACCTGCTTTTCGAACGCTTTCTTTCTGAGCAGCGCGGCGAATGGCCCGACATCGACCTCGACCTCCCTAGCGGCCCCCAGCGTGAGCGGGCGATTCAATACGTGTATGAGCGGTACGGAAAATTGGGCGCGGCCATGACGGCGAACGTCATCACCTATCGTGGGCGCTCCGCGGCACGCGAAATTGGCAAGGTGCTCTCCTTCCAGCCGGAAGTTCTCGATCGTATTTCAACCTTGGTAGGAGCTTGGCAATACCCCGATCCAGGCCAGACACTCGAGGGCCACGTTCGCGAAGCAGGCCTGGATTACCAAAACCTGCAAATCCGGAAATTCGTCGAGCTGTGCCTGATGGCCCAGGATATGCCCCGCCATCTGGGGCAGCATTCCGGCGGGATGGTGGTGTGTCAGGGACAGCTCGATTCTATTGTTCCACTCGAGCCGGCCACCATGCCTGGACGAGTGGTGGTGCAATGGGATAAAGAAGATTGCGCCGACATGGGGATCGTGAAAGTGGATCTGCTCGGCCTGGGCATGATGGCTGTCCTGGAGGATTGTATCGAGATTATCCGGGGAGATTACAAAGAGAAGATCGACCTGGCGCATTTGCCGCCCGATGATCCAACGGTGTATGCCGCGTTGCAGAAAGCGGACACGGTGGGAATGTTCCAGATCGAGAGTCGAGCACAGATGGCTTTCTTGCCGCGGCTTCAACCAAAATGCTTTTACGATATTGTGGTTCAAGTGGGCATCATCCGCCCCGGCCCGATTGTCGGCAAAATGGTTCACCCCTACTTGAAGCGGCGGCAGGGTCGCGAATTGCCCCACTGCCTGCATCCTTCGCTCGAACCCGTACTGGCACGTACGCTCGGAGTACCGCTTTTCCAGGAACAGTTGCTGCGCATGGCAATGATCGCTGCGGGATTCTCGGGAGGAGAGGCGGAGGAGTTGCGGCGGGCCTTCGGGTTCAAACGGTCCGAACTGCGGATGAAGGACATTGAGATAAAGCTGCGGGCCGGAATGGCCAACAAAGGGATTGAAGCGGAGACCCAAGACAAAATTGTAAAGGCGATTACTTCTTTCGCGCTGTACGGGTTCCCGGAATCGCACGCTGCAAGTTTTGCTCTGCTGGCGTATGCCAGCGCCTTCTTGAAGTGCCACTACCTTGCGGCCTTTACAGCGGCGCTCTTGAACAACCAGCCCATGGGATTCTACCAGCCGGCGACTATTGTGAAGGATGCGCAAAGGCATGGTCTGAAGATCAATCCGATTGATGTTACTTGTTCGGATTGGCTCTGCATGCTCGAAAAATACAAGCAAGGTTTTGCCTTGCGAATGGGGCTTCGCTACGCAAAGGGCTTGCGGCAGGAGATTGGACTGCAGATCGTGCATGAGCGCCGCATTCGACCGTTCTCTTCGGTCGATGACTTGAAACTTCGTATCCCAGCAATCCAAAAATCCGAATTGGCGGTGTTAGCGAATATCGGGGCTTTGAACTTTATTGCCTCCCCATCGTCTGGATTCCATCGGAGGGATGCGTCTTGGCAGATCGAGCGGGCGGCACGGCGTGCGGGTCCGCTGCTTGAGCGGTTGCCCGGACAAACCTCGGGGGGCGAGAATTCTCCATTAGCTCCAATGAAACCGGAGGAGAGGCTGGTTGCAGATTTTCGCGGCACCGGAATGACAATCGGGCTTCATCCCATGGCTTACAAACGGCCACAGTTGAGGAAAGAAGGTGTCCGATCGGCTGCCGATCTTCACCTTTTGCGCAATGGGTCGACAGTCCGGATCGCCGGAGCTGTCATCGCCCGGCAGCGGCCGGGAACTGCGAAAGGTTTTGTTTTTTTGAGCCTCGAAGACGAAACGGGCATCACCAACGCTATCATCACGCCTCAATTGTTTGAGGAAGATTATGCGACTGTGGTCCAGCAACAATTCTTGCTGATTGATGGCAAGCTGCAAAACCAGGAAGGGGTAGTTTCCGTAAAAGCAGAACACGTTCGGCCGCTGCCGGTAACTTTCGCGGAGATGGCCTCACATGACTTTCATTGAGGGTTCACTTTTGGGGCGGCGTTTTTAGCAGTGTAATCCTCTCGGCGGCTATCTCACCGCTTTCGGCAAGATCGCCTTCCACCCTGATCCTCAGGCCCACTTTAAGGTCGGTGCTCTGGATAGGCTTGCCGTCTTCATCCTTGAACTCGGTCTTATCATCGTAGGTCACATGGAAAATGATGTTGTCTTCAGTGTGAACGGTGAGCTTGTTGTGATCCAGAGAGTTGATCTTGCCTTCAAGAGTGAAATTCATTGCCTGCCCGGCACGCAGAATTATGGCCGGCTGGACGACAGAGGTCGAGCCCCATGCGCCCATAGGCAGAAACATCACCATAGCTATTGAAAGGGAGGCAATGCGTAAGATGAACATGGTTTACCCTCCGGGACTAGTATAACCCAAAGGAAGGCACACGGATGGTGGGATGCGACAAATGAGATGGCCACTGGGTTCTAGCCAACGAGGTTCAGGCAGGAGCTGTCTCTCTAAGCGCTATTGCGGCACCGGTTGCCCTTTAGGTCCTGACGCCACGAACTTGACGCCTCACAAGGGCTCAGCTCGGTCGGCGTGGTGAATCCTGTTTTTCTCACCACACGATCACCCTTCCCGTAACTCCCGCATCGGAGGCTACAAAATAGATGTTCGTGCTGTCGTAGTTAGTGGGCGTTTGGAACCAAATGGCGCCGGCACTAGTCATTTGAATAAAAGCGCAAAGGGGACAGCGACCGAGCAGATGTGGAACTATGCCATTGCCCGCGGCGCTGGAAGTCACGCTCACCGCTCCGAAGATAGTGGTCGCTGGCTGGACGGCGGTAACTGTGGTGGCATTGGTTGTGACGATGCCCAGCAGGGCGTCGCCGGCGGTCGCGCCCACCGCCCCGGTTTGGTAGTAAAACCCATTGGTCGAGTTATAGAACAGGTAGCTGGTTTGGCTCGCAGGCGCAGGTCCCAGCGTGGGTGCGCTAGTAGGCACATAGTCTAAGCCTTGTGCGAAAAGCGCCCCGGACGTGATGCCAGGGACCAAGGAGCTGGATGTGGACAGAACGAATCCCGACACCAACCCGTTACACCCGAGCGGCTGAAAGAGGGATACAGGAAGGTCGCTCATGAATGCCACATTCGCGTCGAGTAGCGTCCAGTTTTGGTCCTGGTCAGCCTCATAGCTGGTCAGGCCGTGTTGGGATTGGATTAAGCCCTTGCGCGGGAGAACTGTTCTTGTTACCGCCATTTAGGAACCTCCAGGATTCAGGATTCGGGATTCAGGATTCAGGGCGCCGGGTTTCGTTTCTGAATCCTGAATCCTGACTCCTGAATCCTGTATTTCTCAATTTGCGCTGTTCAAGCTCAAGCGCAAGCAGACTGCATAAGCCTTAATAATTCCGTCGTTGGTCACAACTTCCGTTCCGTTTTGCCAGTAAGTTGTCCGAAGGCTGACTGCACCCGTCGCATCGCAAACGTCCCAGGCGCCGGGAAAGTTATAGAGCGAGCCCGCCTGTGAATTGGCCTGGGCTGGAGGAGCCGCCTGGCCGGGAACGAATCCCGGGGCGGGGGCACGATTGCTGTAAATCAGCCAGACGAATTGGCATTCAGCACGCGAATAGGAGTAGCCGTCGTCAGGGTCGATTGGCGTGGGCACGGTGTTGCCGTTCGCATAGAAGCCCATGAAAATCAGCTTGCTGCGCACGGCGCCAAACTTGGCGTTGTGGGAGATTTTCAGCATGCTATCGTCCGTCAAGGGCTGGCCGGCAGCGATGGCGCTATCTGCAAGATCGAAAAAGCCGGGTATCGAACTCAATGTTAGTTGAGACATTCATCACCATTCTGGAAGCTGGAAAATGGAAGCTGGCAAACGGAAATTGGAAAATGGAAATTGGAAAATGGAAACTGGAAAATGGAGAATCGAGTCTGAGGAGCGGAAATCACAGCGCGGAACGAACCCCAGGACCCATTTTCCAATTTCCATTTTCCAGTTTCCAAAACCATTGTCCACTCTCAAAAGATTGTGTTCCCTGCCGTCCCGTCGCTGTTCTCGCCGCCCGTGCTTGCGGATGAGATGAACATGTACTGCGCTCGCTGCTGGGTCGAAGCCTGGCTCCAGGAAGGAATATTCTGGGAGGCTGCTGCGATCTGGTAAGGAGGCGAGATACTGATGAAGCGCGTATCAAGCAGGGTGAAATCAACTGTGGCCCGGGCGTAGTTGGGCTGCCGATCGAGCACTTCGCAGACTACATTGTTCAGCCCGAGCTTGCCTGTTTGAAGGTCCAGGACGTTCGGGTGGCTCAGCCAAACATAGTCGCCTAACTCCACAGGCAACGTGGCGAGCTGCGCGGTAAGTTTGTAAGTGGGCGGACCGAAAGCGTGTCGGCGGAAGATGCGATCAGAGAGCAAGCGGGAGAGCATCATGCCGCCGCGCGCCACGCGCAAGCCGGTAGACTGAATTTGCTGTTCGAAGACTTGGCGGTAGGTTTGAAGCGAGGTTTGCTGCTCGTAGCTCACCTGGTAGCCGTATGTGCGTGCCGCCGTCGTGACGCCGCCTTGCTGCACGTCCAGTTGAAAAGTGGCCAGGTTGATGATGTTCTGCCGCTGGGTCTGGGGGATTCCCATGATGTTCTTGGCGCTGAAGGCGAAGACGGGCGTCTGCCCGACGGGCGGCTTCATGGTTTTGAGCGAGAGGTGGCCATCTGCACGGACTATCCAGTAAAGGCCCAGGGGCTTCAGAATTTGCTCTTCGATGAATTGCTTTCCGTCTATAGGCCGAGTAATGACAAAATCAAACCAGACGCCTGAGAACTCCCCGTCGCGCAAGGCCAGTAAACCCGGCACGTCGATATACGGATTGGGATTTATCAACGTCGAGTCCTGACCCGGCATATAGATGGCCCAGCCTTCCGGTGGCGGCAAGGGATCATAGTTTTGCTGCGATTCGTACACGGGCACGAGGCTTTGCATCACGTAATTCGAGGTGAGGAGGGCGGGATCCTGGCCCACTCCTAACTCGTTCTGAAGCGCCGCAAGAATAATGTCGATAGGATTGCCGGCCACATACCGCGGGTTCTGGTTGCTTACCGCAAAGCCGTTTTCGAGCCAGGATGCCCCGACGGGCTGCTGTGCCGTGGGGCCGCCGGGCGCCCACCAAAGCGGGCCGCCCCGCAGCCAGATCTGCATTCCCTGAATAAAACGCTGAACGTCCGCGCATTGGATGGTGATGCGTCCGTCCGCGTCCTGGCCAACCTGAGTGATCTGCATGGTTTGCAGGGTAGTGAAGTCGCCCACGGCCATGCCCGGAAATCCTTGCTTGAGCTGAATCACTCTGCCGATCAACACATCCTGAGCTGCCAGTCCGTTGAGCGTGCCGTTGGGGTCGATGCAGGAAATCGTCATGCTGCCCAGCGAGGAGGCTCCTTCCAGCTCATCCACAGCTTGGCTTGCCCCCTGGGGGATTTGAAGGTAAGGAATAATGGTTGGAGTATTTCCCAGAGTGAGGAGCAAGCCAGGATGCGTCGCGACAAGATAAAACCATGCCGTGGCAGTGAAGGCCGGCCAGACCTCGAACTCATAAGGTAAATCGCGCGAGGCCAGGGAATACATCAGCAGCGAGCCGTCGCCGGTGGTGGAACGCATGGTGCGCTGGCTGGTGATCAGCGTGGTGAGGTAGGCGTTGAGGCTGCCATAGACGCCCGCAAAATAACTGGATACCCCTGAGACATTGTACAGAGTCAGCAAAGCAAGAAGCATGCTCCAACTCTGTTCTTGCGAGACGCTCAGAGGCGAGCCCGAATAGCCTCCCGGAGAATCACTGAAAAACTTGAATCCGCTGAAGGGGGTTAGCTGCTGGTAAGTTTCGTTATAGGAATTAGTCGCCGAGGATAACAGTATCTGCTGATTCTGAAGCCGGAAGTTCTGATCGACGAACTCGAGACATTCGAGCGCCAAGTCATCACGCCCGATGGCGTGGCAGAAAAGCGCCGCCCAAGTGCCCGCGGCATCGCATGCCTGGCTGGTGTCGAGGCCCGCAGGGGGGGCGGCATCAGTTCCGGCTCCCTGAGCAAAGTGGCCGGGCACGCCGTTGCTGGGGGGAATATAGAGGTTGCCAACAACGTTTGTGGCGATGGTGTTCGACGCGAGGGCAACCTGCGCCGCCGTGGCATTCATCGCTGCCGCCTGAGCCGCCGTGATTGTGCCGGTTTTCTGAAGCTGAATCGCCGCGGTAGGCAGCGTGGCGGCGCTGCGTTGGAAAGCAAAATAGAGGTCGATCTGGTGTTCGGTGGAGACGCGACACTGAATGCCAGGCACGAACTGATACCCGGGATTGACATAGGTGCCAAAGCCAAGGTAAAAGAGACCGCCGGTGATATCCCCGGTCCCATATGGAGCGATGCCGTACAACCCCACTCCGTAACCGCCTCCGGTAGTGGATTGAAGGGTCAGAATGAATTCGAGCATGCGCTGGAGATAGAGAGCCGGGCTGTAATCTTGAGTGAGCTGCATGTAGATGCAGTAGGCGTAGCACACCCATGCCATGGCCCCGGCACGGATATAAGCCTGATCCGCCAGGCCGTTGTAGGTGTCGTAACTGAAGGCGAGAGAATTGGCCGTTAGGACATTTCCGGCGGAGAAGTTATCGAAGTACATACCGCCCGCCGCCGTCAGCGCAACCACAAAACTATTGATCAAAGTGAGCGTGTCACCGGCGAGTGTCGAGACCAGGCCGGCCACGTTCACCAGTTCGAAACGGTAGGTGCCGCTCCCTGGACCGACGGCGATGGTGATCGCGGTTCCGTTCAGAACCGCCGGCGCCGGAGTCCCTGAGGTTACCTGTACACTCGTCACCTTCCCCGCGGTCGTGGTGACGCCGATGGCAAAATTAAAGGTGACGGCCTGGACTTCCTTGTGCTGGAACTGGACCTGTGTGTCCGTGGTCTCTGGTAGTCCAGTGCCGCAGTAAGTGAAGGTGTCGTTGGCAACCAACGCGTGGAAATCCACCACCAAACCGTCACCGTAAGGCGGCTGCGCGGGATCGTTTATATCAGTTACTGAATCTGCGGGGTTGCTCTTCGTCCAGCGCGTCGCCGATTGTCCGTCTTCACCATTCTCGAAGACAATCACGGGCAAATAGCCGGGGGTGTCCAGAATTTCGTCAAGCTGCTCGATGATGCGCGCCGCTGCCACAAAGTTCCCCGAGGCCGTGAACGCGATGATCGCCAGCGCGCAATCGTAGATGCAGCTGCGATTTTGGAGGGCGGCCCCGTTGGTTATCGTGGGATCGGGGAGGTAGAGCGGGTCGGACGTGGGAACAACATAGCTGAGCGGCAAGGTGGGGAATGCCCAGTCGGCCGCGAGCGAAGTGCAAACCTGTGTGGGACCCTTCACCGGATCGTTGTACATCACGTGCACGCTTGGCGTGCCGGGATTAAGCGGATGACTCGAGCCACAGCGGGCGTAGTAATCGTCCTGTACGATAATCGGGATGTTATCTTCCTGGAGGTATTCAACGTCCGTCTTGGCGTAGATTCGCGCGAAATAATCCGTGAGCTTATAGCCGACTCCTGTATTCGAGTGGCACAGCCAGCCGGCCGGCAGGGATGCGCCCGACCAGCCCGGCGCCGGCTGAGGGACGCTGGTTGGGTAGAGCACCGCGATGATCAGTCCCGGATAGGGCACCTGCGCGCCCCAATAACCGTAAAGTCCTTGCTGAACCAAAAGCGATTGAAATTGCGAAGGTGCGGGGTATTGCCCTTCCAGCGGCCCTGACGTGTAAGGGCCGGCGCCTACCGCTGATCCCTGGTAATAAAAGATGTCTGTTTGAGCGAAGAGGTCGATGCGATAGTTCGTCATCGCTTGCTGGGGGTTGAACAGGTAGCCGTTGATCGTCAGCCCCGGCAGCACTGGACAAGTGACGCCGTTGATCACGCAGCCATTGGGGCTGTCAGCGCACATTTGCTGGTAATAGGCGCTGG
>CAWIUZ010000150.1:0-12845 GCA_963838915.1 uncultured Acidobacteriota bacterium
TATTTCTCCGTTGTTCAAATATGGCCAGGCGGTTGCCGACTTGGGAAGCGGAGACTCGTTTGAGAACCTGGCCTTCCAACTTCATAAAGGCGAAGTCGGGACACCCATCACCGTCCCGAAGGGTCAGGCGTTAATCCAGTTGGCCGACATCGTTCCGGAGCATGTGCCGACTCTGGACGAAGTGCGCGCGCGTGTCGAAGAAGACTATCGCACGCAGCAATCTAAAACGCTGTCTGTAGAAAAAGCGAGGCAGTTTGCGGCCCAGGTGAAGACCGGCGACTTCGCCAAGATCGCGAAGGCTGATGGATTGACAGTTAAAGAGAGCAAAGACTTTACTCAGCAGGATACCATCGAGGGCGTGGGTCCGGGCTCGCAGCTTCCCACAGCCTTTACGCTGAACGAGGGTCAAACCAGCGACGTTGTACCCGCGGGCGGCAGAAGCTTGGTGTTCCGCGTCGTTTCGCATAGCGCGCCCGACGAAGCCGACTTCGCCAAACAAAGGGATCAAATCACGGAAGAACTCCTCGATCGCAAGCGGAACCTAGCCTTCGAATTGTTCGAACAGAATCTGAAGACCCAGCTCGTCCGCACGGGCGAATTGAAGCTCAATAGTCTGGCTCTCCAGCAGTTCATTGCGCAGTATAAGAACCAGTAGGATTCAGGATTCAGGATTCGGGATTCAGGGCCTCTGAATCCTGAATCCTGGGTCGACGGTTAGCCCGTCTGGTCGACCGGGTCCCGTCCATCAACCCCATAGTGCCCTGTCCCCCATAACCTCTGACAATGTCCCTCGCCCCCTTGGGGGAGAGGGTGGGCCGCACCCAGCGCTTTCTTCAGCTGGGGCGGGCCGGGTGAGGGGGTTCCTGCCGATCCGCTTGTTGTCAACAGCAAACTGGGACAGGAGACCAGAGTCAAAGTCCCCTCGGGCTTGTTCGCGCCCTGACTCCTGAATCCCGAATCCTGAATCCTACCTTTCCCCTTGCACTTCGACAGGAGGCCGTGTACACTCTTCCTGTAGAAGCAACAGGGGGAATTCCATGACCAATAATCGGATCGCTCTTCCGCAAGGCACGCTCGATCTCTTGATCCTCAAGACCCTGGAGCTCGAACCCCAGCACGGTTGGGCCATTTCCGAGCGCATTCAGCAGATATCCAGCGACGTCCTCCAGGTCCAGCAAGGCTCGCTCTATCCGGCTCTGCACCGGCTGGAGCGCCGCGGCTGGATCAAGGCAAAGTGGGGTGCATCGGACAATAACCGGCGCGCCAAATACTACGAATTGACGAAGCATGGGCGAAGGCAGCTCCAAGCCGAAGAGAGCGCCTGGCGGAAACTCACCGCCGCCGTGGGCCAAGTTCTGGAGACGGCGTAGGGATTCTCGATCCGTGCGGTTTATCCAAGGTAGCGCTGACCTTCAGGTCAGCAGGATGGCAAAACGCAAACGTGCCGACGTCGGCGCTGCACATCGAATGTAGGGGCGGTTCGCGAACCGCCCCTACGCCGGAATTGGAGGTATCAGTGTTAAGCGATCTTCTGTTTCGTTTGCGGGCGTTACTCCGGCGCAAGAGCATGGAAACGGAATTGGACGATGAGCTGCGCGCGCACCTCGACCACCAAGTGGAAAAGTACGTCCAATCGGGCCTGCCGATCGAAGAGGCGAAACGGCGAGCGCGGCTCGAATTCGGCGGCCTGGAGCAAGTTAAGGAGGAATGCCGCGACGCCCGCGGCGTGAACCTCGTCGACACAACGCTTCAGGACATTCGCTACGGAGCGCGCAAGTTGGCCCGAAGCCCCGGCTTCACAACCGTAGTGGTGGCGACGCTCGCCCTCGGCATCGGCGTCAACGCTCTGATCTTCAGCGTGGTCAACGCGGCTGTTCTGCACCCACTGCCCTTCCGCGACGCCGGACGGCTCGTGACCCAGTGGGCCACCAGCCCGACGGTTGGCTACTCGGGGCCCGGCTCACTCACCGATAGAGACTACATCGAGTGGCGGGACCAGAACCGCGTTTTTAGCGACATTGCCGCCTTTCGCGGACAGCCCATAAACCTTACCGGCGCGGGTGAACCCGTGCGGCTCCACGGCGAGACAATCTCCGCAAGCCTTTTGCGCGTACTCGAAATCAATCCCGCGCTGGGACGCACTTTTGCCCCTGAAGAAGAGACCGCCGGCCACAACCGTGTCGCGTTACTGAGCGACGGCTTGTGGCGCAGCCGCTTCGGGTCGAACCCCTCGGTGTTGGGCAAAGCGATCAAGCTGGACGGAGAGTTCTACACCGTAATCGGGGTGATGCCGGATGGCTTTGATTTTCCCAGCCAAGCCGACCTCTGGACACCTCTCACCTTGAACAGCGAAGAGCATAATGCCACCTTGCAGATTGTTGCACGGCTCAAGCCTGGCGTCTCGCTCGAGCGGGCGCGGAGTGACGCAGCAGTAATCGGTAAGCGCCGCCCCGCCCAGCCGGGCGACTGGGAGTGGCACACCACGCTGGTCCTGCTCGCCCAGGCGGCCGCCGCCGAGGTTCGCACTCCGCTGTTGGTTTTGTTCGCGGCTGTGGGCCTGGTGCTGCTGATCGCCTGCGCCAACGTCGCCAACCTCTTCCTGGCCCGCGCCACGACTCGCCAGGGTGAAGTCTCGGTTCGCAAAGCGCTGGGCGCAAGCCGAAGCCGCTTAATCCGCCAGATGCTGACCGAAAGCGTAATGGTGGCGGTGATCGGAGGAGGTCTTGGATTGCTCTTGGCCGCTTTGGGGCAGACCTTTGTGGCTAAGGCTGCCTCCCTGCTGCCCCGCAATTGGGGCACGCCCGGCGCCGCTTCCCACATCGCCTCGGCAGGAATCGACTTCTGGGTGCTGGGCTTCACGCTCGGGATCTCGGTGCTAACCGCAGTGCTCTTCGGCCTCGCCCCGGCCGTCTGGGCATCACGCAGTGAACTGTCACCGAGTTTGAAAGAAGAGGGACGAAGTTCAACATCGGGCCGCGGACGAGCTTACCTGCGAGACGGCATCGTAGTGGCGGAGGTGGCGCTGGCGGTGATTCTGTTAATCGGCGCCGGACTACTGATACGCAGTTTCCTGAACTTGATGACCGTCGATCGGGGATTCGACCCTCAAAACGTGCTCACCTTGAATATCAGCCTGCCTGACACTCGTTACCAAAGCGCCCGCTCCATGATCGAATTTGAAGAACAAGCACTCGCCCGTCTGAGACTCGTGCCGGGGTTGAATTCCGCAGGCGGCGTGTTCGGACTTCCGCTTGGCAACGGCGCTATCGGAGGGGATTTCACGGTCGAAGGCGAGCCGCCGCCGGCCCCGGGGTCGCAGCCATTCATTGCTACAAAGGCGGTGGTGGCCGGTGATTATTTTCGAGCCATCGGCATTCCACTGCTCCGCGGCCGCCACTTCGACGCGCACGATTCGGAGGCTGCTCCGCACGTCGTCATTGTCAGCCAGAGCCTGGCGCGCCACTATTGGCCGCTCGATGAGGCACTCGGCAAGCGCTTAAAGCCAGGATTCTCCAATGATGCCTGGTGTACGGTGGTCGGGGTCGTGGGGGACACAAAACAATACAGCCTCGGCGAACCGTCCTCGCCCGCCATGTACCTTCCCTACGCGCAGGCGCCCGCCACCTTCCTGATGCAAGACATCACACTGGTGCTTCGCGCCGGCTCGGGTCCCCTCGCCCTGGCTTCGGCGGCACGGCGCACGGTCCAAGCCGTGGATCCTGACCTGCCGGTGTTCGATATTGCCACTATGGACCAGCTTGTTTATCGCTCGGCTTCGGCGCCGCGCTTCAATACGGCACTGCTTGGCATTTTTGCGGCGCTGGCGCTGGTTCTGGCCGCGGTGGGAATCTATGGCGTGATGTCTTACGCCGTAGCGCAACGCACTCACGAGATCGGTGTTCGAGTGGCGCTGGGGGCGGAAACGAGCAACATACTTCGCCAAGTGGTGAGGCAAGGAATGACGCCCGCAGTGATCGGCATCGCAGCCGGAACGGCAGGCGCCTGGGCCGTGACGAGATTCCTCTCCAGCTTGCTGTTCGGAGTGAGACCAACCGACCCCACGACCTTTGCCGCGGTTCCGCTGCTTTTGGCCGCTGTGGGCGTGCTGGCTTGTCTTCTGCCCGCCCGTCGCGCAACGAAGGTTGACCCGGTGGAGGCGCTGCGCTACGAGTGATTGTCGATTGACGATTGCCGATGTCCGATTCAATCACTCCATAACGATGCGCAATGTGGGGGGACGGCTTGCCATCCTCGGATGGTTACCAGGACGAAGAGGGTAGGGCAAGCCCTACCCCTACGCCACCTGGGTGCATCCGCCAATGACCGGGGTCCCACCCCGCACGCAACTTTCGCTCCTCATTTCGCGTAAAGATTAATGGAGGCATACCGATGCAGAAGGCGGGGCCACGCCCATTTCTCCTTAGCGATCTGGCGATTCTTCTTTATCTCTCACTACTCACCGTGCTCATCC
Organism: uncultured Acidobacteriota bacterium; assembly: GCA_963838915.1. Taxonomy (GTDB): domain Bacteria; phylum Acidobacteriota; class Terriglobia; order UBA7540; family UBA7540; genus CAVROP01. The sequence goes on from CAWIUZ010000150.1 coordinate 4,472, forward strand.
ATTTTCTTTCCAACGGCGGCTACGGATATTTCCGCGACGAGCTTTATTACATGGCTTGTGGCCGGCACCTGGCGTGGGGGTACGTTGACCAACCGCCTTTCGTAGCCCTCATGGCCGTCATAACGCACCATCTGCTGGGCGATTCGCTCTTTGCGTTGCGCTTCTTTCCGGCGCTCTGCGCAGGACTGCTTGTTTTGCTCACCGGCCTCATGGCGCGCGAAATGGGAGGCGGGCGGTATGCGCAAGCTCTTGCGGGCGTTGCGGTGGTAGTGGCGCCGGTTTATCTTGCCATCGACAATTATTTCTCCATGAATTGCTTTGACCAGGTCTTTTGGGCGCTGGCAGGCTACCTCGTCATCCGAATCCTCAAGCAAGACAATCCCAAACTCTGGCTCCTATTTGGGCTGGTAGCAGGCGTCGGCCTCATGAACAAGTATTCGATGGGTTTCCTGGGGCTGGGGATAGTGATTGGCCTGCTGTTGACGCCGGCGCGCCGGCAACTCCTCAGCAAGTGGCTGTGGATTGGAGGAGTGATCGCGTTCCTCATCTTTCTCCCGCACATTCTTTGGGAGATCCACTATGGCTTCCCCTCGCTCGAGTTTATTCACAATGCCACCACGTTCAAAAACCTCCCTCAAACCCCTCTGCAGTTCATCATCGCCAGCGCCATGGGCATAGGCCTTTTCGCTCTTCCGGTATGGCTGACAGGATTGGGATTCTTCTTTGCGGGCAAGCAGGGGCGGCACTTCCGTTTGTTCGGCTGGGTCTTCGTTTCCATCCTCGCTCTCTTCCTGGTCACCAGGGCCAAACCCTACTACCTCGCTCCAGCGTTCCTCTTTCTGCTTGCCGGCGGCGCCGTGGCCATTGCGGATTTCGTGCTGCGGCATAACTGGAACTGGCTAAGGCGTGCGAGTATCGTTCTGCTGCTCGCTGGGGGCGTGATGACAGCTCCGTTTGTTCTTCCTGTTTTGCCTGTTGAGTCTTTCATCAAATACCAGGCATGGATGGGGGTCAAGGCGCCGAGGGAAGAGAGGGGAAAAGCGGCGAAACTGCCGCAACAATATGCCGACATGTTTGGGTGGGAAAACATGGCGGCGACCGTGGCCAAGGTTTATAACAGCTTGTCACCCGAAGAGAAACAAGAGTGCGTGATCGGGGCCAGCAACTACGGCGAGGCGGGGGCCATCGACTTCTTCGGCAAAAAGTACGGCCTCCCTAACGCCATCAGCACCCACAACAGTTATTGGATCTGGGGGCCGGGAGACAAACCGGGTGAAGTGTTGATTGTCGTGGGTGGAAACCCGAAGGATTATCACGCCATGTACGACGACGTCGAGCAAGCTGCGACGATCATTTGCGAGTACGCCATGCCTTACGAAACCGACTTGCCCGTTTATTTGTGCCGGCGCCCCAAAATGACCTTGCAACAAATCTGGCCGCGCCTCAAGAATTTTATTTAGCGGGAGACAACCGAAAAGAACTCACCGCGGCGCGGCGACTCCGCAACCCAATGCAGATTCTTCGCTTCGCTCAGAATGACATGTCATCCTGAGCAAAGCGAAGGATCTGCTTTTCTTCGCGCGCCGCGAAGTAACTCACCTGTAGGTTAACTACTACCAGCCCACGGGTTTGCCCTGGTTCTGCTCATTCAGCCATTTTTCAAGAGGTGCGAAGTAGTCGCGAATGGCGGTGGCGTCCATTTGCCGCTGGCCGGTGATGGCCTCGAGGGCATCAGGCCAGGGCCGGCTCAGTCCCATCTCGAGCATCTCATTCAGGCGTTTGCCGGCTTCTTTGCTTCCGTAAATGGAGCAACGGTGCAGCGGTTCCTTGCATCCGGCCTCGCGCGCCAGAGCGCGGTGAAACTGGAATTGCAGAATGTCGGCGAGAAAATAGCGCATGTACGGAACGTTGGCGGCCACGTGATACTTGGCGCCAGGGTCGAAGTCCTCCTCGCTACGATCGACCCCAGGACCTACACCCTGATACTTCAGCTTCAGGTCCCACCATGTCTGGTTGTATTTCTCCGGCGGTATTTGGCCGGAAAAGACTTTCCACCGCCACTGGTCGATGAGCAGGCCAAAAGGCAGGAAGGCGATCTTTTCCAGTGCCTTATTAAGCAGAAAGCCAATATCTTTTGAGGTGTCAGGAGCTTTATCAAGAAGGCCGATTTGAACCAGGTACGCAGGGGTTACCGAAAGGGCGATGGTATCGCCCACGGCTTCATGGAACCCGTCGTTAGCGCTATCGCGGAAAAGGAATGGCTGGCGGTTATAAGCGCGCTGGTAAAAATTGTGGCCAAGCTCGTGGTGGATGGTCCCGAAGTATTCGTCCGTGATGTCGATGCACATCTTGACGCGCAAGTCGTCCACAAAATCCACGTCCCACGCGCTGGCATGGCACACCACGTCCCGGTCCTGAGGCTTCACAAAGAGCGACCGTTGCCAGAAAGTTTCAGGCAACGGATCGAAGCCCAAGGAAGTGAAGAAGTGCTCGCCGTAGCGCACCATTTGCCGGGCGTCCGTGTTACGGCTCTTCAGAATCTCCGTGAGATCGTAGCCGGGGTCGGCATTCTGCGGCGCCACCAGCGGATAAATGTTCTCCCACTCCTGTGCCCACAAGTTGCCTAGCAGATAGGCGGGAATCGGGCCGTTCGCCGGAACGATTTGGTCGCCGTATTTCTCGCGCAGCTTGCTCCGGACGTAGGCGTGCAGGGCCACATACAACGGGCGGACCTGCTCCCAAAGGCGATCGAGTTCCTGAGCGAATTCCTCCGGGGGCATGTCGTATTTCGAGCGCCACATCGCGCCGTTGTCCGCGAATCCGAGCTCCCGCGCTCCTTTGTTCGAGAGTTCAACATACCGGGCGAAATCCTTGCGCATGGGAGGCGAAATGGCGTGCCAGCCGACCCAGGCGTCACGCAGTTCTTTCGGGTCACGGCTGTTGGCCATGATGCGGGTAATATCTTCGATGTCCAGGCACTTCTCCTTGCCCGGCGGGCACCACTTGCCCTTACCATACGTGCCTTCGAGCGACGATACGATCTGCGTCAGCTCGGCGCTTTCCTTCGGGTCCGCGGGCGTCGCCAGCGTCAACGAGAGCTTCAGCAACTTCAGCTTGCGCGCGACGCCTTCAGGCAGTTGTAGATTGTCAAAGCGCGTCGACTGTTTGGCCAAATCGACCGTAGCGTTGATGGCGCGCTCGTCAGCCTCCGCGGCCAAAAACTCCGTGTCCTCGGTAATGTAAGTGGCCTTCACCCAGTCTGCGCGGCTGGCGTCTACGTTGACCTTTAGAAGCTTCGCCTCTGCGTCTTCGATAAACTTCTTCGCTGCTTCCGCCTGCGTTTGCGACATCGCCTTCTTTTCCGCTCCTGAAGAAAATGGACCGAGGACGAACATTGCGCCCGTAACTAATAGAATAGCGCAAAGTCTAGTTGAGTGAGATGTCATGATCGACTCCGCTGCAAGTGTTGTTGTGTCGGTTTCACGGCAGACGCTTGTGCCTTCTACGGCACTCGTAAAGCATGCAATGTCATTCTGAGCGAAGCGAAGAATCTGCATTAGTTTGCCTCGGACCGGAACTGCAGATCCTTCGCTTCGCTCAGGATGACACCGACTTTCATTCTACACGGGTGGGCCACAGGCCCATGTACACGCGGAATGACAGCCCATTTCAGATCAGCGCCTTCATCAGTCCGCTACCCTGACACCCGGCATTTGGCACCTTTTCTCACTGAGCCTTGGTCTCCTCTTTGATAATAGCGTTGAGGACCATCGAGACGATGCTGACCACCAAAGCGCCCCAAAACGCGGCCCAGAAACCGTGCACGTAGAAACCCACCCGGAGCCAGTTGACCGCGATGTAGGAAGCCAGCCACAACGTAAAGCCATTGATTACCAGAATGAACAGACCCAGTGTGAGAATCACCAGCGGGCAGGACATGAGCTTCAGCAGCGGCCTCACAATCGCGTTGACCAAACCCAGAATAACCGCCATGACCGCGAATAACGTCCAGCTATTCTTCTCGGCATGGATGCCGGGGACCAGCCAGGCAGCCACAAACAACGACAGACTGCTCACGACCCATCGGATCAGCAGCTTCATGGTAACCTCGTCGCAATTCTCCGGGCGATGACGGTCGCGGCCTGGAAGCTGTTTCCATCCGTGTGCACTTCCAGGTCCACCACCGTATTCCCCTTACGAAACATCAGAGTGGAGCCCTTGCGGCCGGCGTACGCTTCGTCACCGATTCCAACCACCCGCCGGACGGCGCTCTGGCCTTTCGTCTCCGCTTTCATGGCCATTGCCGACATTTGCAGGGCTAGCGACCCACCTTGCGGAGTCACTTCCACTTTCAAACTCCTACCCACTGATGACGTATATTGACAAACTAAAGCCCCTTTGTTGGTCGACGAAACCGCCGTTCCCAGCGCCTCGCCTACCTCGACATTGGACACTAAAGAACACGCCGTACGAGCGTCCACGGTCGTAGCCCGGGGAGTTGCACCGCCAGTTCTTTCATAGCGGCCCATTTTCGGCACCGTCACGGGGCTCTTCCGCGCCCGGTAATCGAAAAAGGCGCAACTGGCAATCGAAAAGAGCGTGACCAGAGTCGAAATCCCCAATACCCAGGCGATGACTCTCAGAACTTTACTTCCTGATTTTGCTCTGATTTCCTCTCCCACCACCGAAGTGCCTCCTGGCAGAACCTTTTGCGCGGATTGTATTCGAGAAACCGTTCTGAGTCCAGCAGGACGGCGTGCGTCGGGCGCCATCGTTCAGGCATCAGAAGCTGACGAAAAATCAACCGCCTGTCATCCTGAGGAGTACCGATGGGCGTGCAGCCCACCCGACCGAATGAAAATCGCGCTCGCCGTCACCCCCGCGAAAGCGGGGGTCCATTTTCGGTCTGGAACCCAATGGATTCCCGCTTACGCGGGAATGACGTGATCTTCGGGGGAGCCCCGATTTCTTGGGACGACGAAGGATCTCCGCAGTTTCCCATGGTTCGAGGTTTTACGAACAACTGCAGCGATCCTTCGCTTCGCTCAGGATGACACATTGCGAATTTCTTCGCACTCTCTCAGGGTCTGGAGTGGCGCAGACGTGCCCAATTTTGGCATGTCTGCCGCACGACCTCGTGATCACGCTGATTCTGCTATACTCGCCGTGGGCAGGAAATTCATGGATTTGACGATGCCGGCGTCTGACAATTCGGTGCCGCGCCCGCACCTCGTCTCCGCACGGAAGCGGTTGTTCATGGCCTCGCTGCTGCTCGCATTTCTGTTCCCTCGTCTCACTTGGGAGCAAGCCGCTGGGTGTGCTTTACTGCTCATACTGTTTAACACCCTGATCCTGCCTTGGCTGGAAATTGACGTGAGCAAACAATCGCCGCCCGCTCACGTCGTAGACAAAAAAGGCGGACTGATCTTGTACCCGACTTCTGTTCTGGTGCTCGTCCTTCTTTACCCGCATCACCTGCACGTTGCGGCGGCAGCGTGGGCCCTGATGGCGCTAGGCGATGGGATGGCGACTGTGGCCGGGGAGGCGGTGAACCTTCCGATCGCCGGCGTCTGGCAAGCCGCGGTGTGGCGGCGCCAACTCGCCGCTGCACTTCCCTGGAACAGGAACAAGACCTGGGCTGGTTTACTGGGCTTCGTAGCCGCGGGAACGATCGGCGCATACATTCTCACCCGCTGGATCGCTTCGGCAATTGCCCCTGGCTGGGCGCTGATTGTATGTGCCGCCGCGGCCCTGCTGTGTGCAGTGCTCGAGAGTCTTCCCCTGGCGCTGGACGATAACATCACGGTGCCGCTCGTCGGCGGGGCCTTCCTGTTCTGCGCCTTTCTCATGCAGCGCTCTGCGCTGGACAGCAATTTGCCTTATCTCCGGCGCCGCATCGGAGTGGCGATTGCCGCGAATCTGGCGTTTGCAGTCCTGGCTTATGCGTTGAAGGCCGCATCCGGCTCCGGCGCAATCTGCGGATTCTGGCTGGGCACGGCAATCTATCTCGGCTATGGTTACAAGAGTTTCATTCTGCTTTTCGCGTTTGTTGTCTTGGGCTCTGTCGCCACGCGTTTGGGCCTGGCCAAGAAGATCGCGCGTGGCGTGGCCGAGCGCAGGGCCGGAGCGCGAAGCTGGCGTGAAGCATTGGCCAACTTACTGGCGGCCGCGTTTTTTGCGATTCTGGTCGTAACCACTCATCACGAAGCTGCCTACCTTATCGCTTTGGTAGCCGCGCTGGCAGAGGCGGCGGGCGACACCTTCTCGAGCGAAATCGGCCAATGGCTTTCGGACCGAGCTTACCTGCTCACGACCTTTAAGCCGGTGCGCGTCGGCGAAAACGGCGGAGTCTCCGTTTCCGGAACGGCAGCCGGATTTGCGGCTTCCGCCGTTATCGTGGGCTTGGGGCTGGGATTAGGATTGTGCGGGCCGTACGGGTTCGCAGGGCCGGCCATCGCGTTGGGTGCTGCTTTCGCGGGCAATCTGCTTGACAGTCTGTTGGGCGCTACACTCGAGCGGCGTGGACTCGTGACGAACGGCATGGTGAACCTTGCGGGCACGAGCTTTGCCGGGGGCATGACGCTGGGCCTGGCGCTTCACCTGGGGCTCTGACACGCCGCGGGAAAACCCCTGTCCGCTGTCATTCTGAGCGAAGCGAAGAATCTGCTTTTGTTCGCCTCGGACCGGAACTACAGATCCTTCGCGTCGCTCAGGATGACAGCCGCTTTCATCTTGGCCCCGAGCGCAGCGAAGGACCACCGCAATCTGTTGGGGCACACACCAAGCTAGCGATCCTTACGGAAATCACGCTAAACCTGGCTGAGGGAGAGCTTGCTGCGGTGGTCCTTCGCTGCGCTCGGGCTGAGAATCGCCGGCTGTCTGGGGGCGGCCACTAGCAAACGCCGCCCGCAGCAGCGAGCCTTGACCTATCGGCGATAATAGAAGCCGCGTCCGTAAAAACCACGGCCATAAAACCCCGGCCCGTACCAGAAATTGAAGCTAGGCCAGTAGCCGTAAGGGGACGGGTAGTAGTACGGCGCCGGTGCATTAGCGACTGGAGGGGCCGGCCAGCCGTATCCGAGGCAATTCCAACCGGACCCGGGTAATGGCGCACCCTGAGGGCCGGGACGGCCGCCATAGCCTCCACCATAGCCACCACCGTAGCCGCCGGGTCCGCCGGGGCCGCCGATATAGCCGCCCGGGCCTACCATCTGAAAGGCCTGCGGCGCGTGTTCAGTCGAGATCGTGATCGGCGCCGCAAGCCGGAACGTCAACAGCGTTTCCGGATAGATCACCGTGGGGCGGCCACGCGTCAGAAGTACGCCCACGGTTGAAGCGATTAAACCAGCCCCGGCTCCAATGGCGGCGCCAGGACCAAAGTCCGCAGCACCGCCAATCGCCGCGCCCATGAGAGTAGTTCCGGCAATTGCGGCTGCGTCACGGCCGTTCGAGGTCGGCCCCCTCAAACTGGACAGCTCGGTCTTAATCGGCAACTGTTGTCCATCCACCAGCGTCAAGTCCGTCAATTGAACGCCCAGGTGCGAAACACCTTTTACACGGCCTGCCTTCTGCGTCTCAGTAACCTTGCCGCCGATAAGTTGGCCTCGCTGCGCGACGATCACGCCGTCCGCAATCAGGGGTCGCACCAGCGTGGCGGAGAACCCGTCGCCGGGCTGGTTCTTATCCGAAGACAGCATCTGATCGATCCGCACCGTCACAAAGGCGCCTGCGGGAAGCTTTACCGTCTGCGGCACCGGCTGGTTGGGCGGTGGATAGTTGCCCTGAGAGTAGTTCGGTGGCGGATAGTTGCCCTGGGGGTAGTTCGATGGCGGGTAATTCCCCTGAGGGTAATTCGATGGCGGGTAATTGCCCTGCGGATCGTTGGCCTGCGGATCGTTCGGCTGCTGCTGGGGTGGATTTGAGAAGTTGTGCCATCCAGGACCAGGCTCTGAATTCGGCGGGTTGGGCGGCGCCGCGCTGGGCGTCGAATTCGATTGAGGGCTAGCGGCCGGATCCTGCGCAAACGCCACGACCGATGCGGCAAGCAAACTCACCGCAGCACAGTAAGCCACAGCCCGTACGACCTTGCTAAACATGTTCCTCATAGGCAACCTCCTCCTGTCCCGCAGAGGAGTAGGGCACATTGGCTTCCAAAGTCTGTTTCGCCTGCAAGTCGTAGAATTTACATCAGCTATTGTGTTTTTCAGCCCTGCCTGGCCTGGGCCTCCCTGGCCGTAATCCACCACTTCGATGGTCGATTTTGGCCACTGCCTCGTAGCGCCGACCGTTAGGATAGCAGTCCCTCCTTTGAAACCATGTAGGGGTAGGGCTTGCCCTACCGCGGATGGTGCACGAAGATCGATCCAGCCAGGGG
>CAWIUZ010000151.1:0-6604 GCA_963838915.1 uncultured Acidobacteriota bacterium
GCAACAACTCGCCCAGCAACTCGGAGGAACGGTGTCTGCGGTTCTTCTGGGACACCAGATCGCCCCACTCGCTTCCGAACTTGCCGCCCTCGCACTCGAGGAAGTCCTGTGCGTCGATTCCCCAGTGCTCGCCGAGTACACTCCCGATGGCTACGCGGCGGCGCTCCGTGAGGTTGTCCAGCGCGAGAAGCCACGCATGGTCGTCTTCAGCCACACCTACCTGGTGCGGGATTTCGCTTCCAAGCTGGCCACGTCTTTGCAACAGGCCCTGGTGAGCGACTGCCTGGGCTACCGTTCAGAAGGCGCGCGGTTGATTTTCGTGCGGCAAGTGTTTCAGGGAAAGTTTGTTGCGGATGTGGAGTTTGCCGGCGCGCCGCCCCACTTCGTCTCTTTCCAGGCCGCGGCATTCCGCGAGGACTCCGTGCGGCGGGGCACTGCTTCTGCCAAGATTACTCCGGTCACAGTCAATCTCTCAGCAGATAAAGTCCGGACCAAGCCCGGTGAGCGTTTTCGCGGGGCGAAGCAGGCCGTGGATTTAACGCAGTCGGAAATCATCGTGGCCGTCGGACGCGGCATCAAGAAGCCTGAGAACATCGAACTCGCCAAGAAACTGGCGGAAGCGCTGGGCGCCGAAATCGGCGCCTCCCGCCCCATCTGCGATAGCGGCTGGCTGCCCATGGACCGCCAGGTGGGAAGCTCGGGGCAGACCGTCGCCCCCAAGCTCTATGTTGCGCTAGGGATCTCCGGCGCCATTCAGCACATGGTAGGGATGAAAGGCTCGCGGACGGTGGTCGCGATCAATAAAGATAAGGAAGCGCCGATCTTTGAGGCCGCGACCTACGGCATCGTGGGAGACCTTTTCGAAATCGTTCCGGCGTTGACGGAAGAAATCCGAAAAGCAGTGGCGAGTGAGAAGTGACGGGCCGGAAGTGTGGATGTCCTTTAGATAGGCCTCATAATCCCGGGGCATGAATAATCTCGTTGAGGATGGGCTCTCGCAGCCTCGGTTTGAGGGCATCGGCTAGCACGAGGTCCACTGGACCGCCGAACAGGTCTTCCAGGTACTCCTTCAGATCCATATAGGCGTCAAACGATTTGCGGTCGAACTCGACCAGAAAATCGAGATCGCTGGCTGAGGAGTTTTCTCCCCGAGCCACCGAACCAAACAGCCCGAGGCTACGCACGCCGAAACGCCGGATGTTGTCACGCTCCTCGCTCAGCTTTGCCAATACTTGCTCTCGTGTAAGCTGCACTTATACCCTCGCTGCCGACGGCCCCTATGCGTCGCTATCTCGATAGTAGTCGAGCCCAATCATTTAATCAACCGGTTCTCGGTGGTGCCCCGTGGGGGAACCCTGCCCTCGTCGCCTGAGGGGTTCACTGCTGACCTTCTTGATCGTCGCTCGTCACTCGTCACTGTTTTTCGGTGTCCAGGTAAACGGCCCCCAACCGGTCTTCCGAACCTGGCAGGTGCCGCAATCAAACTCCCTGAGAATCTCTCCGCCGCCCGTTATCCGGTCGGGCGAGATGAAGTCCACCTCGAAGCGAAGCAGCATCGGGCACATCTTCGTCTTTCCATCGGGCAAGGCGCACCCAAGAAGAATGCGTGAAGTGCCGATCCACCGCGACCCGGTTCGCCGGCAGTCGCTGCGAATGTACGCGCCTTGCTTGGCAGCCTGGGGCGGAGTGTTTGACCACTCGGCAGTGAAGCGGTCGCCTTCGACCTTCACGCGATATTCTCTGCCGGTCGATGCGGACTTCCAAACCGAAGGAAGCGCGCCGGCTTTGGCGGTGGCACTCGCGGCCGGTTTCGCGGGGCCTTGGTTTTCAGAACAGAACAGGAAGGATGCGGCGGCAAGAACTCCGCACAACAGAACGATAGAATGGGCTTTTGCGCTCAAACAGATTCCCTCACTTTCCCAGGCAGTCAATCACGAGCTAAACGGAACGAATGAAACGCGGGCAGCAGTATTCTAGCTTAGGACCAGGCGCGGGCAAAGCGCAGAGTTTCGCGGTGACTCCGGTGCTCGACGGGCGCATTCGTGAGAAGTCTCCCTTGTCGCGCCGCCGCATTGCGCTGCCCACACTCGTCCATTATCCACCGGCAATCGATAGGCTTGCCACTGTCCGAACTCGGGACGGGCTAATCCCAAAAACGAACACCTCCTTCCGCAGCTTCGGCTCCTCTTCCTCCTAAGTCATTGTAAATAAACAGCGGTACACAAAAACAGGATGGCAAGTCTCGTGCCCTAAAAGCACCAACGGAGTAGAGCGAAGTTCCTTGCTGCCTTGAAAAGCGACTCCCCGTCTCGGCGGACGAGAGGCAACCAGACGACGGGTTCTCGAGAAACACCGCCGCTCAGCCACGCTTGGCACGCCCAACGAGGAGGGGGAATCCCGGTCGAATGGAGGGAAAACGATGAAGTCCGAGCATGGTGTATTGGACATTCCGCGCGAGTCAAACCAGCGACAGCGGCGAATACGCATGATCATTTATTGCGTTGTTGGCATCGCGGCCATCGCAGGCATCACTATTTTCCTGGCGCGCCTTAAACCTGCTTTGCCTGTCGTGGATAAGACAACCATCTGGGTTGACGCGGTTAAGAAGGGCCCGATGGTGATTGCGGTGAAAGGTTTAGGGGTTTTTGCCCCGAAAACGAAAGGCGCCAAGGCGCCGTCTAACAGCACGACGGTGGAGTTGAAAATCCCCCAGGCGCAGGGTAAGGACGTGCGAGCCGGCGAGGGGGCGACTATCGACACACACAACGGAGTTGTTCCCGGTCATGTGGCGGCTGTAGCCCCCATCGTGGACGGGGGGGGCATGACGGTCGACGTGAAACTAGATGGCCCGGCGCCTGAAGGAACAAAGCCGGGCCAGGAAGTGGACGGCACCATCGAGATCGAGAAACTCGACAATATAACCTACGTGGGGCGCCCGGTATTCGGCCAGCCCAACTCCACCGCATCACTGTTCAAGGTCGACCCGGACGGCAAGGGAGCCAGCCTCGTCGAGGTGCGCCTAGGTCGTGCTTCGGCGAACACGATCGAGGTCCTCAGCGGCTTGCAGCCCGCCGACAAGGTGATCCTTTCCGACATGTCGGCATGGGACAGTTTCAACCGCATCCGGCTGGAATGACGTTCACCGCGAAGGCGCAGAGGCGGGGAGAAAGGAAATGTAGGACACAGCAGTCTGGCTTTAGCCCTTTGCCTTTGGTTTCAGTCTCTGCATTTCGGCGGTTTAAACGAGTATCCCAATGGAGAAGTGAAAATGGTAACGAAAATGGCATTTTGGCGAATTTTAGTGGTAGCAATTTTCCTGGCGGTAGTCTCGATCCAGCCTGCGGCTGGGCAGGAGGGCAAGAAAGATCCGGGAGCTGAGAAGGCGACGAACTTTGACTACTCGACCAGTCACGCCTTCCCCGGTATTTTTTCACCCTACATGAGGCCTTTTGTTCCGAGACCGCGGCTGGACAACTCGCCACGGCTCCAAGATCTGATTTCGAATGGCAAACTGGTGCTGACGCTGGAAGACGCCATCGCTCTAGCTCTAGAGAACAATCTGGATGTCGAGGTGGCGCGATACAACTTGCCCATTGCCCAAACGGACTATTTGCGCACCAAAGGGGGCGGGGCGGCGCGTGGCGCGGCAGGTTCGTTCGTATCCACTACGGCCTTTTCCGGCGCTTTGGGCGGGGGTTTGAGCAGTAGCGGTAGCGGTGGAAGCGTTGGCGCCGGCAGCACCCTCGGGGGCGGCATCTACGGCGGGGGTACATCGGGCTGCTGTGACCCGAGCGTATACGCTTTCTACGGCTGGAGCAATGCCATCACCCCCTTGAACTATGTTGCGGTAAGCGGTACGAATGTTGAGACCAGTCACAACGCCTACTTTCAAGCCGGGTACAGCCAGGGTTTTCTGACTGGCACAAGCGTCTCTGCGTATGAGTATACGCAGCGCTATTCCTCGAACGTCGTAGGCGCAGAGTTCAATCCGGAGTTTTACTCGGGCCTTTCGATCGGCTTTACCCAGAACTTATTAAACGGTTTTGGTCGCCGAGCGAATGGCGTTTTCATCCGCCAAGGCCCAAACACGCTGAAATTCGCCATGAGTAAATTCCGGCAAGCCGTGATCACCCAGGTAGCGGCGGTGGTGAGCACTTACTACGACCTGCTGGCCGACGAGGAGAAAATCCGCGTGGCGCAAGAGGGGCTGCAAAATGCCGAAAAGCTCCTGGAGGACAACCAGACGGAGTTAAAGATGGGCGCTGTTGCCCAATATGACGTGCTGAGGAGCCAAGAGGAAGTAGCCTTGAGGAAACAGGACCTGCTGACGGCGGGAAACACGTTCTCACAGGATTCCCAAACCCTGAAGGCCAAGATTTCCAAGAGCTTCAATGATGAGTTGGCCAAGGTGGACATTCTCCCAACTGATAAGCTGCCGGAGCCGCATCCGGAGGATGTGCCGCCCCTGAATGAGGCTATGCGGGAAGCGGCCAACCATCGCCCGGAGATCGAACAGGCCGATCTCAACCTGCGCAATCAGGAGTACGTTCTCCAGCAGACACGCAATGCCCTGCTGCCCCAACTCCAGGCCTTTGCCACCTATAACCTCTACGGGCTGGCTGGGGGTGTAACGCCCACCTTCAGGAATATTTTTGCAAACGATTACCCCAACATCTCTTACGGCGTTCAGTTGGGAGTTCCCCTTCGCAACCGCGTTGCCCAGGCCGACGCGGCCCGGGCCCTCATCGAGCAGCGGCAGATGCAAACGACGCTCGAGCAAGCCAAGAACCAGGCAGTCTGGGATGTGGCTAAGGCGGTGAGCGCAGTGGAGCAAGCTAAGGCTCAACTTGACGCTGCCATAAACTTAGAGACGATCTCACGACAGGTGCTTGGGATGCAACAGCAGAAGTTCACCTTAGCTTCGGCCACGGTAGAAGATGTCATCACCGCACAGACCAACCTCGCCAACGCCCAGGGGACTGTGGTTGCTGCGCGCGCGGCTTATGCCAAGGCATTGATCCAGTACGAACAAGCCGCGGGCACTCTGCTCGAAAGGAACAAGATCGACCTGAACGAGGCTGTACAAGGAGAAGTCAAGCGGGCGCCCAACATTCCCGGGACGCCGGTGAACTAGCTTCGTAGGGCGACCCTCGTGGCCGGCCCGACGGCACCCAATCCCGAACTCGGAACGGGTCGTCCCAAAATCGAACAGTTGTGGATGGCCACCTTGCGGTCATTCCACTTAATACGTTGAAACTAAAGGATGTAATCTACAATTGGACTTGGCAGTGCTATTGCCCTAAATATCCTGGGGAGTATCGACATGGACATACCACGTGAAGATGCAAAGCGAAAACGCCTAATACGCAGGATCATTTTTGCCGCTGTGGGCCTTCTAGCCATTGCTTCTGTAACTTATGGTCTTTCGCGCCTAAAACCTGCCGCACCCAGCGTGGACAAAGCCACGGTCTGGATTGAAACGGTCAAAAGGGGGCCAATGCTACTCGAAGTGAGAGGCTTGGGCACGTTGGTTCCGGATGAACTGCTGTGGATTCCGGCCACCTCAGACGGGCGGGTGGTGAAGCGGCTCTTGCCCGGCGTCCAGCACATGAAGCCCGACACGATCATCATGGAGTTGAAGAACCCTGAACTCGAGCAGGCCGCTCTTGACGCCCAATGGCAACTCAAGGCCGCGGAAGCGGACTACAACAGTCTGAAGGCTCAGCTTGACAGCAAACTGTTGGACGAGAAGGCAGCCGCTGCCACGGTCCAGGCGGATTACACCAACGCGTTGCTCAATGCCGAAAAGGACGACGCGCTGGCCAAGGCAGGCTTAGCTGCCGAGCTGAATGCCAAGCTGTCGCAAGCCAAAGCCAACGAGTTGACCACCCGCAATAAAATCGAGCAGGACCGGCTGGCCGTGAGTGCCGCTTCCGCCCAAGCCCAACTCGAGGCCTCGAAAGCCAAAGTCGGACAGCTGCGCGCCCTTTACGAGTTGAAGGAGTCGCAACTGGACCGGCTGAGAGTGCGCGCAGGAGTCGAAGACGGCACGCTGCAGGAGGTGCCGGTGGAAGTCGGCCAGCAAGTCACCGCAGGCACGATCCTGGCCAAGGTAGCCCAGCCGAACAAGCTGAAGGCGGAACTGAAGATTCCCGAGACCCAGGCGAAGGACGTTTTGATCGGCCAAGATGCCTCCGTGGACACGCGCAACGGCATCATTGCCGGCCGTGTGGAACGCATTGACCCCGCGGTCATAAACGGAACGGTGACCGTGGACGTCAAACTGGAGGGCGAACTGCCGAAAGGCGCACGCCCCGACCTGAGTGTGGAAGGCACCATCGAGATCGAGAACCTGAAGGACGTGGTCTACGTCGGCCGGCCGGCGTTTGGCCGGCCCAACAGCACAGTCGGAATCTTCAAGCTGGATGAAGAAGGCAACGGCGCCTCGCGCATACAGGTGAAGCTGGGTCGAAGCTCGGTCAACACCGTCGAGATCCTGGACGGACTGAAACCCGGCGACCGCGTCGTTCTGTCCGACATGTCGACGTGGGACGCGTTCAATCGGATCAGGCTGAACTAGAGCAGTGGCTAGTGCTTAGTGCCT